>NZ_JAAVVD010000021.1:0-149172 GCF_018449755.1 Variovorax sp. dw_954 | reverse complement strand
CACCCACGCCTCGCGCACCGATGGCGATGCGCGGCTGTACCGCAAGGGCAAGACCGCCAGCGAGTTGCGCTACATGGGCCATACCCTCTCGGACAACCGCCACGGCCTGATCGCTAACGCGATGGTCACACAAGCCGATGGCTTTGCCGAACGCGAAGCGGCCAAGGTCATGATCAGGGACGCCCGTCAGGCCACCGCGAGTCCGGATGCCGCGGTCACGCTCGGTGCGGACAAGGGGTACGACGCGCAGGAGTTCGTCCAGGCGTGCCAGGACATGGGCGTGATACCGCACGTGGCCCAGAACACTTCCGGGCGGCGCTCAGCAGTGCCCGATGCCATCGCTGCGAGCGAGGGCTATGCGTTGTCGCAGCGCAAACGCAAGCTCATCGAGCAGGGCTTTGGCTGGGCCAAGACGGTGGGCGGAATTCGTCAGGTGATGGTGCGTGGACTCAAGCGCGTGGACCACCTGTTCGTGCTGACGATGACGGCGTACAACTTGACGCGCATGCGCTCGTTGGGGCAAATCCGTCCGCAGGGGCTCTGAGGCCATCAGAGGCTTGCAAAACACCCTCAAATCAGCGGAAACGGCTCCCAAAATCGCCGCTCACTGCACCATGTGAAAAGCGGACCTTCGCCGAAGAAGATGCCTCGCTTTGGAGGGGAGTATTTCCGCATCCTGCTAGCACGCGACCTCGCAGAGCTTCGTCCGCAACCTGCTGTGAAGCGATCCAGAGGCAGGCAAGGTCAATGGGCCGCAATCGGCCCTGCGCACGAACGAACCGCATTCGCCAACCCAGAACGCTCTAGTACTCACCATTGAAGACGAGGCCCCACTGCCGATTGGCTTCCTCGAAGTCCCGGCGCGCCTCTGCGGCAAGAGCAACGTCCGCGTGGAAGGCGGCGTACTCAGCCGCCTTGAGTAGGAACTGACGTTGCACCTCAGTGTCCGTGGATCGAATGTCACCGGCGATCCCACACGGGTCCGTTAGCGCTCCGCAGCTGCCATCCTTGAGCACACGGTAGAAGTCTCGCAGGCAGCTCGCGTACGTTTTTGCCGGCAGGCAGATGCCGCAAGACGCAAGGACCATGTCGATGTAGAAGCTGTGGATTGGCAGCGAAGGCGTGCGCGCATGCTTCCACCACTTCAGCAGTTGCGAGACCTTCGCAAGCTTGTTGCCACTGCGTTCGTGAGCTTGCTCGAAGTAGCGATCGTGCACCTGAGGGCTGCTTTCGAACCAACCACCCATGCCGTCTGGAATCAAGAACACTGGCCGGCCAGCATTGAATCGGACGAAGATGCCCGGCACGATGTCAAGGCTTTGCTTGCTGCCACCGAACTCGATGACTGCCGCCAGGCCGTCCTTGTACACCGTCGAAGCAGGATAGCGTTCACCGAGGTCGTCGAGGATTCTACGTAGCAGCGTGTCCGACGAGACCAGCTTGCCGCTCCGCATCACCTCGGCCTTGCGCATGATCACCATCGTGTCCAGGTCGCTGTACCAACGGATGGCTGTCCCACGTGCGTGGCTGCCAATGGGTCGGACGCCGCTGACCGAAAACGACTTCTCCAGGCGCGCGCGACTCGACATCCGGTGAGCTCGCGCCGCGAGCAGTTCGCCGCCCTGCGGCTGAATTCTTGCGCCCAAGGCAAGAAGGTTGAACTGTGGCGGCACGCTCACTCTCATGTTACGGCCTTCTTGTATAGGTTCACCCAGTGTTCCGCGCCGTGAATCAGCTTCGACTCAAGACGTGGACGCACGCGGTTGTATAGCCACTCGAAAACGAGCGAGCCCGTCGCCCTGTGGCCGAAGATGGCGTCCTGCAGTTCGCGGGAACGACGCCGTCCCTCGACGGAGTCGATGCCGGTGATGGCCGCCATCAAGAGCTTCTCGGACTCGGCCTTCAGGCGGGCCAACGTCTCGATGGTGTCGCCCTGCCTCCAGCGCTCGCGCAGCGCCCAGGTCAAGGCTGGAGCCGCCGGCACCGACGCAAGCACAAACGATATGAACGAGAGGTTGATGGCCAGGCTCACCCCGCTCGCCACAACCACGAAGGCAACGATGAACCAGAACAACAGCCTGCGATAAGCCAGGCGCAGGTCGCTGTCGTAGACCAAGTTCTCGCGTTGGCAGATCAGCCGGCCGACTTCAACGGGGACGTCTGCCACGCTGGTCGGATACCAGTCGCGCAGTCGTTTCTCGCCGTCGGCGTCTAACGTACACCGCCCATCCTCGAAGGTCTCTTCGGCGTCGACCTTGGCGCCCGCAACAAACGCATTCCAGTCGATGTCGAGAACCTCGCAGTCGAACTCTTCTTGCAGCCTCGCTCCGACCTTTAGACGCGACTTGATCCAGCCTTCGATCGCGGTTAAGTCGAAGATGCCCAGGATGACCGCGACCAGCGCGATCGCCGGGCGCGCCGTAGGCATCAGCGCCGCCGCGATTGCCGACGCGACCGGCAGCGTCAAGTTCAGCCCCAGGACAACTGCTTGGCAATGCTTGGCACGTCGGTAGACCAACGTTCGCGCCCGCACGAGGCTAAGCATCTCCGGTCGGAGTTGCCGTTCGGCGATAGTGCTCATGGATTGACTGCTCCGGTTGTTTCGCGCCGCCGCTTTTTTCGCGGCGGCGGGTGTTCTCCGCCGCCCGCCCACTCGCCCGTGGCGAGCCATTCTTCGAAATAGTTCAGCCACTCGCCGGTCCAGGCCAAGTAGGTCTCTAGCAGCCCCATCTGCGGAACCCACTCCTTCTTGCGCGGCAACCACAGGCACAAGCAGGTGCCCGGACCGTCGTGGTGATAGACGTGCGGCAAGGGCCGCCCGTCGGCCAGTGCGCACAAGTCTGGCTTCACGACGAACATCACCGGGGACCTCGCTGGCGTCAGCAGCAACGTGCACCGGTAGAGACGTGCGAACACTGTCGGCGCTATCGAGAAATCGAAGCGAAGCTCACGCCCCTGGAGGAGTCGCACGCGCGCATCGGGAAAGTTCAGCGCACGCAGTTCCATCGCACGCTGCGCAAGCGTAGGAACCCGGACGGGCGGCACCATGCGCATTCAGTCACCGTAGTTGGTGTGGGCGCGCGCGGCCATCGTCACTCCGGCACCGGATCCGAGAACCAAAATTCCTCGGCCGGCCGATCGATTGGCTTCGCGTCGCTGCGCGTTGTTCTCGAGCACGGCCGCCTGCGCCCGAGGACCGAAGACCCGCTCGACAGCACGAGCGACGACATCCATGCCGGCACCTTGGTCGATGGCGTCGACGAGAGCGTTGAGGTCCATCACTAGTCGCTCGTGCCAGGCATCGAATGCCTTCTGCTTGGCCTGAGTGTCCATGCAGGCGGCCAAGTTGTCGTTCTGCGCGGTGGGGTTGTCCAGGTACCAGAATTCGCTGCCGTCGGGCATCGGGAAGCGCTTGATGAGCGTTGGCATCAGCTGAACGATATCGAGCAGCAGATCCATAGGGCCATCGTGCGGCTTCGGCGCCTCGATCGCGTAGGCGTTCGCGACCAGCGTGGTCAAGATGCTGGAAGACGGCGCGAGGTTTGCGCCGTCTCGAGGTGCACCGAACGCGATGTTGCGATTGATCTTGGTGAGTTGGACCAGCCGCGAGAGCAGCCTGGCGAACACCTCGTCGGCATCAGGCAGCGGGATGAGCTCCGACTTGCGCATCGAGTCGAATGTGGCGTTGAGCGCTGCCCTGCCTTCGAACGTCGGCGCGATAAGAGCGGCCTTGTCGAAAGCCTGACAATAGCCGCGCGGGTTCGTGGAAAGGTAGCGCTGCAGGTCGCGGTCGGGAATGCGCCCGTGGGTGTCACCGTACAGGACGACTTGGGACGGATCGTCGATGATGGATGAGAAGTCAGCCTTCATCCCGCCGGCGTAGGTCATCGTCACGCACCGGTCGTTGCGCGCGAGCTTCAGGTCGTGACGATCGGCGTAGCGCTTCAGCGCAACGTACATGTGTTCGATGAGACGCGCGGGCCCGCCGGGACCACCGTAGCGCAGAAGCCCCTCGCGTGCGAGGCAGGCAGCCAGATCGACGTCGTACCCCTCCCGCAGCGGATCCATCGGTCGCACCATCGTGCCGAGTTGTCGCGAGCCGTACGCGTGCACCCGATATAGAAGTCCCTCGAACTCCGCGCAGGCGGCTAGGTACTCGCCGGTGCTCTGGTAAGCGCGGTCGAGATCGCTGAGCTGCGTCTGCGTCGGCTCGTAGACGCGGCCGATGGCTTCGGCCAGGAAGACAAACTTGGCAGACGCGCCGGCCGAGAAGCGGCGGCGCACAGGGTTGATGGGAAGGTCGCGGTGCATGCACATCTCCGGTGGGTGGGCGGGAGACCGCACGCGGCGGCCTGACCCACCGCGTTTACTTCACAGGTTTTTCCTTGCGAACGCCCTTGAACGGGTCGCCGTCAGCCTTCTGATCCATGAAGCGGCCGTTCGAGGTATCGCGCTTCGTCCAGACCTGCGTCTGGGGGTTGAAGACTTGCGAGCGGTCCCGGACCGCTCCGACCCGGGCGTTGTCGCCGATGGGCTTGTTCTTCGCCATGAAATCGTCCTTTCGAAGTGCGCGCTTGCAGTCGCAAGAGCCGGGTGGCATAGTCGGATACTGTCTGCGTAAGCAACATCATCCGATCTGTCTGAGAGGTGTGTCGCCCAGATAAATTTCGCATCTGTTGCCTGCGCAGGCAACAGTTTATGCTGATTTCAATCGGAAGGGAATGTTTTTGATCACGAAGTCCGGCCTGGGGACACTCTTGCGCAAGTTGCGCGAAGCCCGCGAGCTCTCGTCGCGCGAGCTGGGGCAGCTCGCAGACGTCGATCACACGTATGTCTACCGATTGGAAACAGGGGAAAAGCAGTCCCCTTCCGAGGAGCTACTCGCGCGACTGCTGCGCGTGCTCAAAGCCAAGCCACGAGAGGTGGAGATGGCTCAATTCATGATGAGCAACGACGTGAACCCCGACTGGGTAGAGCACGTGCTTCAGACCGACATGACCGCGGAGATGTTCGAGATGGGCGCCACCATGAGGAACCGTGGGAGCGGGCGACCGGACATGCAGGCGTTGGAAGCGCGAGTCCGCAGGGCGCTGGAAGACGACGCATGATCGACGAGGTGTCCATCAGGTCGAAAGCGCGCCAGTTCATGCGCGGTTTGGATCTATCCAACATCGACCAGGATCTGTCGGTATACACGCGGAAGGTGGACGCCAAGATCACCTATGAAGAAATGGGCGACGGCGAATCTGGCTACACACTCACGCGACGAAACGGGAAGTCCACGATCGTCATCAACGAGGTGGAGCGCCGCGAACGCCAGCGATTTTCGGTGTGCCACGAAGTGGCACACCTCGTCCTAGGGCTCGCTTCGAATCACCAGGAAACGCCCTCCTGGTCTTACGCGAAGCGTGAAGACAACGAAATCGCCTGCGACATCTTCGCTTCCGAGCTGCTGATGCCATTCGATGTCTTCAAGCTCGACGTTGACCAGGAGGAACCATCGTTCGACTTGGTCGAGCGGTTGCGCGCGAAGTATGGCGCTTCCTTTGCCGCGTGCGCTTCACGTCTTGCCGCCGTGACGGACTACCCGTGCGCGTTCGTCTTCATGAACTCGACGGTCGTCCGGTACGCCTCACGGTCGAAGGCACTTCGGGACCTTAACGCGTGGGTCGAGATGCGCTCCCCGATTCCTCACGAATCGGTCGCCCTTAGACTGATTCAGGGTGGTGAGTGGTCAGGCGAAGACTCACGCGTCTCGCAAGATGTATGGTTTCGGGACTGGCCGAAGGGCTACGAGCTGACAGAGCTGGCGAAGCACTACCCCACTTTCGAGGAGACGTTTTCCTTGATCTGGTTCGAGCAGGACAGTGGACCGGACGAGCCCGTCAAAAACTGGAGCGGCACACCGACGCAAGAAGACGATGACGGACTGAAGGAGCTGGACGGCGTGCTGAGGTTCCACTCGAGATCGAAGAAGAAGTAGCGGGTGGCAGGCGCAACGCCGCGAGTCTGGCGCGATGTCTGCTGGCGGAGATTGCGGACGTCCAACCCGCGAAGGCCGAGCGGCTGCAATCAGTCTTTGGACTAAACCGCTCTCGCGGTAGGCGCTCCGCGCCAGGCCGGGTGTTTCATTTCGTGAGTTGCTGCCACCGTTGACAGCGAGGCAATCCCGCCTCGTTTTCGACGGAGAGCATCAACCATGGACACGATCATCTCGACGGTCAACCCGTTGCGTCAACGCATGCTCGAGGACATGCGCATGCGCAAGCTGGAGCCTCGGACCCAGGAGGCCTATGTGCGCGCCGTGCGCAAGCTTGCGGCATATCTTCACCGCCCGCGTGACACGGCTACCGTGGAGGACCTGCGCAACTTCCAACTGCACCTGGTCGACTCGGGCACTTCACCCATCACGCTCAACGCAACGCTGACCGGCCTGCGCTTTTTCTTCGACATCACCGTAGGCCGCCTCGAACTGATGGCCAAGATGCAACCGGTCAAGTTGCCGCGCACCCTGCCGGTGGTGCTCAGCCCACTCGAGGTCGCGCGGCTGATTGCCGCGGCGCGCAACGTCAAGCATCAGGCGGCGCTGTCAGTGGCATATGGCGCAGGCCTTCGCGCCAGCGAAGTCATCGGCCTGAAGGTCACCGACGTGGACAGCCAGCGCATGACGCTTCGGGTGGAACAAGGCAAGGGCCGCAAGGACCGCTACGCCATGCTCAGCCCAGTGCTGCTGCAGCGCCTTCGCACGTGGTGGCGTATCGGCCACGCCCAAGGTCGCATGCTGCCCGGGGGGTGGCTGTTCCCCGGCATGAACCCGACGGATCCTCTTACCGCGCGCCAACTCAACCGCGCCGTGCACGCTGCAGCCGAGGCGGCCGGCATCGACAAGCGCGTATCTCCGCACACGCTGCGCCACAGCTTCGCCACGCACCTGCTGGAACGCAAGGTCGACATCCGCGTCATCCAGGTGCTACTGGGCCATAAGCGGCTGGACTATCTCCCGCGCCGGACTATGTCCCGGGGCCCGTGCGCCGCACCTGTGGCGAGCGGATCGCACCGCGGGACATAGGAGGGCGCGCTACAAGCTCTTCAGGAAGGCCAGCAGTCGGTCATCGGGCCGATACCGACCGGGCTTGCCTTCCGGCGGCGTTGTCTTGTCGAGCACCGCCTGCTTAATTGCGAGATTGGCGTCGAGATAGATTTGCGTCGTCTCGATCGACTCATGCCCGAGCCAGAGCGCGATCGTCGGTTGATCAACGCCCTCTTGAAGAAGGTCCATTGCCGTCGTGTGGCGCAGCACGTGCGGGCTTACACGTTTGTTCTTCAACGACGGACACTGTGCAGCGGCCGTCGCGACGTGCTTGCTCAGCAAGTAGTGCACGCCGTGAGAACTCAGCTTGCCGCCGCGTGCGTTGGGGAACAGCGGCTGGTTCCCGTCCAATGGCGGCTCTCGCGCCCACGCGGCCAGCACGGCGCGCGTGTTCTTGCTCAATGGCGTGCACCGCTCCTTGCGTCCCTTGCCGATGACGCGGACGTGGGCACCAACGCCGAGCTGCAAGTCTTCATGCCGCAGGCTTGTTAGCTCTGACAGCCTCAAGCCGGTCTGCACCGCCAACAGCAGCAATGCGTGATCGCGGCGACCCGACCAGCTCTGTTGATCCGGCGCCGCCAGCAGCGCGTCGACCTCCAGCCGATTGAGGAATGGCACCAAGGTGCGCGTGAACCGCTTGGCCGGAATGGCCAGCACGCGCTGGATCTGCGCCGAGTGCGTCGGCGCCTCGAATGCCGCAAAGCGGAAGAACGAGTGCACGGCCGTCAGCCGCAGGTTGCGCGTGCGAGCGGTGATGCCGCGTACCCGCTCCATCTCGTCGAGGAAGGTCATCAGCAGCGGCGCATCAATGTCGGCCAGCGCCAGTGCCGAGGGCGCCTTGCCCAAGCGCTTGTGGACGAATTGCAGCAGCATCTTGAAGGTGTCGCGGTATGACGCGATCGTGTGCACACTGGCCCGACGCTGCTGCATCAGGCGCTGGGTGAAGAACCGCTCCAGAAGAGCACCGAAGTTGGGTTGACCACTCATGACGATTCTCCCCAGCGTCGCTCCAGTCGAGCCATCGCCTGTGCCATCAGTTCAGGGTTGCCGCTCAGGTACCAGTAAGTGCCTGCAACGCATACATGCCCGAGGTAAGTCGAGAGCAGCGGCATCTCGCGTCCAGGGTCCTTGCCTGACAGGTACCAGCGCGTCAGCGTCTGAACGGCGAATCGATGGCGGAAGTCATGCAGCCGCGGCCCCTTGCTCGCGCCCACCTCGCGCAAGCCCGTTCTACGCGACAACGTGTAGAAGGTCCGATGGACATGGCCGACGTCGAGGCGAGTGCCGCGGCGCGAGACGAACAGGTAGGAGGAGACCGGGTGGCGGAAGAATTGTTCGCGTCGCTTGAGGTAGTCGGCCAAGACCGCGCTGGTAGACGGGTGGATCGGCACCAGCCGCCACTGGCCGAACTTGGCGCCGCGGATCGTCAAGACCGCCTGATCAACGTCGACGTCGGCAAGTTCGAGGTTCAGCGCTTCGGACAGGCGCAGGCCCGTCACGCTGAGCAGGCCGAGCAGGCCGTGGAACACCCATGGCCGCAGCGATGTCGACGGCCAGGCCACGGGGAGGTCCAATACCGCATCCAGCAGCCGCCTGATCTCGTCCTCGGTGTACAGGTGCGGCCTGGCGCGCGTCGATCGGTGTGGCAACAGGCCGAGCGGCGGTATCTCGGTGCGGCTGTCGGTGGCGCTGCAATGGCGGGCGAAGCCGCGCACAAAGCAAAGCCGTCGGGCCCACTCGGCGGGTTGTACCGATGCCCGTTGAGCCCATTCGAGCGCTGTGAACGGCGGTCAGGAACCGCGTTTATTCGGCGGTGAGGAAGCGTTTTTCGTTTTGGATTGCCTGAGGTTCGAGTGCTGTGTGCTCGATGCCTTTGGTGATTGGTCTTGTTGCCTGCCTGGGCGCCCCGGAGGGGCGGCCAGGCAGGCGCGGCCAGCCCGTTCCTGGCCGGAGCCAGATTCAGCGGAGGTCGATGGGATGTGAGCTTCGCGGGCTCGCGCCGTGGGTTCGTTGCGCGTCTGCCCTGTGGCGCATGCACGCCGTGGTCTGTACAACACACGATGTTGCCGAAGAAGGCGGGTACGGCAGCGGTCCCATCACGCCGGCAAGCTTGAAGACCGCGCCGCGCCCTACACCGTGCCGATAAAGGCGGTGCCACCACAGTGTGGCGCGCTGGGACGCGTCCGTCCAGCATCATTGGCAGCGCCTCGAGGTGCGGATGGAACGCGGCGCCCGTCTGTTCCTGTGCGCGCGCTGTCGCGACCAGGTGCTTCTGTGCAGTCACTGCGATCGTGGCCAGCGCTATTGCAACGCGGCTTGTTCACGCCAAGCCCGTGAGAGTGCGCAACGCGAGGCCGCACGACGCTACCAGCGCAGCCGTCGCGGTCGCATGGCCCACGCGGCACGGGCACGGCGGTGGCGCGCTCGCCACCGCAGCGACGCAGAAATGGTGACGCATCAGGGTTCCAGAGTGAGCCCCACCGATGCTTCACTGGTCGCATGCATGGACATCACCACAGACACCGCCATCGCGACGGCGCCCGGGCACGACGAGGCCGACTCACGTGCTGGCGTGACACAAACGGAGGCGGCGCTTGCCGGCTTACGTTGTCGACGCTGCGAGCAGGCGCTGATGCCTTGGGTGCGTCAGGGCTTCCTGCGTCAAGGCCGGCAGGCCGGCACCCGCATCGCGCGCCATGACCATAGCCCCTGAAGTCGGCGCGCGAATCCTGCGCCTGTATGACGTGGAGAAGTGGCGCGTGGGCACCATCTCCCGGTTGCTGGGCGTGCATCGCGACACCGTGCACCGGGTGCTCGCCCAGAGCGGCCTGCCGACACCGTCGACGCCGTTGCGCCCGAGCCGCATCGACCCGTACCGGGCGTTCATCCTCCAGACGCTGACCCAGTTCCCCGTGCTGAGCGCCGTGCGGCTGTTCGCCATGGTCAGCGAGCGGGGCTATGTCGGCAGCGGCGAGCATTTCCGTCACCTCATTGCGGGCATGCGTCCGCGGCCGGTGGCCGAGGCTTATCTGCGGCTGCGCACGTTGCCGGGCGAACAGGCTCAAGTCGACTGGGGGCACTTCGGCCATCTGCAGGTCGGACGTGCGAGACGCCCGCTGATGGCCTTCGTCATGGTGCTGAGCTACTCGCGCGCGATCTTCCTGCGCTTCTTCCTGGACGCACGCATGGACAGCTTCCTGCGTGGCCACGTCGAGGCGTTCGCCTCATGGGGCGGGTCCAGCCGGGTGGTTCTGTACGACAACCTCAAGAGTGCCGTGCTCGAGCGCCGGGGAGACGCGATCCGCTTCAACCCGGCGCTGCTGGAGTTCGCCACGCATTACCGCTATGAGCCGCGCCCGGTGGCGGTGGCGCGCGGAAACGAGAAGGGCCGCGTGGAACGCGCGATACGGTATGCACGCGAGAGCTTCTTCGCCGCACGGGCATTCAACGGCTTGGACGACCTCAACGCCCAGGCCCGCCTGTGGTGCGAAGGCCAGGTCCTGGACCGGCGCTGGCCCGAAGACAGCGCCTTGAGTGTGCGCGAGGCCTTCCAGGCCGAGCGGGCGAGTCTGCTGCCGCTGCCCGAGCGCGACTACCCGCTGGGCGAGCGCGTGGCTGTCTCGGTCGGCAAGACGCCCTACGTGCGCTTCGACCTGAACGACTACTCGGTGCCGCACACGCACGTTCGTCGCACGCTGGGCGTGCTGGCCGACGAGCGTCGGGTTCGCATCTTCGAGGGCATGCGCGAGCTCGCCGCTCACCCGCGCAGTTGGGATCGCGGCGCACAGATCGAGGACACCTCGCATGTGCAGGCGCTGGTCGATCACAAGCGCGGTGCCCGCGCGCATCGAGCCTGCGACCGCCTGGCGCACGCCGCTCCGGCCAGCGCCGAACTGCTCAAGCGCGCCGGCATCCGAGGCCACAACCTGGGCTCGATCACGGCCGCGCTGATGCGCCTGCTGGAGCGCTATGGCGCCGCCGCGCTGCAGGCGGCCATCACCGATGCGCTCGAGCGCGACGTGCCACACCCCAACGCCGTGCGCCTGGCGCTGGAGCGCGCCCGCGAGGCCAGCGGCCGGCCACCACCGGTGGCGCTGGTGCTGCCCGAGCACGTCGCGCGCCGTGACGCCCCGGTGCGCGCACACGACCTGGCTTCCTACGACCGACCGGAGAACGTCGATGAACACGAGTGATTCCACGACGCCCACGATGATGTCCGATGCACACCTGCGAGAGCAGGCCGGAGAGCTTACCGCCCGATCGGCAAGAACCAAGGCGTGCAGCATCCACTGGCCGAACGCTGGATGCACCTCGAGGCCGCGAACCTGATGGCCTTGCAGGCAGCGCGCCAGTTCGATGCCAGCGAGCCCTGTGGCACTGAAGCCAACACCGCCAAGTATCTTGCCGCGCAAGCCTGCTGGAGCGCCTGCGAGACCGCCGTTTTGACGCACGGCGGCTATGGCTACGCCAAGGAATATCACGTCGAACGCTACCTCCGCGAAGCGATGATCATCCGTATCGCTCCTGTCAGCGAACAGATGATCTGCTGCTTCATTGCGGAAAAGGTCCTCGGGCTTCCAAAGTCGTACTGACGCGGCCGCCGGCCGGGCGGCAGAACCATCAGCTTGGGCCAATTTGAGGTGGCCGACGCTCGGCCTTCGCGCGCACACCTTCGCGGAAACCCGAGCGCGACAGCAGCTTGATTCATCACTTGGACAGGGGGTCGCAGTACCTGTCCATTCGCTACAGCGAGCGCTTGGCAGAGGCTGCCATCGAGCCCTTGGTGGGCAACAAAGGGCGACAGCTACGACAACGCCTTGGCCGAAACGATCAACGGTTTGTACAAGGTCGAGATGATCCATGCGCCTTGGAAGACCAAGGAGGCCGTGGAACTGGCCACCCTGGAGCGGGTGTCCTGGTTCAACTGCCACCGGCTGCTCGAGCCCACCGGCTGTCCCGCCGGCGGAATTCGAGGGCCAACTACTATCGTCAGATTGAGCAGCGGGCCATGTCGGCCTGACTCAAGCTAAGGGGCTACCGCGAAATCCGGGACGGTTCAGGTTGAACGTCTTGAAGCCACATCTACGCGTTGGCGCGAGCCGGCGTCGAGGTGGCACCGTGGCTCGCACCAGTTCGGGCTGGTCGTGCACATGCTTCGCGGAGTCGTTTGCCGTGATCGGCGAGGTGCTGCGACACCGCAGCCCGCAGTCGACATTATCTATGCACGGGTTGATCTCGATGCGCCAAGGGCTCCACACTCAAGGGGTTTGCCGTCTCACCAACTAATATTCAGCAATATGAATAGTTAATATGTATTGACATAAATATCGGCCCGCGCGTAGAGTACGAGAACTGAGAACAGACGGAGACGATCGTCAGGGTGCGCGGTACCCTGTTCGAACTGTGTAATGACATTCATTGCTACATGCGCGAATCCTGCGGCCGGTGCCTCAACGCATTCCTGGCCGCGCGGTAGAGGACCCCGGACCTGGCGCGGCGCAGTCCGTGCGTTATCGCCCCTCGTCCGTCTCCATCCTGGCCTTACACGATCAGGAGAGACAAGATGCAGACTCTGATCACGCTGGTCATCAGCGGGCTGACGGTAGGGTGCATCTACGCCATTGTGGCGCTGGGCTTCGTTCTCATCTACAAAGCCACCGACACCATCAACTTCGCGCAGGGCGACCTGATGATGCTGGGCGCCATGGTCGGGGTGACGTTCATCGCGACCCTGAAATTGCCCTATATCGTGGGTGTGCTTCTCGCTGCGATCTCGATGGGCATTTTCGGATGGCTGCTGGAACTTGGTCTGATGCGGCACGTCATCGGCAAGCCGCACCTGACTGCCGTCATTCTGACAATCGCGATCGGCTACGTGATGCGCTCTGGCGCCGGCCTTGTCTGGGGCTATCAGCCGCTGGCAGTGCTGACGCCGTTTTCCGGTCAGGTCGCCCACATCGGATCCACTGTCGTCAGCGGCGACAGGCTTGCCGTTATCGGGGGCACCGCCGTCCTGTGCGGCTCGATCTACTCCTTCTTCCGCTTCACCCGGATCGGCATCGCGATGCAGGCGACCGCGCAGAATCGATTTGCCGCTTATCTGATGGGGATCCGGGTCAGGCGCGTCTTCGCGGCCACGTGGGCAACCTCGGCGGCGTTGTCGGCCATCGCCGGCATCCTGTTCATTCCGATCGCGCTCGCTGACGTGAACATGGGGGCGCTGGGCCTCAAGGCCTACGCAGCGGCGATCCTGGGAGGATTCGGCAGTATCTCGGGTGCGCTGGTCGCGTCGTTGATGATGGGCGTCGTAGAGCAATTCGCGGCCCGGTATCTGCCAACGGGCATGCACGAGGTGACCGGCTTCGTGTTTCTGTTCGCGGTCCTAGTCGTCAGGCCACAGGGACTCTTCCCGCAATCGGCGCGCAGCAGGGTGTAGGTGCCGGAATGGAGCAGCTTGAAAAAATGGTGAGCACCAAGGCCTTCTGGAGCTCACGTCTGCAAAGCGTCGCATTCTTTGCGATGGCCTTGCTTGCGCCGCTGCTGCTGGATGCGTATTACATCGACACGTTCAGTACCGTCCTGATTTATGCCATTGCGGGGATCGGGTTGACATTGTTGTCCGGCGTCGCGGGGCAGGTGTCGCTGGCGCATGCGGCGTTCGTCGGCATCGGAGCCTATCTCCATGTCTATCTGCTGAGGCAAGGGCTCCCGCTGCCGCTTGCAATGGTGACCGCCACCCTAGTCACGGCCTTCGTCGGCTTTCTTTTCGCCTTCCCGGTTCTGCGCATGCCGATGCACAGCCTGGCGGTTTGCACCCTGGCGTTCGCGTCCATTGTGGAGCATGTGTTCGTCAGCTGGGAATCCTTCACGAACGGGGTCCAGGGCGCCCTGACGCCCAAGGCGCCATTCTTGGGCTTCGACATCGCGCAGGGTTCCAACCTGTACTTCGTGTGCGTCGTCGTACTTGCGGTATGCGTATGGCTAGCACGGAACATCATTCATTCCGCCACCGGCCGCGCCTGGATGACGCTGCGTGAGAGCGAGCCCGCTGCACGCGCACTCGGCATCAACGTCACCTACTACAAGACCTTGGCGTTCGCGCTCAGCTCAGGTTTCGCTGGTGTCGCGGGCGCGCTCTTCGCGCACAGGGTGAGTTACCTGTCGCCCGACGTGTTCACCGTAGCGATGTCAATCGAGATGTTTCTCATGATCGTCGTCGGCGGGCTGGGCTCCGTGCGCGGCGCGATCGTGGGCGCCTTCCTCGTCGGCCTGCTGCCCGCGGGGATTGCGGTGCTGCGCGACTATCTGCCGCAAGGCATCGGCAACCTGCCGGGGCTGGAGCCGGGCATCTTCGGGATCATTCTCGTATTCGTCATCCTCTTCGAACCGGAGGGCATCGAGGGACGGCTGAGAAGTCTCGCGCGAAAGGGAACGGCATCATGAACGCGCTTGAGGTCAGCGATCTTCACCTGAGCTTCGGAGGCGTGAAGGCCGTTGCCGGCGTGTCCTTCGACGTCAGGCCCGGCCAGATATTCTCGATCGTCGGACCGAACGGGGCCGGCAAGACGTCCGTGCTCAACATGATCAGCCGCATGTATGACGCCGACGCCGGCCGCGTCGTGCTGGAAGGCCGGGACATCACGGCTGCCCCCGCGCACACGCTGGCCTCCCGCGGCCTGGCGCGCACCTTCCAGAACCTGGAGCTCTGCAAGCAACTCAGCGTCACGGACAACGCCCTGGCAGGTCGCCATACGCACCGTGGCACCACCTTCTGGGCCGAGTTGCTGGCTTGGCCCACGAAGGCCGCCAGGGAGCAGGCCAACAGAGATCTCGTCCTTGGACTCCTGAAGGATTTCGGGCTCGCCCGCATTCAGGACGCACTCGTCGGCGAATTGCCCTATGGGTACCGAAAACTGCTAGAGGTGGTCCGCGCACTCTCAGTCGAGCCGCGCGTCCTGCTGCTGGATGAGCCCGTCGCCGGACTCAACACGACGGAGTCAAATGACATGGCCAGGCGGTTGCTGGCGGTTCGAGAGAAGCTCGGCATATCCATCGTCCTGATCGAACACGACATGAAATTCGTTCGCGAAGTGTCTGATGCGATCCTGGTCATGAACTGGGGCAAGTGCCTCACCGTCGGCAAGCCTGACGAGGTGCTGCGGCATCCCGAAGTGATCGCCGCCTACCTGGGAAGCGCGCGCGATGAATGAGCGGATTCTTTCTCTCAGGAATCTCTCCGCTTACTACGGAACGACCAAGGCCGTGGAAAGCGTGTCAATTGAGGTGCCGCGGGGCGGAATGGTCGCCATCCTGGGCGCGAACGGCGCAGGAAAGTCGACCATTCTCCGAGCCATCTCCAACTGGGTCCGATCCGAAGGCGAAATCGAGTTCAACGGCGCCAGCACCAAAGGACTCTCGCCTGATGGAACGGCTCGACTGGGCATCGCGCATGTCCCCGAGGGCCGGGAGATATTCCCTTCGTTGAGCGTTCTGCACAATCTGATGATGGGCACCTTCGCGGGCCGCCGCAAACACGCCCAAGTCGACCTGGAGGCGGTCTTCTCGTATTTTCCGAAACTCGAACAGCGCCAGCGCCAGGCGGCTTCATCGCTGTCCGGCGGGGAGCAGCAGATGCTCGTCATCGGGCGAGCGCTGATCAGCAATCCGGAGTTGGTCCTCCTCGATGAGCCGTCCCTGGGCCTCAGCCCGCAACTGGTCGACGAGATTTTCAGAAACATCGCCCGGATCAACGAGGAGCGGCAAGTGAGCGTCCTGCTCGTGGAGCAGAACGCCATGCGTGCGCTCCGCTTGGCGAGCTATGCCTACATCATGGAAGCAGGACAAATAGTTGCGGAAGGGAAAAGCGCACTTCTCTTGAAGAGCCCTGAAGTGCGCGCCGCATACCTCGGGCTCAACCAGTAAACATCGGAGATACCCATGCGATTGATCATCAGTGCCATCGTGTCCAGCATGTTGATTGCCGTGCCGTTCGCGGCCGGCGCCCAGAAGGCTGTCAGGGGAGTCACGGCCGACGAAATACGCATCGGAACATACCAGGATCTCAGCGGCCCTACCGCCAGCGCCGGCGTGCCGGCGGTCAACGGCATGCGAATGCGTTTCGAGGAGGTCAACGCCAAGGGCGGCATCAACGGTCGCAAGATCCGCTACATCGTGGAGGACATGCAGTACCAGGTGCCGAAGGCGCTCCAGGCGGCCAACAAGCTGATCAACAGGGATGACGTGTTCCTGATGATCGGCTCGCAAGGCACCTCGATGAACAACGCCGTATTGAATGACATTCAACTCAAGGCCGAAGTGCCGAACATGTTCCCGATGGCATTCTCAAGATCCCTGCAGGAACCGCTGAGCCCGTACAAGTGGGGGGCGGTGTCGACTTACTACGACAACATGCGCCTTGCCACCAAGTACGTCGTGGAGGAGAAGAAGCACAGCAAGATCTGCCTCATGTACATGGACAACGACGCCGGTCTGGAGTTTCGCGACGGCGTGAACGAGCAGTTGAAGAAGTACAACATGACGGTTGTGGCCGACACCAAGCACCGGCCCACCGATACGGACTTCACGGCACAGCTTATCCGCTTGCGCGAGGCGAATTGCGACGCCGTCATGCTGGGCTCGGTGATCCGCGACACCATTGCCATCTACACCACGGCCAGGCAGATGGGTTGGAATGTGGACTTCGTATCGGCGACCCCCGCCTACAACAATGTCACGGCCGCGGTGCCGGGCAACACTACCGAAGGGCTCGTCTCCTTCCATTCCTTCGTGGAGTCCGATGCCTCCAAGGAAGGCATGGCCTGGCGACAGGACTACGCCAAGCGGTTCGGCGAGCAGCCCAATACCAACGCGGTGCTGGGTTATGTGTTTGCTGACTTGGTCGTCACCGGCCTCGCCAACGCAGGCTCGAAGCTGACGACGGAAGGCTTCATCAAGGGGATGGAGCAGATCAAGGACCAGAAAGACAGGTTCGGAAATCTTTCATTCACCTTCGGCCCCCAGCAGCATGCCGGCTCGTATTCGTCGTTCATGTCGGTGATCGAGGGCGGCAAGTGGGTTCTCAAGCGAGGCGCCGCGTCTTACCAATAAGCTTGGCTCACCCTTGATCAAGGATCTCGTATGACACCGGACATCCGCATCAGCGAAATCATCAGCGGGAACGATTGGCGGATTCCAACCCGCCTGAATTTTGCCGCCGCGGTGTGCGACAGGCATGCCATTGCCACACCCGAAGCGCCAGCGGTGATCTTCGAGGCGGAGGACGGAAAGAGCGTGCGCTACAACTTCCGCCAGCTCGATCGCGCCGCCTGCCGGGTGGCCAACATGCTCGCGGCCTACGGCGTGAAACGCGGCGATCAAGTGATGATCATGCAGAGCCAATCTGTCGAAGCGGTGCTGACATATGTCGCCTGCATGAAGATGGGGGCGGTCTTCGTGCCGATTTCAACCATGTACGGGGAGGTCGCGATTTCCGAGCGCGCATCGGCCGCCGATGTGTGCGTCATCGTGGCCGACAAGGAGAACTACCCGAAGCTTGTCAATCTGAAGGCAAAGGTCGAGAGCCTGAGGGCGATCTTCCTGGTCGATGGCGAAGAGGCGGGCGCCATCGACTTTGGCAAGAAAATGCTCGAAGCCAGCGATGAGTTCCAGACGGTCGACACGGCCGCGGAAGAGGTGGCCTACATCTGCTACACGTCCGGAAGCACGGGGGCGCCCAAGGCCGTGATGCACGCTCATCGCTTCCTGCTGGCCAACATTCCGGGCTTCAGCATGCTGCACAACAATTTCGGCCAGGAAGGCGACGTGATGTGGTCGCCGGCGGATTGGTCCTGGGGTGCTGGCATCATCGCCGTGCTGTTGCCCACGCTCTGGCACGGCAAGCCTATCGTCGCGTGCCGGCCCAAGAGCCGCTTCGATGCCGAGCATGCCTTCGCACTGATGAGCCGCCATGGCGTTCGCAACGCCTTCCTGATCCCGACCATGCTTCGCATGCTCCAGCAGGTTCGAAAGAAGCCTTCGGTCAAGTTGCGATCTTTCTTCAGCGGCGGCGAGATGATCACGCAGGAGCTGGTCGACTGGTCGTCCCACGAGTTCGGCGTGCTGCCGAACGAAGGGTATGGACAGACCGAATGCAACATGGTGCTCGCGCATCTGCCGCAGCTGATCAGTCCGCGCTACGGTTCTCTGGGCAAGCCGTTTCCCGGCATGACGGTGATGCTCCAGAATGCCGACGGTTCGCCGACGCCGGTCGGAGAGATCGGCGAGATCACCGTGCGCGCGCCGAGTCCGTTGATGCTGCTCGATTACTGGAAGAACCCGCAGGCGACGGCGGAAAAGATGCGGGGGGGGTGGTTCCATTCGAACGATCTGGCGCGCGTCGACGAAGAAGGCTACTTCTGGTTCGCGGGTCGGAACGACGATGTCATCAAGACCTCCGGCTACCGGGTCGGATCCGCGGAAATCGAGAGCTGTCTCACTTCTCATCCAGAGGTGGCGGCGGCCGTCGCGATCGGCGTTCCGGACGCTCTGCGCGGTCAGATCATCAAGGCCTTCGTCATACCCAGGGACGAGGCATTGGCCGGCGAGGCCTTGAAGGCGAGCTTGAAGTCGTACGTCGCGGAAGGTCATGCAAAACATTTCGTCCCGAGCGAAATCGAGTTCGTCGATTCGCTGCCGGTGACCACGAGCGGGAAGGTCGAGAGACGGACGCTTCGTGAACGCGAAATCAGGAATCGGGCCTTGGCGGCAAATCTGCGCGTATAGATCTTCCCGATGGCGACGGTCGAATCCCGTCGACGTATCTGGGGCTGCGCAAGCCCTCGTTCCACTCCCGGCGCCCAAGCGCCCAACACCATCTCCCTTCAGGAGCAGCCAGCGATGACCAAGTTGAACGACAAGATTGCAATCGTGACCGGGTCTGGCCGGGGCGTCGGGCTTGCCGTGGCCCGCAAGCTGGCGCAGGAGGGGGCGTCGGTCGTCGTCAACGACATCGATGAAGCGGAGGCAGAACAGGCGGTGGCCGATCTGCGCGCGCAGGGCGCGAAGGCCGTTGCCGTGGTGGGCGACGTCTGCGCCAACGGATTCGCCGAAAGGCTGGTCAACACAACGCTGTCGAATTTCGGCGGCATCGACATCTTGGTCAACAACGCCGGGTATGGATGGGACCGGTCCATTCAAAACACATCGGACGATCACTTCCAGGCCATGCTGGACATCCATGTGGTCGCGCCCTTCAGGATCCTGCGTGCCGCCTCCGGTTTCATCAGATCCGCCGCCAAGGACGAGGCCCAGCGCGGACTCACGGTGCATCGCAAGGTGGTGAACGTCTCGTCCATGGCAATCTGCGGCATTCCGGGACAGGCGGCGTATGCGTCGGGGAAGGCCGCGGTGGTGGGTCTCACCAAGTCCCTGTCCAAGGAGTGGGGCCGCTACAGGGTCAATGTGAACTGCGTGGCGTTCGGGCTGATCCGTACGCGCCTCACGCGCGTGCATGGCGCCGAGGGCCCGGACGTGACGCGGGTGGGAGACCGCGAATTCCGTGTCGGACTCGACGAAGCCGGGTTAGCGGAGATGAACCGCCGGACGGCACTCGGCCGGCAGGGCGAACCGGAGGATGCCGCCGGAGGCGTCTATCTGCTGTGCACGCCGGAGTCGGACTTCATCACCGGGCAAGTGCTGTTCGTCAGCGGCGGTGCGTCGGTATAGCTTCAATTCATTCATGCAGGTTGCCAACGATGCCTACTTCCTCGCCCACGCCCGTCCTGCCCGTACCCACGCCGGAGACCCGGTTCTTCTGGGAAGGCACAAGAGCGGGGGAACTTCGATTTCAAAAGTGCCGGGCGTGCGCCAAGGCCATCTTTCCGCCGCGCCCGTTTTGTCCGCACTGCCTGTCGGACAAGCTCGAAGTGGTGAGCGCCTCGGGCGTGGCGACCCTTCTGACCTACGTCATCAGCCACTTGCCTGTGCCGGGGTTCACGCCCCCTTATTCGATCGCGGTGGTGCGCCTTGAGGAGGGCCCGCAGATGCTGACGAACATCGTGAATTGTCCCCAGAGCCCCGAGTCCCTGGAGCTGGACATGCGGCTCAAGGTCATCTTCAAGAAGGCGAGCGACGACATCTGGTTGCCGCTTTTCGAACCCTATCCGGTCAGGGAAGGAGTCTCGGCATGACGAAGAAACCCAGTGTGGCCATCGTGGGGGCGGCCGAGACGTCACGCATCGGGAGCGTGCCCGAGATGTCGCAGCTGCAACTGCATGCGGACGCAGCCATCAACGCCATGCGCGACGCCGGACTGAAGCCGGGCGACATTGACGGCATCGCGACCTGCGGCGAGCCGGCGATCGGCGTGGCGGGCTACCTGGGCATAGAGCCCGCGTGGGTCGACGCCAGCGAGGCCGGCGGGTGCTCGTTCCTCATCCATGTCCGGCATGCGATCGCGGCGATCGAGGCGGGTTACTGCACGACGGTGCTCGTCACGCACGGCGAAAGCGGCCGTTCCAAGGTGGGCGCGGGCTACATCGACATGGGCTTCACCGAGTTGAATCGCCAGTTCGAACTGCCGTTCGGCGCCACCCTCCCGCTGACACTGGTCACGCTGCCGATCACCCGCTATTTGAAAACCTATGGCATCACACCCGAGCTGTTGGCAACGGTTCCCGTCATTCAGCGCGAATGGGCAGCCAGGAATCCGCGCGCGGCCAAGAAGGACCCGCTGACGGTCGAGGACGTTCTTCGCTCCGACATGATCGTCTATCCGCTCCATCGCCTCGAGTGCTGCCTGGTCACGGACGGGGGAGGCGCATTGATCGTCACCAAGGCGGAAAGGGCAAAGGACTTTCCGAACAAGCCAGTGTACGTTCTCGGAACGGCCGAGGCCTACGACGCAGGCTTGCCCAGCCAGGTGGCGAACTACGATTTTCCGAAGGCGTTCACGAGTTCAGGCCCGCGCGCCTTCCAGGACGCGGGAATCAAACCGTCGGACGTTGATCATCTGATGGTCTATGACGCCTTCGCGCACCTGCCGATCATGGGCCTCGAAGCACTGGGCTTCGTCGCTCCGGGCGAAGGTGCCGAGTTCATCCGTGCCAGGAACACGGCCCCGGGTGGCAGGCTGCCGCTCAATACCAATGGCGGTGGCTTGAGCTACACGCACTCGGGCCGCTATGGCATGTTCGCGGTGCTGGAGTCCATTCGCCAGATCCGCGGCACGGCTGCGGCACAGGTGCCGGGCGTCGAGATCTCAGTGGCGCACGCCGTCGGAGGCATGTTGGCTGCCGGCGCGACATTGGTGATGTCCAGCCAGTGGTAGTGGCGACAGGACGGTGTCGGCCGCGGCTACGTCCGATGCGAGCCGAGGCTCGCGGACGCATCGCGCGGCGGGCACGTCGCCGTGCTCACACCAGCCGCTCCAGAATACTGACATAGGTCACACAGGCCGAACCGCCCAGATTGCTGATCGCGCCAAGTCCGGCGCCGGGCACCTGGAGGCTGCCCGCCGTGCCCGTCAATTGCATCGCGGCGAGCGCGTGCATCGACACCCCCGTGGCGCCGATCGGATGCCCCTTGGCTTTCAGGCCGCCCGACACGTTGATCGGCAGGCGGCCATCACGAAGGACCCAGCCCTCGTCGATGGCGGTGGCACCCTTTCCCTTGGGCGTCAGCCCCATGGCCTCGTACTGGAGGAGTTCCGCAATCGTGAAGCAATCGTGCACCTCCGCGAAGTCCAGGTCGTGCACGATTGCTCCCGCCCGCTCGAACGCGCGCGACCATGCCGTGGCCGTGCATTCGAAGGCAGGCATGTCGCGGCGCGCTGTCGGCATGAAGTCACTGACGTGCGCGGCGGCCCTGAAGGCTACGGCCTTGTGCTTGCTTCGGGCAACGTCTTCACTGGCCAAGATGATGGCTGCCGCGCCGTCCGACACCAGCGAGCTGTCGCTTCGCTTGATCGGCCCGGCCACGATGGGGTTGCGCTCGCTGACGTGGCGGCAGAACTCGAAACCAAGATCTTTCCGAATATGCGCCCATGGATTGAAGGTGGCGTTGTAATGGTTCTTGGCCGCGATCCGCGCCAATGCATCGTCCTGGGGACCATGCAAGCGGACGTATTCGTTCTGAATGTCCGCCCAGGCTTCGGCAAAGCCGCCCTCAGCTGTGTAGTGCTCGTCCTTTCGATAGGACGCGCGCACGAGAATGTCGCGCACCGTTGTGCCGGGCAGATGCGTCATCTTTTCCGCGCCCACAACCAGCACGATGCGCGCGTCGCCCGCACGGATCGACTTCAGGCCCTGATAGACGGCCGCGGACCCGCTGGCGCAGGCGTTCTCGACTCGGGTGGCGGGCTTGAACCGCAGGTCAGGGTGCGCCTGAAGCACGAGTGACGATGGAAAATCCTGCTCGTCGAGGCCGGCATTGAAGTTGCCAAGTACGATCTCGTCGATCTCCGAAGGCGCGACTTCTGCGTCCTCCATCGCTTGCCGCGCCACCTCGACGATCATGTCCTCGAGCGACGTGCCGGCCAGCTTTCCGAAGGCGGTGTGGCCCCATCCAACAATACATGGTCCTGACATGATGTCTCCTTCTTCTTTGGCGTCTTCAAACGCCGGCGAAGTGTTCGCCGTTCGAGATGCTAGATCGAGCGCCCCGTGCCATCCCAGAAGCGGGCACGGATTTCTTTCTTGCTGACTTTGCCGACGGCCGACCGCGGCAGGGAAGGCCAGATCTCGATGCTCTTGGGCGCCTTGGCGCTGCCAAGCCGGGACTTGCACAGGGCCAGCAGGTCCTCCTGGGACGCGCTCATCCCCGGCTTGAGTTCGATCACCGCCTTGACCGCCTCGCCCCATTTCTCGTCGGGCACGCCGATCACCGCGCATTCCTGCACCGCTGGATGCGACCAGACCACCTGTTCGACTTCGGCCGGATAGATGTTCAGCCCGCCGGAAATGATCATTTCTTTCTTACGGTCGCAGATGAAGACGTAGCCGCGGGCGTCCTTGTAGCCGATGTCCCCGCTGCGCAGCCATCCGTTGACGAAGGTGGAAGCCGTAGCGTCCGGCTTGCGGTAGTAGCCGAGCCCGACCAGCGGCCCGTTCATCACCAGTTCGCCCATTTCCCCTACCGACAGGAAGCGGCCCGAATCATCGATGACCTCGACGCGCGTCATCAGCGTGGGACGGCCGCAGCTTGCGAGAAGCGAAACATGGTCCGGCGACTCCACCGCCAGCCGATGATCATCGGGCGTGAGCAAGGTACATATGAGAGGCGCTTCCGATTGGCCCCAGGTCTGGGCCATGACCGGCCCGAAGATCTCCATGCACTGCTTGAGCTTCTCCACCGACATCGGTGCGGAAGCGTAGTGGAAGCATTCGAGAGAGCTGTAGTCGTGCTTGGCCGCATCGGGATGCGACAGAAGCATGTAGATCGCGGTCGGCGGCAGATGCACGTGCGTTGCGCGGCGCTCGTCGATCGTTGCGAGGAAGCGTCCGGCTTCGAAGCGATCGTGCATGATCACATGGCCGCCCGCGGCGAACAGATAGATCGCTAGGCAACCCGCGGCATGCGTCATGGGCGTGGCGGCAAGGTAGACCGGCTGCGCTCGAACCGGCATCGCGGCGAAGAAGCTCGCCGCCTGTACATCCCAGGCGAGCCCGGAAATCATGGCGCCCTTGGGCGCGCCCGTGGTTCCGCCGGTGCTGTAGATGGATGCCAGGTCGTGAAACGAGGCTCCGGGGTCCGGCGCCTCGCCGGTGTAGGCCGCGGCGATCTCGCGCAGTCGCTGATCGGAACGCTCGCCCGCATCGAGCCGGATCGACAGCCTGATTCGTGGGCACACTTTCAGAAGACGCTCCACCACGCCGGAAAACTTCGAGTGATAGAACAGCACCGAAACGTCGTTATTCTGGATGATGGTGCTGTTCTCTTCTTCGGAATTCAGGACGTTCAGCGGCACGAAGACGCAGCCCGCACGATAGATGCCGAGCATCGCTTCGACCATTGTGACCGCGTTGGGACTCAGGGTTGAGATCTTGTCGCCCGGCACCACGCCCCGAGCGCCGAGCGCCAGAGCGATGCGGTGCGAAGCATCGCGGACTTCTTCGTAAGTCCGAACCTCCAGGTCGTCTTCAAGACAGGGACGGTCCGCATGGCGCGCTGCGCCGTAATCGAAGAGCGAGATGACACCCATCGTTCTAGGCGGCAGCCCCACTGGCTGGGGCTACCGCCACCCTTTAGTTGCAATGGCTGCACTCTAACCGGCTAAGGCGATTTATGTCAACATCACTTAACTATTTAGTCTAGCTTGATTAAATTGGCGGCGCGGACCCGACCCCAGCCCCGTCCCTCTACGCCTTGGGCGTTGTTTTCCTTCGGGAGTGCGGCTTGCTTCGCGCAACGCCAGAGATTGTCTTCAACAGGCAGTCCTGCCCCAAGGCATCCAACCGGCCCGCATACACGGTCAGGACCTGGGCCGACTCGGGCTCCAGCATGGCAGCCAAGGTGCGGAAGAAGGTGACGGTACCTTTCGCTCCGACATGGTGGAAGCCGCGATTGAAAATGTCCTTCTGCAAATCATCGAGCCGGCGCATGAGCTCGAAGCTTTGCGGTGTCGGCAGAATCACGCGCTTTCGCCTGTCGTCAGGATCAACCTCCTGCGTCAGATAGCCCTGCGAAAAAAGCCGCTTGAGAACCTGGGAGAGGGCCTGGTTGCTGATGCCGAGCAACGCACCCATCTCGCCAACGGTAAGCCGCACATCTCGCGTCGCAAGGAAGAGGACCCGATGATGGGCGCGCCCCATGCCGTTTTCCGCGAGGGCGTCATCGCAGCGCCGAGACAACGTCCGGATGAACTGCAGGCAAAGGTGCAGTCCCAATTCCAAGCGCGCCGCCTCTTCCGAGACGCAGTCGAGCACTGCGGGCTCAAACTCTAGTTCCATCCGTTCACCTCCACAGTCGCGCGCCAAGAAGGACAGCGCTTCGCCACCGGCGGGCCGCGAAAACGCCATCCGAACGCGAAATCCGAAATGCCTGCAGCCCGCGAAAATTCCGGGGGAAGCCGGGCCATGCAAGCTTGAAAAGCCAGGACGCAATGAGTCCTGGGAAATGCGCGGCCGCATGCCGGCAGCGCGGCAGCGTCGACGCGAAGCGCCCGGTTTTTCCGCTTCCGACTGCCTTCTTCCGACCGCCGATCCCACCCCGTTCCCTGCTTGTGTCTTCGCGGGCTCGGCGTGGCATCACTCCCATGCCAGCGTCCCGCACGCAACCGTTCATTGTATCGCCCGGGTCCTAGGCGGCAGGACGCCGGGCGCGCGGCTTGGTCGACCATGCGTGACGCATGGCGCTCCATGCCTGCGAAATCGACTGTTCGTTCAGGCGAGACTGCAGGCTCACGAACCGAAGTTGGCACTCGATGCTCACGCGATCGGCAATCACAAGATGGCGCGCGGCGGCTTCCGCCTCGGCAATCGAATCGCGGACCAGGCTCAATCCGACGCCGGACTCCACGAGGTCCAGCATCGACGCTTCCCGATCGCTGGTTGCCGATCGCTGGGGCGTGATGCCTAGCGGGCTGAAGACCGACGTGAGCAACCAACTGTGAGCTGAGAATTCCGGCGCGGAGACCCAAGGTAGCTTGGCGAGGCTCTTCCAGTTCTTGCCGCGAACGCGTGCCTCCCACTGCGCAGGTGCGGCGACGCGATAGAGAACGTTGCGCAGAGGTTCGGAATGGAAGCGCGTCTTGATGGCGAGCCTGTCATTTGGCGATGCAATCCGATCGCGGGTGCCGGCGGCGCCACCGGCCGGCGGCAGCTCCAGGCAGTAACCGACATCCAACTCCTGCCGAGACAGCTTCATCAGGACCTCGTCGCTCATGCAGTGCGTCAGCCTGAGCTCGGCTTTTGGCGCGCAACTGACCAGTTCTTTCAAGAACGAGGCCAGCTTGATGACCTCCGCGTCAAGGATCGTGCCGATCCGAAGCATCTGTTGATGCGTGCCCTTCAGTTTGGCCACCTGCTGACCGAAGCCTTCGAGGGCGAGCAGGGTCTTGTCGGCTTCCAGCAGCAGGCGCGCCCCCTCGGTCGTCAACACCAGGCCACTGGGCGAGCGATGAAAGAGCACCAGCCCGATCAAGGACTCCAGGCTCTTGATCTGAAGGCTGACAGCAGGCTGGCTGAGGTGAAGCGTTTGGGCCGCGACAGATATGGAGCCTGCGCGGGCCACCGCCGCGAAACATCGCAGCGTCTGAAAGTTCTGAGGGACCAGCGGCATTTGAAGATCTTATACCCCCTCGGCAGAACTCATTAGACGCGCCCCGGCAGTCCTGCCAATACTCGCCGCATGAGACAAATCGACCCTGGAGACAAGGGCATGCATCCGTTGTTCCTTTCCGTGCGCCGGCAAGGCCGCGCGGCATTGCCGCTTCACCGGAGAACGCGCGCAGCGTACTTCTCATGATCGGCCAGCAGCTCCTCAACGGGGTAGTGGCAGGAAGTGTCTACGCGTTGTTCGCACTCGGCTTCACCCTGATCTTCAGTGTGAACCACATCCTGAACATGGCCCATGGCGCGGTCTTCATGGTCGGCGCGTTCACCGGACTGGTATGCGTGACACGCCTTGAGTTGCCGATTGCCCTGGTCTTCGTGATGGCCGCCGCATGCGCCGGCATGCTCAACGTTGCACTCGATCATCTTGCTTTCAGACCCCTTCGAAAACGCCGCGCGCCGGAATTCTCGGCCATCATCTCGAGCGTTGGGGCCGGGCTCATCATCATGAGCGTGGTGCAGCGCCTGTCGGAGACGCGGGTCCTGCGATACCCCTTCGGCACCTTTCCGGTGGTGGTGTTCGAGATACTGGGGCTGCGCGTCACCCTCATCAATTGCGTGATGGTCGGCACGGCGCTCGTGTTGTTCCTGGCACTGATCTTCTATCTGTTCCACACGCGCTTCGGCGCACAGTTGCGCGCCGTGGCCGTGAGCGAGCGCGCGGCCGCTCTGCTGGGGATCAATTCCCAGGCCATCTATTTCCAGGCCTTCTTCATTTCGGGTGCCTTTGCCGGCATCGCGGGCGTCCTCATCGGCATCGCCTACAACTCGGTGCACTACATGATGGGTGAAGGCTACATGCTCAAGGCATTCGTGGTGATCGTCCTCGGCGGCCTCGGCAGCATTCCGGGCGCCCTGCTGGCCGGCCTGCTGCTGGGAATCGTGCAGACCTTGACGGTCGCGTACCTCTCCACCGGCCTGAGCGACGCCATCATCTTCTCCATTCTCTTCGTCACCCTGCTGGTGCGACCCACAGGATTCTTCGGCTACATCCGCAAAGAGCGCCGCGTCTGCCGCGAATGAGCCCATCACCATGAACGAATACCTTGCCAGCTTCGTGCCACTCATCTGTCTGACGATCCTCAATTGCGGCCTTGCCTTGAGTCAATACGTTGTCTTGCGCGTGGGCGTTTTCTCCGTGGCGACCGCGGCGCTCGCTGCCATGGGAGCCTACACCGCAGGCGGGCTCGTGCTTCGCTTCGGAGCGTCCACGCCCATCGCGGTGCTGGCCGGGACACTGGTCGCCACGGGGGCGGCGCTGGTGCTCGCCATTCCGTTGAGCCGACTGCGCGGGGTGTTCCAGGCCATCGCGACGGTGGCGGCCGTGCAGATCAATCTGTCGCTGGTTCTCTACTACGCGGACTGGACGGGCGGCCCGCTTGGTCTGAATGGGATACCGCGCTCCGTCGGACTCGCGGAACTCCTCGTGTTTCTGGCCATCGTGCTGCTATTGCTGATACGCATGGGCCGCTCGCACGCAGGCGCCGCCTTCGACGCCATCCGGCAGGACGAGACCGTTGCCGTCTCGCTTGGCATTCGGGTCGCCCACTATCACTTTCTGGCCTTTGGGCTGAGCGGGGCCATCGCCGGCGCGACCGGCGCGCTGATGGCTTGCTACAACCACGTCGTGGTTCCGGAGGAGTTCGGATTCAACATGCTGGTGTCGGTCCTGACGTTCGTCGTGCTCGGCGGCTCCAGGTCCGTGCTGGGCCCGATCGTCGGAGCCGTGATCCTGTCCCTGCTGCCAGAGGTTGCGCGACCCTTCGCCGAGAACCGGCTGGTCATCCACGGCGCGCTCCTGATGGTCGTCATCATCTACCTGCCGCTGGGCATTGCCGATTCGCTCGCACTGGCGACGCGTCGCCGGCGCACGCGGCTTGCCCTCACGGGACAACTCGACGCGGGGCGAGCCAATGTCACTGCTTGAACTCGACGGCGTTTCGCGGCAGTTCGGGGGACTCTGGGCGGTTCGCGGCGTAAGCCTGAGCGTTCCTGCCGGCCGTATCACTGGATTGATCGGTCCC
Source organism: Variovorax sp. dw_954 (assembly GCF_018449755.1). Taxonomy (NCBI): domain Bacteria; kingdom Pseudomonadati; phylum Pseudomonadota; class Betaproteobacteria; order Burkholderiales; family Comamonadaceae; genus Variovorax; species Variovorax sp. dw_954. The sequence goes on along the minus strand of NZ_JAAVVD010000021.1, from coordinate 120,730 downwards.
AATGGTGCGGGCAAAAGCACCATCGTGAACATGATCGCCGGCCTGACGGCGTTGACCGAAGGGCGCATTCTCTTGGATGGCGCCGAGATCCATCGGCAGCAGCCGGGCCAGGTGGCGAGACTGGGCATTGCACGCACGTTCCAGAACGTGCGCCTGCTCAACGAGGCGAGCGTCGTCGAGAACATCGCGGTGGCTTGTCACCACCACCAGGGCGTATCGGCAATGGCCGAAGTGTTCGGCCTGGGGACGGCTCGCGCGGCGCAGGCCCAGGCGTACGCGCGAGCCCGGGAACTGATCGCCATGTTCGACATGGAACGCTACAGCGACTTCCTGGCCGGTGAGCTTTCCTACGGGCACCAGCGGCGCGTCGAAATCATGCGCGCGCTGGCGATGAAGCCGCGCGTCGTTCTCCTCGACGAGCCGGTCGCCGGCATGAACGACGTCGAGGCGCAGCAATTGGCTGTGCACTTTCGCCGCCTCGCCTCGGAGGGCATCGCGCTCCTTCTGATCGAACACAACATGCAGTTCGTCATGTCGCTGTCCGACCAGGTGCACGTCATTGCCGCCGGTGAACTGATGACCAGTGGCACGCCGCGCGAGGTGCGCAACGACCCGCGGGTGATCGCCGCCTACCTCGGAGACGAGCAATGCTCCGCGTGAAGAATCTCAGCTCCAAGTACGGAGGCATCCTCGCGCTGGACCAGGTGTCCTTGGAGGTCAGCGCAGGCGCCACGGTCGCGCTCATCGGCAGCAACGGGGCCGGCAAGTCGACGCTGCTCAACACCCTGGTCGGTGCACAGCCCGATGCCGGAGGCGAAGTGGTGTTCATGGACCGGCCCCTGCTCGGGCTCGAATGCTTTCGCATCGCCCGTCATGGAATGCTGCTGGTGCCGGAAGGGCGCCAGATCCTGGCGCCGCTTTCCGTTCGGGAGAATCTGGAACTCGGCACGCAGGCGCGGGGAGCGCGCAAAGCGCGGTATGACCTCGGCGATGTGTTCGAGTTGTTTCCCCGGCTGAAGGAAAGACAAGGCCAGGTTGCGGGCTCGCTCAGCGGGGGCGAGCAGCAGATGCTTGCCATCGGACGCGCATTGATGGGGGCCCCGGAGATATTGCTCCTGGACGAGCCAAGCCTGGGGCTGTCGCCCGTCATGGTCAACCTGGTATTCGACACGCTTCGTATGTTGAATCGAAACGGGCTGACGATCCTCATCGTCGAGCAGAACGCCCGACGCGCGCTTCAGATCTCCAACAAGGCCTATGTGTTGGAGCGCGGACGCATCGTGCGGCAAGGCGACAGCGAGGTGCTTCGCAATGACCCCGAAATCGCCACGCATTACCTCGGAGAAGCGGCCTAGCCGCTACTCGGCGCGTCTTCGCTCACTTTTTCAAAGGACGAACCATGAAGACAATGCATCTTTCAAGGCGTTGGGCGGTACTCGGGATGGGGGTCGCGATGGCACTGGGAGCGGATGCAGCGAGCGCGCAGTCGAAGGAATACGTCATCGGCGCTCCTGTGGCGCTGACAGGGCCTTACGCCTGGGTCGGGGTGCCCAGCCGCGAGGGTATGGATGTCGCGATCGCCGAACTGAACGACAGCGGCTATCTGGGCACAGGCAAGCTGAAGGTGCTCATCGAGGATACGGGAAGCGACAAGTCGCAGGTCGTCGCCTTGATCAATCGCTTCGCGAGCCGCGACAAGGCGCTGATGATTCTCGGCCCCAGTTCCAGCGTCGAAGGCATGGCGGCGGCGCCCGTTGCCAACGACCTGAAGATCCCGATGCTCTCTCCGACCGCCGCATCCGACCGGATCAACAAAGCAGGGCCCTGGACTTTCCGAATGCCCGCCAGTCCGAGCGCGGTCTCTATAGAGGTGTGCAACTATGCCGTTAAGAAGCTGGGCATCACGTCGGTGGCGCTGGTGGTTGCCCGCGACAACGACGCCATCGTGACGCTGCACGATGCCACCTTGAAGTGCTTCAAGCAGCACGGCGTCAATGTCGTTTTCAACGATTCGGTGCTCGCCGCCGAGAGCGATTTCCTGGCGCTGCAGTCCAAGATGATTGGCTCGAAGCCTCAGGCGCTGTTTATGGCGTTAGGCGGCGAGCAGGCCGGAAACTTCGCCGTACAGGCGCGCCAGAATGGGATCGACGCCAAGGTCCAGTTCATGGGCGGACCTGCGATGGGCGCGGGTCAGTTCCTCACCATCGGCGGGGGCGCGGTCGAAGGGACCATTTATCCCGCCGACTACTTCGCGGGACTCGCCGGAAACGACAATAAGCGATTTGTTGCCGCCTACGAAAAGCGCTTCAACCGGCAACCGGATTTTGGTGCCGCGCTGGGCTATTCGGCGGTGAAGATGGCGGCGGCGGCCATCAAGTCCTCGGGGCCCGATCCGACACGCGATCAGATTCGCGACGCGCTGCGGTCCATCAAAGACCAATCTTCCATCATCGGAGCAGGCCGTTTCTCCTTTGATGAAGATCGAGGTGGAAGCTATACGCCATTAATTCTCCGGGTCAAAGGCGGAAAGATCGGCACCGCCGAATGAGCGACTCAGAACTTCCCTCCCATGAACTCGGCAACCAACGTTCATTCTGCGCTCACTCACTCTTTCTCGAAGGAATAACCATGAAGCAAAGGCACTTTTTGAGGCGTTGGGTGGGGCTCGGAACCGGGCTCGCCGTGGCACTTTCTGCGAACGCAGCGAACGCGCAGCCGAAGGAATACATCATTGGTGCCCCCGTGGCGCTGACGGGGACATACGCCTGGGTCGGAGTGCCCAGTCGCGAGGGGATGGATGTAGCGATCGCCGAGCTGAATGAGAGCGGCTATCTGGGCACAGACAAGCTGAAAGTGATTGTCGAGGATACCGGTAGCGAGAAGTCGCAGGTCGTCGCCTTGATCAATCGCTTCGCGAGCCGCGACAAGGCGCTGATGATCCTCGGTCCCAGTTCAAGCGTTGAAGGAATCGCGGCGGCGCCGGTAGCTAATGATCTGAAGATCCCGATGCTCTCTCCGACCGCCGTTTCCGACCGGATCAACAAGGCAGGGCCGTGGAGCTTCCGGATGCCCGCCAGCCCGAGCGCGGTCTCCATCGAAGTCTGCAACTATGCCGTGAAGAAGCTAGGCACCAAGTCGGTGGCACTTGTGGTCGCCCGCGACAACGACGGCGCGGTGGCACAGCATGACGCGGCACTGAAGTGCTTCAAGGAGCATGGAGTCAACGTCGTGTTCGATGATTCGGTGCTCGCCGCCGACAGCGACTTCCTGGCGCTGCAATCCAAGATGATTGGTTCGAAGCCCCAGGCGCTGTTCATGGCGCTAGGGGGCGAGCAGGCCGGGAACTTCGCCGTGCAGGCGCGCCAGAACGGCATCGACGCCAAGGTCCAGTTCATGGGCGGACCTGCGATGGGGGCGGGTCAGTTCCTCACCATTGGCGGGGGCGCGGTCGAAGGGACCATTTATCCGGCCGACTACTTCGCGGGACTCGCCGGAAACGACAACAAGCGCTTCGTTGCCGCCTACGAAAAGCGCTTCAACCGGCAGCCGGATTTTGGTGCCGCGCTGGGCTATTCGGCGGTGAAGATGGCGGCGGCGGTCATCAAGTCCTCAGGCTCCGATCCAACGCGCGAGCAGATTCGCGCCGCGCTTCAGTCCATCAAGGACCAGGCCTCCATCGTCGGCTCGGGGCGCTTCTCCTTCGATCAGGATCGGGGTGGGACCTACACGCCCGTGATTCTTCGCGTCAAGAACGGAAAGATCGTCGCGGCCGAATGACGTACTTCGGATCGACGATGCGACAGGTCCTTTAGGGGCTCGCACGCATCAGCGGAACGGCGGCCAAGCCGTATCAATCATCAACTAGGAAAGGTTTCTGGAAATGTCAGCGAAGAGGCTTGAAGGAAAGATCGCGATCGTGACGGGCTGCGGCAGCTCCGCACCCGGCTGGGGAAACGGCAAGGCCACCGCCGTTGTGTTCGCGCGTGAAGGCGCCACCGTAATCGGGACGGACGCCAATCTCGAAGCCGCGGAGGAAACGCGCAAGATCATCGAATCCGAAGGCGGCCGTGCCTTCATGTACGCTTGCGATGCGCTCGACAGTTCCCAGGTGCGCGCTTTCGTGGAGAAGGTCGTGCAGCAGTTCGGCCGCATCGACATTCTGGTCAACAACATCGGCGCGTCGGCGCCCGGCGGGCCGGTTGAGATCTCCGAAGAAATGTGGGATGCGCAATTCAACATCAATGTCAAGAGCGCCTATCTGGCCTGCAAGTTCGTCCTGCCGGTGATGGAGCGCCAAGGCAAGGGCGCCGTCGTGAACACGGGGTCCATCTCTGCGCATCGGTACACGGGCAAGCACCAGGTCGCCTACTCGGCAAGCAAGGCCGGGCTCGTGCAGTTCACGCGAGCGACTGCCGTGATGTACGCCCCGAAGGGGATCAGGCTCAACACCGTCATTCCGGGACTGATCAACACGGGTGCGCTTAAGGCGCATGCCGACCGCTACGGCGTCGACTACGACGCGATGTCCGAGGGACGCAACAAGGCGGTGCCGATGTTGCACATGGGTGACGCATGGGACGTGGCCTATGCATCGCTCTATCTTGCGTCCGACGAAGCGAAATACATCACCGGCATGGAAATCCCGGTCGACGGCGGCATCCGGCTCACGACCGGCATGTCGTATTGAACACAATGAAGGAAAAACGATGCCGCAGAATCCACTGATCGCACTCGTACACGCCATTCCGGACTCCATGCCCGCGGCCATCGCGGCTTTCGAGGCAGGCTGGCCGGAAGCCGATCTCGTGAATATCGTCGATGACTCACTGTTCCACAACCTCAGTTCCGGCAAGGCCGACCGGGAGGCGGCCGTGGCGAGATTCCAGGCCCTGACGGAGTACGCGCTCGGGCCGACCACGGACGGCCGCAGGCCGCAGGCCTTGCTGTTCTGCTGCTCGGCATTTGCCTATGCGATCGAGCTTGCGCGCGCCGGCCGGCAGGTGCCGATTCTCACGCCCGCCGAAGCTGGCCTAGAGCAGGCGCTGCAAACCGGCAGGAGAATCGGACTGGTGGTGTCTACCGACCCGGTCATGCCTCCGCTGGCCGAGGAACTGGCCAACATCGCGCGTGCCATGGGGCGCGACTATGAATTGGTGCCCATCGTTGCCGAAGGCGCGATCGCTGCCCTGCGCGCCGGTGACGGGGAAGCGCATGACCGCCTGGTGATCGAGGCGATTGCCGCGGCGCCCGCCACGGACGTGGTGCTGATGGGGCAGTTCACCATGTCCCGCGCCGCATCGGTCGTTCCACGCGATCGCATGCCACCCGTGCTGACGACGCCAGGAGCAGCTGTCCATAAACTGCGCGCGCTGCTGCAGCATTGAAAACGCGAACCGCTTCACAAGGTCCAGAGTCCTCATGTTTGAACTTCCTCCTCCCATTACCACCAGGATCTTTGCCCGCGTGCCCAATGACACCGCGGCGGGGCCCATCGATCCGGAATGGACGGCGGGGCAGCTTGCGATCGCCCCGGCGCACGGCGTTCTGGAGGGTCCTTCCTTCGATCTCGACGGCAACCTCTACTGCGTGGACGTTCCGCGGGGCTGCATCCACCGCATTGCGCCGGACGCCAGTGTCGAGCTCTTCATCCAGTATGACGGCTGGCCCTGCGGATTGAAGATCCATCGTGACGGCACGATCTTCGTCGCCGACATGAAGCACGGCCTGATGAAGCTGGACCCCAAGACGCGACGCATCGAACCGGTGGTCACGCGCTACAAGCTGGAGCGATTCAAAGGCATCAACGACCTGTTCTTCGCTCGCAACGGCGACATCTATTTCACTGACCAGGGGACCACCGGATTGCATGACGCGACCGGCCGGCTCTTTCGCCTGAGTGCGTCGGGCGAGTTGACCTGCCTGCTCGACAACATTCCGAGCCCTAACGGCTTGGTCATGAATGCCGACGAGACGGTTATCTACCTTGCCGTCACTCGTGGCAATTGCATCTGGCGCGTGCCGCTGCTGCGCAACGGCATGCCGTCGAAGGTCGGCCTGTTCATTCAGATGACCGGAGGATGGGGGCCAGATGGCATCGCCCTGGACACCAAGGGCCGCCTCGTGGTCACGCATGTGGGCTTGGGCATCGTGTGGCTCTTCGATCCCTCGGGTGAGCCGGTCTACAGGATCAAGGCATGCGAGGGCACGCACGTGACCAACGTGGCCTATGGCGGCCCGGACGGCGCCACGCTCTACATCACCGAGTCGCATTCCTCGACCGTGCAGGTGGTGGAATTGGATGCACCCGGAAAGCCGATGTATTCCCACCACTAGCAGCGTCTTGGCGATCACTTCATCGACGCGCGCATCGTCGATGGTTCTTGGCGGACCGCTGCGCGGCGCATCCAGCAGGCCATCGAACCGATGAGCAACGAACCGTGCCCGCCACTTACTCACCATCTGCGTATCTGTCCGAGCAGCCCCGTTGCTTGGTGGAATATTCAGATGTCCATCACGTGGCGCAGCATGTGGAATGGCACTCGCCCGGAGGAGGCGTCCTCGCATTCTGAAATGACAGTGCGAAAGCGAACCATCGAACACGCGTTCGGAACTCTTAAGCTGAAGTTCCACGACCAGTCAGGCGAGATTCCCTTGTGATTCAAGCACTTGCCTGAATTTGCGGGGATGGTTTCTGTCTACGGAGTGATGGCCTGGGCGAGCGCGAGGGCGCGCTGATGCAAGGGCTGCGCGGTGGTGACGATGTCGAAGGTCGGCGCATCGGGGGCGCCGTCGGGCGTGCGGCAGGTGTTGCGCACGACGGTGGCGAGTTCGTTCATCAACGTTGCGAAGCTGTGCGCGGGGGTGCCGTCGGCCAGCGTATGGGTTGAGACCTTTTGCTGCGCTGTCCCGGAGCGTTTGGCAGGGGCCACCGGATCGCGCGTGGCCTTGGCCTGTTGATCGGTATCGGCGAACATCAACTCGCGCCAGGCCTCGCGCAGATGCCACTCGACGTAGTAGGCCAGCATGCACAGGAAGATGTGCGCGCGCACCCGGTCGGCCAGGCGGTGGTGAATCGGACGCACCTTCAGATCGATCGTCTTGATCGAGCGGAATGCGCGCTCGACATTGGCCAGCGACTTGTAGTTGCGCACGCACTGAGCGGCGTCCATTTGCGCGGCGGCCACCGAGGTGCGGATGATGTACAGGCCGTCCAGCGCGGCCTCGCTGGCGATCTCCTCCAGCTTGCGCGTCCAGGACAAGGCGATGTCGGTGATGCTCAGCTCGAAGTGCTTGGCGACCTTGTACTGGTTGATGACGCGACCCACCCGCAGCCCGATGGCATCGGCCCCTTGGAGCTTGCCCGCGTGCACGCGCTGCTGGACCTTGGCCAGGTTGGCCTCGGTGGCGGCGAGCAGTTCCTCGCGCTTGTGCGCGCGCAGCTTGGCCAGCGCATCGTTGCGACACGCCACCAGGCGCTCGCCGGGATAGTCGGGCGAGGCGAGTTCCACCAGATTGCGCTCATCGAACAGGCCCAGTTGCAGTTGGCCCTGCTCGACCAGCGAGCGGATCGAGGCGCTCTTGAGCGCCGTGATCCAACCCACGCCGTCGCTCTCGCGTTCAGGAGACACGATGGCCCAGAGCTACGCACAGATCCAGAAGCAGATCGCATCATTGCAGCGACAGGCTGAAGCAATTCGCCTGAGCGAACTTAAAGGCGTTATAGACCGCATCAAAGTCGCAATCGCGCACTACGGTCTGACACCTGCGCAGTTGTTCGGCTCGACCAAGTCGCCCACGTCGAAGAAGACCGTTTCAGTCACTGAAAAGTTTGTCGACGGGAAAGGCAACGCGTGGTCAGGTCGTGGGCCCCGACCTCAATGGCTCCGCGATGCAATTGCGGCGGGAGCGAACATCGATGATTTCAAGCCTGCTCCGGTCTCAAGCGCTGTCGCCGACAAATCCTCAACAGCGGTGGCCAGCGCTACCGTTAAGAAAGTAAAGCGCGCGGCATCAAAGGCCCTATATGGCGACGATATGGGCAACACTTGGACCGGACGCGGACCCAAGCCAGGGTGGCTGAAGTCAGGGCTGACCGCTGGCAAAGATCTTAAGGACTTTGCAACGCAAGCAGACTGACCACGTCGCATCATTGGGGTTGCGGCAGGTCCACCTAGACTGCCAGTCGAAGCGGAGGTTCAGACTGTTTGCGGTTCGGAGCGCTTGTAGATGGTGACCGCTCAGCGCTACGTTGCAGGAGTCGAGCAGCCAGACGACCGCCCTGCTTGCTTCCATCGTTGGCCGCTGTTAGACATGTAGGGAGCCACGACTCAATCTAGGCGACGTGGAGTTCGCAGTTGCTGTTGTGACGTCTCCCCCGAATTCCGGACTTTTCAAAACTAGAGGTACGGTTGCTTTCCGGTGGCCCGAAGGGGCGCAAGGAGAAGCAATGAAAAGGTCGAGATTCAGCGAGGAGCAGATCGCGTATGTGTTGAGGCTGGCCGAGTCGGGGACGCCTGTCGTCGACGTGTGTCGCCAGATCGGCGAATTTGCGACGTCGTCCGCGTCGATGCGCCTTGTGATGCTGGCGGGCGAACAACATAATCAGCCCGGCAACTGCAATTCAAGAAAACAGGAATGCCTCGTCGTCTTGCTGTGCAAAGCGCGAGGCAATTCCCACCTGATGCCCCAAGCCCCCGCCGGGCGACTCGTGAGCTTGGCAACCTGAAGAAACGTGCCGTACGAATCGGGCGCAGTCAGGCATGAAGTCGGTCGGTCCGAGCCTGCGCGTGAACGTTTTTGATCCGGCGGACCATGTCAAAGTCCCTGCCATCGGCAGGCCCAAGACCGCAAGCATCCAGTAGACCCCGCAGTCCAAGGGAATGCGCATTGCGCCACGCCCAACATCAGGGCAGTGGTCTTCGAAGGAGTGAGCCTGTTCTCCGCCCCGTTGTGATCGAGGTGATCGCGCGCACCGGGTTACCGCCAAGCGCGTCCGACCACGACCCGCGCGCACCGGCATTCAAGGCATGCCGCGCAGTTCAGAAGGCCTCACCGCCGGTGGGGGGCCGCTACGGATGTTGGATCCTGTGTGAGGTCCCGAAAGCATCACCAGACGTTGCCGCGGCCTGCGCAAGCCAGTTCTTCAGTTCTTCAGCACCTCGCAGAATTGTTGCTGCCACTCGGGCCGCGAGAGTTGGTGGTCCGCCCCTCCGATGACATCGTGCTGCATGAGCGTGCGCCATACAGTGCGCGGGCATAGCTGTCGCTCACGGCATGCGGCACGATCTGGTCCAGGCCGGATTCGACGAGCAGCCCTCGAGGTGGACGAGCAACTCTTCGCCTCCGAACCGCGCGCACGCGCCGAGCGCCTTGTTCTGGCGCGGTTTCAGCGGACGCTTGCAATACGCCGCGAGGTCCTCCTTGTCGAGTTGCCGCCTTGGGCGTGGTCCAGCCCTCGTCCGACAATCCAGTTGCAGCGCGTGGAAGCGGTCCAGCAGACCGGACTGCGTCAGCCGGTCGACCAGAGGCTCTGGGCAGGTCAGACGGATCACGCCTGCGGCGTTGCGCTTGGAAACGACCAGCTCCTGTTCGAAGTCGCCGACGGCGACCTCGACCTCCCGCGGCCTGCAGCACTTCCGTGCCGAAGTCGGTGAGCCGGTAGCCGCCGGTGTGGCGCTGGACCAGCGCACAGCCGATGTTCGTGATGAGCGACAAGTTCGTCGACCTGCGCACCGGCGGAGGCCGACGTCGCGCTGCGCTCAGGCGACACCGACGATGCGGTGATGGTCGGGCGCAAGGTCGGCGACTCGCTGTGGCCCGTCTATGCGAGCAGGGACTATGTGGCGCGGCATGGCCAGCCCGCATCCATCGATGAACTTGCGGCGCACCCGCTGGCGGGGTTCGAAGAGCCCATGGCAGGCCATCGAGCCATCGAGCCATCGAGCGAGCCAATGGCTGCTCCAGGTGGCACCGGCCGTGAACATCGTGGCCCGCAGCGTCAGCGTGCTCGGGCTGCTGCTGTCGGTGAAGGCCGGTGTCGGCATTGCGCCGCTGCCGACTGCCCTCGGGGATTCCGAGGCGGACCTGGTCCGGGTGCTCCGGGCCGATTCCGGCGCTATCGCGGGACTGGCGCCTGCTGGCGATGCCCGAGATCCGGAAGACGGCGCGCGTCAGCGCCTTCTTCGACTTCATGGTGGCGGAGTTCGAGGCTCTCAAGCGATCATCACGGGCTAGCGAGGCAAGCCTCGGGCGCGCACGAAACGCACCTGCGCCATGTGCGGCAATTCGTCCCGCACCAGTTCCCGGGCGTCGTCGTCGACGCATTCGAAGAGCGCATCAGGGATCTCGTCCTGTTCCAGCGAGAACAGGATCTCGATGGCCTCCTGCTGGGCTACGGAGAAGGTACCGGTACGGTGCTGGAACTTGTCGGCCGCTGCGATGGGCACCAGTTCGCACAGATCGAGCAGTTCGAGCACGTGCTTGACTTGCGAGGGCGTGAGGGGCTTGGGGATCGCGGATGACTTCTTCATGGCAAATGAATCCTTGAGAGACGTGGCAGAGGACTGTTCCCGGGGTTGTGGAGCAGTCTCTGCGCCAGTGCTTAAGCGTCGCTGAAGTCGGCTTTGCCATGAGCCCTGCGGATCGCAGGAACCCGATCCCGGCGTGTGGAAAGTCTCCTCACGGCGCTGATCCTCCGCGGGCCGTCGCGCCATTGCGTCGGCATCCGCCGAAGCGACGCATCCGTCTCTATCAGGCGCCGCAGCGGGAGGCTCCGCAATCCGCGCTGATGCCAGGCTCTTCCCCGTTTTCTCCGGCGCTTGGCTTTTGGGCTGCGCCGAATAAACGGTTCACGCAGACCCTGCCGCGCGACGCGGGCCGCGGCTACGCCGCCTTGCGCAGTGGCACCGCCACGCGAACTTGCAGCGCGCAACAGACCTCTACCAGTTCCGCGGCAACGGCCGCCGGTTCACGGAGAAGTTCCGCCACATCGCGTTCTCCTACGCAGTGTCCCTCCAAGCGCACATAGATCCGCGGGAAATTCCCCCCGAGACCACGTGCCACATCAAGCAGGCAATCCGCCAGTGTGGCAAAGCCCTCGTCGACATAGGACACCGGTGGCACCACGCCATGCGCACGCGGCGCCCGAACGCCGTAGGTGTAGGTCGACGCGAGCTTCCGCAGTTCGACAACTGGCTGCATCACACGATCGGCTTTCGCAACAATTTCGAGCATGGCCCAGTCTAAGGGCCGCCGCCGCCGCCGCGACAACGGCTTTGGCGTTCCGACCGGCGGCATGGGCACGGGCAGAACAACCGCACGATTTCTTTACCTTACATAACCAGTGCAACGCCGGGCCTGTACGACAGGTATTTGCGGAGCCGCTGTAGGTCCTTGCCTAGCGCTTCGCGAGCGCGACGTGCCGGCTTGGGCGCAGGCACCGTCGAAGGCGACGCCATCGCGTGCTGCTGCGCGCCAATTGGGCAGACATCGAAACGCGCGAGTTCCTCGACACGATCACGCCCGGGCCGGCGCAGAAGAGAGGGCACGGCTGAATGCGCCGTGCGTCGCCGCATTCATCGTGGGCCTTGCGGAGTCGAAACGCGCTCCGAATTGCGGAACGCTTTCCCGAACCGGCTTCTTCTGCTCCGCTACTAGGCGAACGCGATCGAGCGGAGCGACCTGCATACCGACAGCAACCCGGCCATGACGCATCAGACAGCCAAGTTGGACGGATCACAACATGACGTCGCCCCCGTTGGGCGACAAGGTCTGGCCTGAGTAGAAAGCGCCGGCGTCCGACGCCAGCAGCAGGGCCGTCGGCGCGATCTCGTCGACAGTTCCGAAACGGCCGATCGGCAACTGCCCCTTCTTCATGTCCAGCCATTGGGCGCTGTGGCTGCGAAGCAGTTCCGTGTCGACGGGGCCGGGTGCGATCGCGTTCACCATCACGCCGACGGGAGCACCTTCGTAGGACAGCGCTCTCGTGAAACCAACGACGCCGGCCTTGGCCGCACAGTAGTGCGCAAGGCCCGGTGCGCCCTTGTAGGCCAGTTGCGATGCGATGTTGATGACACGGCCATGGTTGCGCTCGACCATGCCGCCGAAGAACGCCCGGGTCACCAGCATGGTCCCCCGGAGGTTGATGCCGACGATGCGGTCCCAGTCGTCGTCGCCCGTCTCGCTGAACGGCCGATCCCCGCCTCCCACGCCCGCGGAGTTGACGACGATGTCGACTTCACCGAGCACCGACCGGGTCCACTGGGCGAATGCCGTGACGGCGACCGGGTCGGACACGTCGCAGGAGGCCGCGTGAACCGACAGCCCCCGGCTGGACACCCGTTGATTGAGTGCACGGACTCCGTCTTCGTCGCCAACGTGGCAGATCGCGACCTGCGCACCGTGTTCGACAAAGGATTCCGCGATCGCTGCACCGATTCCGCGGCTGCCGCCGGTGATGACGGCCCGGCGGCCGGTCAGATCGAAAGTGTTTTTCACAGGGATGAATCCGGTTTGTAGGGGTGGAAGCAGTGCCAGTGCTGCGCGATCTCGACGCGTCGGGTGATCCATACGTCAGGGAACCGGGCGACGTGATCGAGAAATCGTTCGAAGGCCGCCGCTCGCGCGGGATGGCCCACCAAGCGCATGTGCAGGCCCACCGACATCATCTTGGGCTGGGACTTGCCTTCTCGATAGAGCATGTCGAAGGCATCGCGCAGGAAGCCGAACCATTGGTCCCCCGTGCTCACGCCGGCGGCGAACTGGCCGTCGTTGTTGGTGAGCGAATAAGGCACGACGAGGTGGGGTTGGCCCTCCACGAGCTGCCAGAACGGCAGTTCGTCGCCGTAGTAGTCGGAGTCGTAGAGGAAGCCGCCCTCCTCCTTCAGCAGGCGGCGGGTGTTCACGCTGGGCGAGTAGCGGCAATACCAGCCCAGCGGACGCTCGCCGATCGAGCGCTTCAGCGATTCCACGGCGCGACGAATGTGTTCACGCTCCTCGGCCTCGGAGAGAAGGTAGTGCTTGATCCAGCGCCATCCATGCGAGCACACGTCGAACCCCGACGCGCGGATGGCCTCGCACACTTCTGGATTGCGTTCCAGTGCCAATGCGCACCCATAGATGGTCGCCGGCATCTGGCGCTCCTGCAGCAGGCGAAGGATGCGCCAGAAGCCGACGCGGCTTCCATACTCGAACAGGCCTTCGGCCGCGAGGTCGCGCCCCGGCACGCCGCTGTTGAGTCCGCTGCTCTCGGTGAACCAGGTCTCCGTCTCGCTTTCGCCGTCCTGCAGGGATGGCTCGGATCCCTCTTCATAGTTCAGGACGAAGTTCAAGGCGAGTCGTGCGCCGCCGGGCCACTGGGGGTCGGGCGGGTTCCGGCCGTATCCGACGAAGTCTCGTTCAAGGTGATGCATGGTGACTGTCTTTCAAGGCGTATGGCAATGCGATGGCGAGCGGCGGAATGTTGGCGAAGCTTTCGTCGCTCCCGGTTCCGTCGCGCCACATGAAGATGGCGTGCGTCGACGCGCGGTCGAGCACGTGCAAGCCCAGGTGCCACGTGCCGGGAGCGTAGGTGACCGCCTGGCTTGCCGAGGCAACGAATGCACGGATATGGGCTGCGTCCGGCTGCCCACTGTCGTCGGGGGCGACCACCACCAGCCAGCGGGCGGCATTCATCGGGACGAAGGTTTGCGAGGAATGCGCATGGCGCTCGAGACTGCGGACCACCAGGCTTTCCCCGAGCATCGGCGCGTTGCGGACCAGGGACAGCGACGGCTTGGCGTGCGGTCGCGCCGTCGAAAGCGCGCCGTCGAAGTAATCGCGCCCCGGCTCGATGGGCGAAGGATGGACTGCGCCGAACGGTGCGAAGCGTTCGGCGTTCAACTCGACCGGATGCACACGCCTCACGATCGAACCTTCCTCTGATTGGCCAGCCATGCCGAGTAGCTCGCGATGCCTTGCTGTAAATCGACATGTGGTGAGTAGCCCAGATCGCGGCGAGCGGCTTCGATGCTGAATCTCGCCTGCTTCTCGTCGACGGGGTCGTCGCCGGCTTTCAGCTCGATGTCGGCATTTTGGTGGACGACCCTCACCAGCCGCGCAACCTCGCCGAGCGCAACCCGGCCATCGCCCGTGATGTTGTAGGCGTGCTGTCGAAGCTGTGGCGCATCCAAGGCCAGGAGCAGTCCGTCGACGGCATCGTCCACGTGGATGAACTGTCGAGGGAAGTCGAGGCCAAACGCCATGCGCGTGGGCCGTTGCGCCTGCGCGTCCTCGATCATCGTGCGGATGACGCAATCGGTGGTGCGCCGAGGGCCGTAGACCCAGGAAAGGCGCACGCTGACACCCGACAGCCCATACTGCTCGGCGTAGGCCTTCACGATGTATTCGGATGCCACCTTGCTGGCACCGTAGAGGCTGCCGGGCCGCAGCAGCACGTCTTCCTCGATCGACGACTCGCCGTCGGTCACTGTGCCATACGCGCTGGTGGACGAGCAGTATACGAAGCGGCGGGCTGCATGCACGCGGGCCAGTTCGAGCATGTTGGCTGTCCCGACGATGTTCACCTGCACCATCGAGTACGGGCTGTCCCTGGCAACCATCGGACCGGAGTAGGCGCCGCAGTGAACCACCGCATCGATGCCGTCTTTCGCGAGCGCGTGCAAGCAGTGGACATCGCCGAGGTCGCAAGGCTGCACGTCGACACCATCGGCAATGGATTGCGCTTCCCGGTCCAGCGCGATTACCGGACGACCCAGCCCCGCGAGCTTCTGGACCAGGGCGCGACCGACGAGTCCGGCCGCGCCGGTCACCAATGTCGGCTTTTGCGACAGCCCGGTCATTCGTGCACCTCCATATGGGGAAGGTTCTGGCGAGGCTGCGCACGAACTTCGATGGGAAGTTCGGCATCCAGCAGTTTGCGGGTGTAGGCCTCGACAGGACTGGCGAAGATCTTCTCCGTCTCGCCCTGCTCCACGATCTTGCCGTGACGCATCACGGCCACGTAGTGCGCCAGCGATCGGACGGAGTTCAGGTCGTGCGTGATGAACAGCGCGGACAGGCCCATCTGCGCCTGGAGGTCGCGCACGAGGTCGATGATCTGTGCTCGCACGCGGATGTCCAGCGCGGTCGTCGGCTCGTCGAAGATGACGAAGTCGGGTCGGACCGAGAGCGCTCTCGCAATGCCGACACGCTTTTGCTCTCCCGCCGTGAGCTCGTGGGGATACGACTCCAGGCGGTTGCGTCCGATGCCGACAAGGTCCAGCAGTTCCAGCACCCGCGAGGTCTGGTCGGCACGCGTCATGGCTTCGCCCAGCTTGAGGGGCTCCGCCACCAGGTCGCGTACGGTCCATCGCGGATTCAGCGCGACGTAGGGTTCCTGGAACACCATCTGCATTCGACGGCGGATCGGCCGGAATCCGCGGTCGGACAGCGGCAGCGTGTCCTGGCCGTCGAAGCGGATGACGCCGGAGTCGGCCGCGAGCAATCGCACCAGGCATTGGCCCATGGTCGTCTTCCCGGAGCCGCTCTCTCCGACGAGCGCCAGCGTCTCGCCCTTGCGGATCGATAGGGAGACGCCATCGACCGCCCTGACGACGGACTTCGAGCCATCGACCTTGAAGGTCTTCACCAGGTCGACCACTTCGAGCAATGGCGGTCTTGATCCGCCGCCGGCACCGGCGTCGCCCGATTCGTCCATCGGGGTGGGCCGGACGCTTGCCGCCTCCAGGAGTTCACGGCTGTAGCGTTGCCGCGGCCCCTCCTGCAGGAAGGATCGCACCGGTGCCAGCTCGATCAGCTGGCCCTTGCGCATGATGCCCACCCGGTCGCAGTAGCTGGCCACCATCCCGAGGTCATGGGTGATGAGCACGACGCCGAGGCCCAGTTCCCGCGCCTTCTGAACCATCAGGTCCAGGACCTGCAACTGGATGGTCGCGTCGAGGCCGAGCGTCGCGTCGTCGGCCAGCAGTACCTTCGGCTGCGCGATCAAGGCCATCGCGATCACGACGCGCTGCGCCATGCCGCCGGAGAGCTCGTGCGGATAGGCGTGGGCCCGCGCCTCGGGGTTGACGATCCCGACCTGCTCGAACAGATGGATCGAATCCCGCCACGCCTGTGCCTTGCCAATGCCGCGATGGGCCCGGAGCACGCGTGCGATCTGCTCGCCGACCTTGACGACCGGGTCCAGCAGTGCCTTGGCGTTGGTTCCGATCAACGCGACGCCAGCGCCCCTGAGCATGCGCTTCTCGGTGTCCGTCATCGTCGCAACCGGTTGCCCGGCCACGAGGACCTCGCCGCCGCTGATCCGGCCCGTGCCGGGCAGCATGTCGATGATAGCGCGGGCGAGGACCGACTTGCCGGCCCCCGTCTCGCCAACGATGCCGATGATTTCACCTTGCTTCAGCGAGAAGCTGACCCCTTGCAAGGCGGGTGTGTCGGCGTGCGCGAACGATACCGACAGGTTGCGCACTTCAAGAAGCGTGGGACTGGCGTCGCTCATGGTTGGGTCCTAGATTGCGGGTCGAACTTTTGCTTGGCTGAATCGCCCAGCAGCGCGAAGGTCAGCACGGAGAACACGATCGCCAGCCCGGGAAACAAGGCGATCCACCAGATGCCGAGGATCATCTGCTGCGCGCCATTGCTCACCATCAGGCCCCACTCGGGCACGGGCATGCGAACGCCTGCGCCGACAAAGGACAGCCCGGCGGTCAGAAGGATCGCCATGCCGATGCTGATCGAGATCTGCACGATCGCGGGAGTCAGCGCATTGGGCAGGATGTGACGGAACATGATGTCGACGTCGGTCGCTCCGCTGCAGCGCGCTGCCGCAATGAATGGCCGCTCGCGCAGGGAAAGGACTTCTGCCCGGATGAGGCGGGCGAACACCGGCGTGAACAGAACCGCGAGCACGATGGCCACGTTCCAGATCTCCTGCCCCATGACGGAAACCAGGACCATGCCGAGCACGAAGACAGGGAAGGACTGGACGAAGTCGAAGATTCGCATGGCCAGGGAACTCGCCCAGCCCCGGTAGTACCCGATGGCCAGGCCGATCGGGACGCCGAGCGCGAATGCGATGGCGACGGCCGTCACGCTGATGAGAAGGTTGATGCGGGTGGCAAAGACGACCCTGGAGAAGATGTCCATGCCGGACACATCGGTGCCGAAGAGGTGCTGCCAGGAAGGCGGCTGCAGGGAATTCATCGGATCGGCAGTGACCGGCGAATACGGCGCGATCCACGGCGCGAAGACGATCGCCACCACCTGGATGAGCAGGAGGACGAGACCGATGGACATGCCTCGGCCGCCCGTTCCCCGGAAGAATGCGTTCAGTCTGTTCATACTTCAATCCTTGGATCTGCCAGGCCGTAAAGGACGTCGACGACGGTATAGACGACCAGGATGAAAGCCGAGGCCACCAGGACAAAGCCCTGGAGCGCGGGATAGTCGCTGTTCATGACAGCCGATACCGCGTATTGCCCCAGGCCGCCCCAGGCGAAGATGGTCTCGACCAGCACCGCCGCCCCGAGAAGGAACCCGAACAGGAAGCCGACCATGGTGATGATGGGCGGCAGGCTGTTGCGCAAGGCGCTTCGGATGAGTTGCGCTTCCGTGAGCCCGCTGGCGCGGGCGTGCCGGATGTACTCGCTTCGATAGTTCTCCGCAAAGACCATCTGCGTCATCTTCATGAGTGCGCCGGCGTTCACGATGGCCAAGGTCAGGACGGGCAGGCAGAGCCGTCCCAGCGCCGATTGAAAGGCGGTCAGGTCGCCCGCCAGCAAGGAATCGATGGTCAGGAAGCCCGTGATGACCGGCGGCGCGGACACGATGGCATCGAGGCGGCCAAAGGGCGCCGGCGCGATCCCGAAAAGGTAGAAGAGGAAGTAGATGAGCAGCAGGCCGACCCAGAAATCGGGAACGGCGCCTGCGGCAAGGCCGTACACCTTGCTCACCCGGTCGACGACACCCTTGGGACGAACCACCGACACGATGGCCAGGCTGACGCCGATCGCGATCGTTAGCAGCATCGCGTACGTGATGAGTTCGAGGGTGGCCGGCACGCGGTCGAACAGATCGACTGTCACCGGGTTGGCCGTGAACATGGAGGTTCCCAGGTCCCCGTGCACCACGGTTGCGAGATAGCTCACGAACTGGGTCCACAGGCTTCCGGTCAGCCCGAGCCGTTCGCGAAGGCTGGCAATCTGTTCCGGCGTGGCCATGTTGCCTAGCATGAGCAAGGCAGGATCACCGGGCAACAGGCGGATCAGGAGAAAGGTCGCCAGCAGCACGCCAAACATCTGGGGGATCAGGATGGCGAGACGCGACAGGACGATTCGCAACGGTCGCGGAAGCGATCGAAAGGTCGAGCGTAAGGTGAACAAAGTGTCACTCCTTGGTGGATCTGGACAGGATGCGCCGCAGCGCATCCCTGGAGGATTCGGCGTGGGGCTACTTCTTGTAGAAGTCGTACCAGCTGTTGCTGTTGGGCGTGTACCAGCTGTAGCCGGCGACACTGGCGCGCGTGGCCAACTGGTAGCCGGGGTTCATCAGGAAGACCCACGGCGACTTCTCCATCACGATTTCCTGCACGCGCTTCATGCCTGCATCGCGCTTGGCCATGTCGTTGCTGGACAAGCCTTCGTTGATGAGCCGGTCGACCTCTGCGTCCTTGAACTTCGGGTAGTTGATCAGCGAGGCACTGTTCAACCAGAGATTCGCGACATAGGCGGCGTCGGGAACGATGGCCATGTCGCGGAAGAAGTACATGGGGATGGTTCCCTTCGAGTACCGCTCGACCAGCGTGGAGGCCGGGAGCTTGACGAGTTCGACATCCACGTTCGCACGCGCAAAGGCGGTCTTGAGGATGACGGCGATCTCTTCCTCGATCTGGTCGCCGGTGCGGTAGCCCAGTTGCGTCTTGAATCCGGCTTCGAGGCCGGCTTCCTTGAGCAGCGCCTTGGCCTTGGCGACGTCTTGCGTGTAGTGGAAGTACTGGTCTGTGAACGAGGGATAGATCTCCGAGATGGGGCTCTTGGTTGGCCGAGCCTTGCCGTAGTAGACGGCCTTCAGGATCTCGTCACGCGGGACCAGGTAGTTCAAGGCTTGCCGCACCTTGACGTTGTCGAAGGGCGCGCTCGTGTTGTTCATCTCGACGCGATGGATGTAGTTTCCGAACACCTGCCAGACCTTGAGTTGCGGATTCTTCTCGAGGGTCGCCAGTTCGCGCGGCGACAGCCATTCGGCCACATCGACCGCCCCGCCCTGTAGTGCGGCCAGCCGGTTGGCCGAGGTGGGCATCTCGCGGAAGATGATCTTCTTCAGTCGCGGCGCGCCACGGTAGTAGTTGGGGTTCGCCTCGTAGACCACCTCCTGCCCTGACTGGAACTTGGTGACCTGGTACGGCGCGAAGGATGAAGAGTGGTTCGAAAGCCAGCGCGAAGCCCAGGGATCCTCGGCGACGACGTGCTTCCTGGCCTCGGTGGCGTCGAGGATTCCCAGGTCATTGTTCACCCAGATGCGCTCGATCAGCGGTGACGTCTTCGGCAACGTGACCTTGACGGTCATGTCGTCCACCTTGGTGAACGAATCCTCGAACTTCTTGACGCCGAGGATCTGCGTCATGTACCAATGGAAGTTGGCATTCTTGTTCCAACCTCTCTCGAACGACCACATCACATCGTCCGCCTTCATTTCGTTGCCGGCCGCGCTCTTCACGCCCTTGCGCAGGAAGAAGGTGATGGAGGTCTTGTCCTGGGAAACTTCCCACTTCTCCGCGAGCCCGCCGACCAACCTGTCGAAGTTCTCGACCTGAACCCCATCCACGGTCTTCGCCTCATAAGCCAGCAGCCGCTCGTAGATGTTGCGCTTGGCCTCGTGCGTCGCTTCTGTCGGCGGATATTCCTGGTCGAGCGATTCCGGGGTTCTGGGGCCAGCGACGACGAGGATCGACTTCGCGTCCTGTGCGTGCGCCGGCGCCAGCGCCGCGCAGGCGAGGAAGGCTGCCAGGCCGAGGCGATACGCAGGCTTCAGGAACCGACGGTGCGGCGGTTGGGATTCGATGGTCATGGATGCTCCGGGTGTTGCTCAGGGGTTGATGGGATGGGGAAAGATCTCGTCGCGCGGCGCACGCGCAAGGACCGAGGGGCGACCTGCAGGCAGGAACTGGCCGCGATGGCGGGGGCCCACGAACGCCCGGCCGTCCCACATCACCTCGCCTCTCAGCAAGGTGCAGCCTGGCCAGGCCTTGAGTCGCATGCCTTCGTAGGGCGTGTAGTCGACCTGGTGGTGCAGTGCCGTGTTCGTGATCACGACGTCGCGCTCGTCCCAGATCACGAGATCGGCATCGGCGCCGATGCAGATGGCGCCCTTGCGGGGATGCAGTCCGTAGGTCTTGGCGGGGCCGGTGGCCGTCAACTCGACAAACTTTTCAAGGCTGATGCGACCGGACAGGACGCCCTCGGAATAGAGGAGAGCCATCCGCGTCTCCAGGCCCGGAATGCCGTTGGGGATGTGCCTGAAGGCCACCTGGCGGCCTTCAGGTTGCTTGCCTTCGGTGCCTTCGAACTTGAAGGGCGCATGGTCGGAGGAGAACACGGTGAAGAGTCCGTCCTTCAGGCCGTCCCAGATCACTTGCTGGTTGGCCTTGTCGCGCGGCGGCGGACTGCAGATGCACTTCGCACCGTGGTAGCTGTCGTCGATGCCCAGATCTTCCGCCGTGAGGAAGAGGTACTGAGGGCATGTCTCCGCGAAGATGTTGAGTCCCTGCGCCCGCCCCCACCTGATCTGTTCGATCGCTTCGCGGCCCGAGACATGAACGATCAGGATCGGCACGTCGACCAGTTCCGACAGCGCGATCGCGCGGTGCGTGGCCTCGCGCTCGACCAGCATGGGACGCGACTGCGCATGGAAGCGCGGCGCGGTGCGCCCCATGGCTTCGAGCCGCCTGGTGAGCCACTCGATGCAGTCGGAGTTCTCGGCATGGACCATCGCAATCGCCCCGTGCCGCTTCGCAATGTCGAGGACGTCCAGGATCTGCCCATCGTCCAGCTTCAGGTCGTCGTAGGTCATGTAGACCTTGAAGGACGTGTAGCCGCTCTTGATGAGGGCTGGCAGTTCCTCCCTCAGGACGACGGGGGTCGGATCACTGACGATGAGGTGGAAGGCATAGTCGACATGCGCCTTGCCTTCTGCCCGCTCGTGGTAGTCGAGCACCGCGCTCTTGAGACTGGAACCCTTCTGCTGGGCCGCGAAGGGAATCACCGTGGTCGTGCCTCCGCAGGCGGCGGACAGGGTGCCGCTGTCGAAATCGTCCGCCATCCTGATGGGTGACGGGGACGGCTGATCCAGGTGGCAATGGGCATCGACGCCGCCGGGCGTCACGATCCGGCCGCCTGCATCGATCTCCCGCGTGGCTGCGGCGAGCCCGACGCCGAGTTGGACGATCTTTCCGTCGCGAATGCCAATGTCGGCATCGAACACGTCCGAGGCCGTGGCGACCCGCCCGCCACGCACGACGACATCATATGAACATGCAGTCAATTAACTCTCCATGCACCAAAATAATCAACAAACCTTGCACATATTGTCGACAAAATATTGTATTTCAAGCAACTACTCGTTGTCAACGCTATTGTTGAATCCTGTGACGACAATAATTTTGTGCGCTCTGCCCCGTGTGTCGAACGAGTGGAAACCCTTGGTACGAGGGCGTAGGAGCGAAGGTGCTGGTCGCACCTGCCTGGGCGCTGCCATCTCGACGAAAGATCACTCGACCCTCGAGCGGATTGCCGTTGAGGTTTGAGGCACATTCGCACACGAAACCGGGCCACCTGCATCAACAACCAGGCGGGATTGGATTGTCGACAACCCTGTTGGCGATCCAGTTGCAACCGGGATAGACTTCAGTTTTGGCCCGGAAAATCCATCGATGCGAGCTGCTTCCCCCACTGCCATCCCCTCCACTCGTCAAGACAAGGAAGGGAACGAGGAGATCTATGAACGGATCTACGTCGCCATCCTTGAACACCGCCTGCTCCCCGGCTCCAAACTGCCGGAAGAAAAGATGGCCAAGGTGTTCAACGTCAGTCGCTCGCGCATCCGTGAGGTGTTGTCCCGACTCGCGTACGAAAAGATCGTCGAGCTGATCCCGAACCGCGGCGCCTACATCGCCAGCCCAACAGTCGCTCAGGCGCGCGACGTGTTCGAAGCCCGCCGCGTCATCGAGCCAGCGATCATCCACAGGCTGGTGCAGAACAAGAGCGAGCTGGCACTCGAGGGGTTGCGCAAGCACCTTGATCTCGAAGCGCTCGCCAGGAAGCAGAACGACACGCGGTCCGTGATTCGACTCTCCGGCGAATTCCACAACCTGTGCGCCAAGCATGCGGGCAACGCGGCATTCACACGAAGCCTGCGCGAACTCACCAGCTTGACCTGCCTGATCATCCTGCTCTATGACGCCGCACTTTCCGACAGTTGCCGAGCCGACGAGCACGCTCTGATCGTGGAGGCGATTGCAAGAGGAGACGGCGTGCAAGCCTCACAGCTCATGCTTCATCATCTGGATCACATCGAGAGCAGCCTGGAGCTGACCGACCGGTTGAATGCCGAGGTCGACATCGACGCCATATTTGGTGCGCCGCGGGTCGACGCCGCAGCCTGAAGGCTTTGCGTCGTAGGTGCTCGCTCTTGCCAGGCATCGCAATCCGCACCGCCCCCCCTCATGCCCTGCAGCACCTTGAATCAGCAGTTGGCGTTCCTGCGCGAGATTGATCGACT
The DNA here is from genome assembly GCF_018449755.1 of Variovorax sp. dw_954. Taxonomy (NCBI): domain Bacteria; kingdom Pseudomonadati; phylum Pseudomonadota; class Betaproteobacteria; order Burkholderiales; family Comamonadaceae; genus Variovorax; species Variovorax sp. dw_954. The sequence continues at coordinate 97,960 of NZ_JAAVVD010000021.1, read as the reverse complement.
GAAGAGCGTAATTCGACAGTCGCCGCTCCTTGACCGAAGCCGCAAGGAGAACAGCGCGGAGCACTCCTGGCACCTGGCGATGTATGCCCTGCTCCTGCAGGAATACGCCGCTGGAACGGTGGACGCCGCACGCGTGATCCAGATGCTCCTGATACACGACATCGTTGAGGTGGACGTCGGAGACACGCCGATCCATCACGTCCCTGCAGGCGCATCGCAGGCCGAGCTGGAGGCACGCGCCGCAGTACGCCTCTTCGGCATGGTCCCGGGTGACCAGGGCGCCACCTTGCTCGCACTCTGGCGCGAGTTCGAACTTGGACAGTCCGATGATGCGAAGTTCGCCAAGGCCCTGGATCGGGTGCAGCCCCTTCTCGTGAATATCGGCACCGCCGGCGGCACCTGGACGGAAAACAACGTCACGCTCGAGCAGGTTCTTCAACGCTATGGCCCGACCATCGCACGAGGTTCGCCGACGCTATGGGCCGCTTGCGAGCAGTGGGTGCGAGAGCACTTTGCAGCGCGCGACGAGCGTCAAGGAGACTCCGCCTCAGTGCCGAGAGCCAACCCCGATCCACATCAAGTCCTGTCCGACGACCAGTGAACCGCTGAATCCCTGCTGCGCCTTGGACCAGCGTGCCGGGTTGCCGTCGGCGGGGGCAAGGTGCGACAGGACGAGCGTCTTCGCCTTGGCTGCCTGAGCCACCGCGCCCACCTCTTCAATCGTCGTGTGCGAGTGGAGCAGGTGGTGCGCCTTGGCCGCCTGTGAGGCGTTGCGCGGCATTGGCAGCAGTTCGTCGACCCAGCGCGTATCGATGACTTCGTGAACCAGCACATCGGCCTTGTCGGCAAGTCGAATCAGGTTGGCGCTCGGACTCGTGTCGCCAGAGAACACGATCGAGCCATCTGCCGTATCGAAGCGGTAGGCGAACGACGGATAGACCGGCGGATGGCTGACCAAGGTCGCGGTGACCTTGACCTTGTCGTCCTGGTAGACAAGGAACGGCGGCATCTCCGGCGCAGGATTCCTGTTTTCATCCACGACGACGCCTGCGGGGAGCCTGATGTCTTCGACCTGGACCAGCGAACGAGGATCAGGCTTTTGACTGTCCCTGATGTTGTCGTTGATGTCGATCGCGAACGCGCTGTAGATGGACTCGGTCATTCGAACGGTGCCAGGCGTCGGGTCCTGTGGACTGACGACCGCCACGGCTGCCTGCCTTCCCTCCATGGGCACCATCGACCCGCGCGATCCGGGGCCGAATATCCTGACTGGACTGCGTCGCGTGCTGAGGCCGTCCGAAGTGCCGAACATGAAGAGTCCCGGGTAGCCCACCACTTGGTCCGCATGCAAATGCGTGATGAAGGCGGCCCGAAGCGCAGCGAGCCCCCCGCCTGGATGCTTCCCGCCGAGCCCTGCCTGAAGGAAGTGACGTTGCCATCCCTCACCGAAGTCAACGAGGTAGACGTCGCCATCGACCTCAATGGCCGACGAGATGCCTCCCAGCTTCGTCCCATTCCATGAAGTGCGACCACCCGCGGTGCCAAGCAGCACAAGCTTGGTTCGGTAGTCGTGCTGGATCGTGCGAGCCGCGGACGCGGACTGCGCAGCAGGGGTGGTGAACGTCGTGCAACCCGCCATCCCGACCAACGCAACACATGCGCAGGCGAGAAGCGCCAGAGGGCCGTACACGGTCGGATGTCGTGCAATATTTTCCATCGGGGTCGAAGACTGGACTTGAATGCTCCGGCAGCGATCAGAAGGCATGGCGGATGCCAACATCGAACCCCGTCGACATGCTCGGCGCCCAGCGCGAATTGCCTTGCAGGTACGAGTAGGTCTTCAGGTTGACCGAGGCGCCCATCACCGACGGGTTGTTCTGACCGTCGTCAACCTTGATTCGCGCGACGGTGGTGTACAAGGCTGTTCGCTTGGAGAGGTTGTGCACGTAGCTCAATGCAACTTTCGTCGCCTTGGACGAGAGTTCACCGAGGCTTGCTGCGGGTGGTGACAGGAGGGTGCCGGCGACGTTGGTGGACCTGACCTGGCCATAGGACGCACGGATCAGCCCGGGGCCTACGGGAACCGTGGCGCCGATCATTGCGCCGCGGTAGCTGTCCTGGTAGGCCCTGTAGATCGGGCCGGCCTGCGGCGAAGTCGTCGAGACGCGTTGATCGTCCTTGAGCCTTGAGAACTCGCCAAACAGCTTGACCGGGCCGAAATCGTAGGACGCCCCCAAGTTGAGCGTCTTGATCGTGTCTTTCAGCGCGGCGGTATCCGTTTGCACGCTCTCCGCGTATGCGAGCGCTATATCCAGGCCGTTGGAAGCGTAGCCGAATCGACCACCCGTGTAGCGGGCGCGCACGCTGGGGTTCGGATTGGGCGCATTCGAAGTCTTCACGCCTTCGGGCAGTGCGTACATGACCTGCCCGTAGAACCCTCCAAGACCGGACGGAAGAAAGTATCCGATGCTGTTGCTGGCACGCGTGTAGTTGTCGGTGTTGCCCGACAGACCACCGTTCAGGCCTGTCCCGACATAGGGCGCGCTGAGCGATGGCCCGGCTCCGGGCATGAGTCCGGCATTGACGACAGAGAGGTTCTGCGCGACTTGGTAGAGCAGGCTCGCGCCGACTCCTACAGCGCCCATCGGATCGAAGATCACGTCGTTCCAGAACGTAGGAACGTTGTCGCGGCCAAGCCGCAATTCGCCAAGGCCACCTGTCAGACTCAGCGTTGAGCGGCGCTGGAAGAAGCCGACATTTCCAACGTCGTTGGCCAACGATCCTTCCAACCAGAATCCGGCGGCCAGTCCTCCTCCGAGATCTTCGGAACCGCGAAATCCAACGCGGCTCGAGTTGTAGCCAGAGTTGCCCAAGACGGTTTGGCTTTGGCTAGGCGGCGGCGTGGTAGCCGGGCTGCCGGGCACCACATTGCTCTTGACGGTGTAATGGCTCACCGAAGCGTCGACGACACCGAACAAGGTGACGGATGACTGCGCCGTCGCACTCCCGGCGATGGCAAGAACACTCAGGGCGGCTATCGAACGTTTCACGGTGGTTCCTTCTCTTTGGTTCAAACAAAAATCTGCAAGCGGCATCCGGCACGCGCGCTTGCGCCTGCGCGGCATGAGCGCTTCGCTCGAGCGATGGCTGATGGGGTTGCAGGGGGCGCCAGGCTTGGCGCCGGGGCGGGGCGCTATTGCGCCGGGCTCACTGACTTTCGAAGGGGAGAGGCGACGGTCAAGTCGTCGCTGTCGATGTGGGTGCCGCTCTCGTGGTCGCGTGGTTCCACAAGGGGTCGATAGCGGCCAAGCGAGAGCGCGAGGCCTGCCGCCAGCGCGAGCAGCACGGGCATGATCGCGAGTGGCATTGCGTAGGAGCCGGTGTTGTCAAAGTAGATTCCGACAACGATGGGCCCAGCGACGGCACCCAGTCCGTAACCCGCAAAGGCGATGCCGAACAGCGAGCCGAACGCGTCGAGACCGAAGTACGACCGGATGAGGTACGCGATCATGTCGCCCTCCGCACCGATGGTCAGGCCGACCAGGAAGCACGCCGCCAGCAGCAACGGATAGGTGTCGGACACACGGATCAGGTAGGTGCCGACGGCACCCGCCACGAAGAAGCCGCAGGCAACGAACGGCGCATGAATCCTGTCGATCAGGACGCCCGTCAGGATGCGACCGACCAGGAGCCCTGCCCCGACTGTCGAAGCGCTCCGCGCAGCATCCATGGCAGCGAAGCCCTTGCCGACAAGCATCGAAGGAAGATGCGGCCCAAATGACAAGGTCGCGGCGGAGGCCAGGACGAATATCGAGAAGATGGCCCAGAGGCGCCACGAGCGCAGCGCAGCCGCAAATGAACGGCGATAGGCGTGGCCATGCGCGTGCGCCAGATCCTTGTCGAGCTGCGTGCGACGTTCCTTGATCAGCAGCCAGGCAGGCACCGACAATAGCAGCGAGCCGCCACCCAGGACAACGTAGGCGGTCCGCCAGCCCAGGGCCGAGACCAGTGCCTGCGTGAGGCTCGGCATGACGATGGCGCCAGCGCCCAGGCCGCACATCGCGATGCCCACGGCCAGGCCCAATCGTTTGTCGAACCACTGCGGCAGAACGGCGAGGTATCCCAGGACGGACGTCGCTGCGCCAGTGATTCCGACGATCAGTGAAATCCCCGCCCACATCAGCTTGCTGCCATTCTGCAAACTCATCGAAGCGACGCTCGCGGCGAACAGCACGATGGCAACTCCGATGACGCGCTTCACGCCGTAGCGGTCCATCAGTCGCCCCACCAGCGGACTCACCAAAGCGAGTCCGAGCATCGATGCCGCATAGGACAGCGATGCATCGGCGCGGCTCAAGCCGAACTCATGCGATACCGGGCCAAAGAAGATGCCGGCCGTGCTGTTGAAGACCGGTGCGAAGCCCGCAAACATGCCGATCGACGCCGCAAGGACGACCGCGAGGTAGGTCCAGCGGGACGGTGTATCTCGGCGCGCTTTTTTCATCTTTGTCTCCATTGGTTTTGTTGCATGGCTCACGGCGCATGGCCCACGGTGCGCTGCCTGCAGCAGCATTAATTGATGCACCATTAATATGACTTTAGATTTTATTTGATGGTGCGTCAATTAATCGCTGCAACTTCGGTACGGGTGGTTACCCTCGCGCTGCACGCCAATGTCGGCCAGCGGGCGTTTCAAGCGCGGTTTTCGGGAGTTGCGAGCCTCCTGTTTGGAGGCATCGAACAGGCGAGAACGAAGGCGGGCGTGCTTCAGGGCAATCCGCTCAGCGAGGATTTACCAAGTCAAAGCCAGCTTGCCGATGTGCCCGTGGGACTGCATCAGCGCATGCGCATCGACAACCCGATCGAAGGGGAACTGCTGGTGAATGACAGGCACGAACCTCTTCTCCTCGAGCAAGGGCCAGACCACTTCCGACATCCCCCTGAGCACCGATCCCTTCGCTGCGGGAGACAGGGGGCGCAGCACGGAACCGAACAGCGACAGTCTCTTGCGCATGAGATCGACCAGGTCAAGCTCGACCTTGCGTCCGGCCAGCGCGGACACATAGACCATCCTGCCGTCGCGCGCGAGGACCTTGATGTTCTTCGGAAAGTACGAACCACCGATCATGTCGAACACCACATCGACGTGCTTCCTGACAGAGCCACCCGTGAGGACTTCTTCGAAGTCTTCCGAGCGGTAGTTGATGGCTCGCGTGGCGCCCTCCTCCTCGCATCGACGGCATTTCTCGTCGGTGCCAGCGGTGCAATAGACCTCCGCGCCCCAGGCCGTCGCCAGTTGGATCGCAGCGATACCGACCCCGCTCGATCCACCGTGCACGAGCAGTCGTTCACCGCGCTTGAGTGAAGCCTTGTCGAAGACGTTGAGCCATACCGTTGCGAAAGCTTCCGGCAGCACGGCCGCCTGCGCGAACGTCATGCCGCTCGGCATTGGCAGGCATTGAACTGCGGGCGCCGCCACGTACTCGGCGTATCCGCCCCCCGCCAGCAACGCGCAAACGGCATCGCCCTCCTTCAGGCTCACGACATCCTTTCCCACCTGCACGACTTCACCGGCGACTTCCAGGCCAAGGATGTCGGTCGTGCCCGGCGGCAAGGGGTACAGGCCGGCCCGCTGCGCAAGATCGGCGTGATTCATGCCGGCTGCGCGCACGCGAATGAGAACCTCGTCAGGCTCGGGCACGGGCTGCACGCGCTCGGCAAGGCGTAGGACTTCCGGCCCGCCTGCGCGTTCGACTTCGATGACCTGCATGATCGCTCCCGCGCCTATGCCAGCAACTTGCCGAAACCCGGCGTGGCCGCATCCAGCCCGAGCAAGTCCAGCATGTTGCGAACGGTGCAGACGGAGGTCGAGGTCACCGGAATGCCGAGCATGTCCTGTGCCTTCTGGATGGCTGGGATCGATTGCATCTGCACGCAGGCGGAAAGCACCACGACATCGACGTTGGCCGTATCGAGCCGCTTGACGTCATCGAGCAGGCGCATCGGATCCCGGCGCCCGACTTCGAGGTTGTCCGGAATCTCGAAGCTGACGCGATCCTGGACTTCGATGCCTTCGTTCTCGATGTATTCGACGACCTTGTCGGTTAGCGGCTTCATGTACGGCGCAAGCAGCGAGATGCGCCTGGCGCCGAGCGCCTTCAACCCATGGATCAAGGCGCCCGCAGAGGTCATGACCTTGGCGTCCGACTTGTTTTCATTCGCCACGCGCCTGAAATCCGATTCGACCTGGCGGTGATAGCCCAGCCCCTGCGCCATGATGGCCACCAGGCACGCCGTGCTCATCACATCGACGCGCGCGTCGGCCAGTTCCGCGGCGCAGCGCAGCCCCTCGCGGTTCATGGCGGCCAGTTCCTCCACCGTCACGCGATGCATGCGCATCCGGCTCGAGTGAAAGGAGAAACGTTCCGGCCGCAGCGCTTCGCGGGCGCGAAGCATGGCGGGAATCTCCGTTTCCATCGTGGTGTTTGAACTGGGAACGATCTGGCCAATACGAAAGAGAGTGGTCATGACAACGAATGCCTTCGGGAATCAGGTGTGGGTACGGAACGGGGCGAGCGCATCGAGCAGCGCGGGGGGAACGGGGGCGCGCACTCGCGCGTCGCGCCGGATGCAGATCGGAGAGAAGCGTGCGCTGAAGATCCGGGTACCGGCCTGGACCGCCTCGATGCGAAGGTCGTACCCGTGCTCCCGCACCTCGGGTACATCGAGCAGCATTTCGAACTCTTCCTCGGGCCAGAGCACCCGATGAAACTCGAGCGCCATGCCTTTGCAGGGTGTGTCGACGCCAAGGGCCTGGCGCCATGCGGCGGGATCTCCTTGCGCCAGTTCGGAAGCGAAGAGCGCCGCGGCATTCAGCACGTACTCCGTGAACTTCCCGGTGTAGACCACGCCGGCGGGGTCGCAGTCCGACCAGCGCACACGGCGACGAACGACGAAGGGCCGGCGTGAGACAACCGACTCGTAGCTGTCGATCATGCGACCTGCCCATGGGCTGCATCGGTGGACGAGGCGCCCTTGCTGCGTGCCGCTTCGATCTGTCGAACCAGTTCCGGATAGGCCTCCGCCAGGCGCTCGTCGCTCACACGCCCGGTCCGCGTCATGAATGCGTGGATGAACTCGTGCGGTGAATACTGGCGCATCCATTTCGCGATGTCCTCGTACCAGCGATAGGACTTTTCGGACGCGCCGATCAGCTTCGACTTTTCCTGGCCGCGTGTCTTTGCGAAGCGGCCGAGACGGTCCACGGGCGCCACGCCAGGGTCGTCGCCGTCGGCCACCAGCGCGTCGGCCAGCGCAATGGCATCGTCCATCGCGATGCGGGTTCCCGAGCCAATCGAGAAGTGCGCGCTCGTCTCCGCATCGCCTATCAACACGATGCGACCCGACGTCCAGTGCGCATTGCGGATGACGGGGAACTGCCGCCATGCAGAGTTGTTGGAGATCAATGGATGACCATCGAGCTCCGGCGCGAACACCTTCTCGAACAGCGCCTGGCGCTGGTCGGCCGACATCTCCGCCATGCCAAGGCGCTGCCAGGTGGCGTCATCGCACTCGGCCACGAAGGTGCTGTTCGACGGGCCATAGGGATAGTAGTGCGCGATGAACGCCCCGCCCTCGTATTCCCGAAACACCAGGGCGGCGGTTGCGAACGCCTTGCCGACACCAAACCACGCGAAATGATTTGTCAACGACTCGCGCGTCGTGCCCAACTCCCGCTCGTACGCTGCACGAACGACCGAGTTGATGCCGTCGGCTCCAACAACGACATCGGCGTCATCCAACCCGAACTGGCGCAGATCGTCGGGGTGCTGGATGCGCGTGCCAAAGCGGATGTCGACGCCAGCGCCGGTTGCGGCTTCCTGGAGCACGTGCAGCAGATCGATGCGTGCAATGGCGCCTCCGCCGGCGTTCGGGCGCTTCACCGCGATCGGCGTTTCCCTGGTCGTGATGATCTGGTGCGTCGTGAACGTCATCTTCGCGAGCATGGCGTTGTACGTCGCCTCGTCAGCAGCTTTCAGTCGGTTCAGGCCGGTCTCTGCCAGGACGACGCCGAAGCCGAAAGTCGAATCGGCAGCGTTCTGCTCGACTACGCTGACCTGCCAGTCCGGACAGCGCCGCTTCACGAGAATTGCCAAGTACAGCCCCGAGGGACCTGCTCCCACGATTGCGATCTTCATGATGCCGGCCTTTCCTCGCAGATGACCAGGTCGTCGTTGTCGAAGTGCTCGACGTGACCGACCAGGCCCCCGGTCAGGGCGCCGTGCCAGACCGCCGGCTTGAATCCCAATGCCTTGCGGTTCAACCGGATGTGCGTCGCTCCGTCCAGGCGGAAGTAGCCCAGCTTCGGACCACTCACCCTGAGAGAGTCGACGGTGCGCGCATGCTCGACCAGCGGCAGGAACTCCGGCACGTCGAGGACAAAGATGGCGGGCATCATTGCACCTCCATGTCTGCGGCCAGGCGCTCGCCCTTGCCGCGCCACACGTCGTCGATGGACGAAAAAACGGTTGTCCCTTCGCGGCTTGCGTTCTCGAGTGCGATGCCCGCTTCCAGCGTCCGGTTGGCGTCCGCGACATCAAGTTCAGTGAAGGGGCGAACCTGCCACGTGATCTCGAGCGAATAACCGTTGGGATCGTTGAAGTAGATCGATTCGATCACCTCGTGCCGGATCTGATAGTTGACCTTGAGTCCGGCCCCTTCGATCTTCGCGCGACATGCCAGGAGATCCTCCCGCGTCTCCACGCGCCAGGCGGTATGCGTGGCGCGGTAGCGATAGTCGTCGCGGGCGGTGGCGAACTCGGGCGCCTCGGTTCCAATGTAGTAGAAGAAGGCGATCGTGCTGCCCGTTCCGCTGTCGAAGAAGAAGTGGAGGAAGTCGGCATGGTCCTCCGGCCCCCAGCCCCGTGCGGAGATGGCATGCACCAGCGGCAAGCCAAGCAGGTCGCGATAGAAGTGAACGGTTTCTGCCAGCTTCCAGGTCGGGCGCGCCGTGTGGTGGACGCCCACGAGCGGAAGTCCTGAGGTGGGAATCATGTTGAGCTCCTTGCTTCGGAATGGTTGTTCGCGGCAACGCCCCGTTCGGCTGCCAGTTTGTCGACGATGACCTGCCTGAGCAGCGGTTTGCTCAACTTGCCGGTCTTCGTGAGGGGAAACTCGTCCAGGACCTCGATACGTTCTGGCCACTTGAACTTGGCGACACCAACTTCGCTGAGGAAGGCGCCGAGGTCTGCAACGCTCGGGGCCTCATGGCCTTCCCGGACGACCATGAAGGCACACACCCGCTCGCCGAAGACAGGGTCGGGCATGCCGACGACAGACGTCATGGCCACTGCCGGGTGGCGCGAAACGACACCTTCGACTTCTTCGCAGTTGATCTTCTCGCCGCCGCGGTCCACCACGTCCTTGGTGCGCCCGCAGAATTTGTAGTAGCGCTGGCCCTCGATGTCCCGGAACAACATGAGGTCTCCGGAACGGTAGAAGCCGCTTCGCGTGAAGGTCTCCTTGTTCCGCTCCGGCGCGCGGTAGTAGCCATGGATGGTGTAGGGCCCAGCGAACGCACATTCGCCTTCAACGCCTTCTTCCAGGATCTCTTCCTCCGTTCCGATCCGGAAGAGCTTGACCTCGTCGTGCGGAGAAACAGGTCGGCCCACCATGGAATCGCGTACGACTTGCGGCTGGTCATCCCGCGTCATCATGATGACACCCTCGGTCATTCCGAAGATGTGGTAGGCGGGCACGCCGAGGATGCTGCGTAGCCTCGGCGCACCGGTCGACGAAACGACGCCGCGCAACTGCTTCACCGGCATCTGGCCGGACTCGATGGCCGGACGCAGCTTCTCGAGGATCGGCCCACCCAGGACTGCCCAGGTTGGCAGGTAACGCTGGAAGATCGCCGTGAGCGATGCAGGCTGCAGATCGCTCGCCACCGTGACGGCACCACCGGTCAGCAGGAAGGGACCGAAGCAGCATCCCATGTTGAGGTTGTGCATCATGGGCAATGGCATGAACAGCACGTCGTCGGCCCGGTAGCCGTTGAACTGCGCGACCGCGCGCATGTTGTAGAGGTATTCGTTGTTGAAGCGCGGAATGATCTTGGGAACACCGGTCGTGCCACCCGACAGCTGGAACACCGCCACCTGGAATGGGTCGAGTTCGACATTTGCCAGCGCACGGCGCGCCACGTCCAGCGGCATTGCATCGATCATCGAATGCATGCCATGCGCATCGGAACGCGCCACGCCTCGGGCCTGGATGATCCATTTCAAGCCCGGAACCCGGGACCGCATCTGCTGCGCAAACGCCACGTCGTCGAACTTGCCGTCGTCGCCCTGGACGAAATGCGCGCGTGCTCCGCTGAGGCCCGCCAGGTACCCGATCTCGTGCTCACGGTGCGCAGCGAGCGTCGCAACCGGAATGAGGCCTGCCTTGAGGCAAGCGACGAATCCGATCACGAGCTCGTTGGAATTGGCAAACTGGAAGATGACCCGATCCAGTGTGCGCAGGCCCAAGGCGAGAAGAGCCGCCGCAAACCGGTCCGTGATGTCGTCAAGCTGCCGATACGTGAGGTCCCCTGCGCTCCCGCAGAGCGCCGTGCGATCGGCATGATTGGCGAATGACGCTCGGAGCCCGTCGGCCAGCGATTCATGTGTCAGCGCGCCGGCCTCGAGATAGCGTTGCAATCGCTCGATCGGGGGATAGACGACGCCTTCGATGGGCGAGGCGACGCCGATGCGGCGGGAGACGTTCGTTGCAAGAGTGTTCATTCCGGGATTGCTCCGATCGATTTGACGACGCCGCCAAACAGCGCCTTTTCACGTTTGACAAAGGCCTGTGCAGCCGCCACCGAGCCGGGCGTTGCGTAGGTTCCGAATTCCGCGAACTTCGCTGTCACGTCAGGCATTTGCAGCGCGGCGTTGAGCTCTGCGTTCAGTCGCTCGACCACGGGCTTCGGCGTGCCCTTGGGAGCGGCGATCATGAACCAGCCATAGACGTTGAGGCCCGGCACCGTGTCCTGCGCGAGTGGAATGCCTTCCAGCCCGGGCAAGACCTTGTCGGAAGCGACTGCGAGTGCGTGCAACCGGCCCGACTTGACCAGTTGCAACAACGGGCCAACCCCATCCGTGTACATCGAGATGTCGCCCGAGACGACGGCCTGCACGCCTTGCCCGGTCGTGGCAAAGGGAACCTGCTGGAAGTGCGTTCCGGTCTTCATGGCCAGCAGCTCGTTCGCGAGGTGCGGGATGGACGTGCGCTGCGGGTTGCCGATCGACACCTGGTCGGGCGCTGCCTTAGCCGCCTTGATCGCCTCTGCCAGCGTCCTGGCCGCGAACTTGGGCCCTGCGACGAACAGCATGGGCGTGACGCCGAGCACGGCCACCGTTTCGTAGTCGCGCTCGATGTCGTACTTTCCTTCCTTGTAGGTCAGCGGCGTCACCGTGGCAACGGCCGCGTGGACGAGCGAGAAGGTGTAGCCGTCGGCGGGCGACTGCCTGAGCTGGTTCATCGCGAGGATGCCCCCAGCACCCGGTTTGTTCTCGACGATCACGGGCTGCCCCATTGCCAACGCCAGCTTGTTGCCGATGATGCGGGCGATGGTGTCCGGCGCGGTACCGGGCGCGGTTGGAAGCACCATCTTCATGGGCTTGGTGGGAAAGGCTTGCGAGAACGCAGGGACGCATTGCAGCGTCAACGCGAGCGCACAGGTCCATCCGGCGAGGTGGTTTCTTTTCACGGAGTCTCCTGAATTCATCGGGATGCGGCGGCCCTGTCAGGCCATTGCCTCTTCTCGCAGCCACGACTGGACTGCACGACCGACGGCAACCTGCCCGGACTCCTCGCCCTCCACGAGCGGCATGCCGTGGTGATTGCCGCGAATCTTCTGGCGCGACTTTTCTGTCGTTCCAAGGGATTCGAAGATGGCATCCATGTCGGAGGGAAAGGCTGCCTGGTCTCCCGTGTACTCGAGCATCAAGGTCGGCAGCCGGAGTTCCTGGCCGCACTTTTCGAAGCTTGCGTTCGAGCTGAGGCCCGACCAGGTCGAAAGCCACGACTCGGGCGTGACCAGCCGTGCAAAACCGACGCTCCCGAGGTTCGATGTGAACGGGTCCTGGCCCCAGAGCGTCCCGACGTCGCGATCGGAGGGGTCGAGGCTCAGATCCCAGCAGCGCAGGTCCGCGTCGGTGCGCCACACCGGAAAGATCGGCGTGTGGGCGACCTTGCGCCGCAATGCGCCCGGGAGGGTTGCGTCTGGCCCATAGGCCTTGAGCTCCTTTCGCGCCGCGGCACGTTCCCGCAGAAGGGTCCTGGCGTGTGCGTCGATGCGCTCGACCCGAGCGCGCTGCGCCGCACGGTAGCGCGTTGCGAATTCGGAAGCGTAGGAAGACGATGCCGGCGCAGCACGATAGCCGTTGATGGGGTCGAAGGGATCCAGGGCTTCATCGACCGACATCGGATCGCGCTCGTCGGTCACCGAGGCATCGATGCAGTTCATCAGCAGCTTGCCTTGTCCCGGATGAGGCGACACGAAGATCAGCCTGTCCGGGGGTGGCATGTCGGCTGCCGCCAGCTTGACCGGACGGCCTCCCGGCGTGGCAGCGAGCCGTTCGGCGGGGGCGCGCAATGCCTGCTGCGTATAGAAGGCATAGAGGCCAGCGCCGCCAGAGTTGCCGAGCAACACCACTTCCTCGAAGCCAAGCGTGCGCAGGTGCGCGACGCCCGCTGCGACATCGAGCAGTGCAACCTCGTGTTCCAGGCGCAGGTCGTTGCCGATCGATCGCGGCGCCTGCACCCAGCATGCGCATCCCGCATCGAGCACGTCTGGCACCAGGTAAGGGGTACCCGAGAACTCCCGGGGGTGCATCAGGCACACGACTGTCTTCTCCTTGCCGGTCAGCGAGTAGAGGAAGCCCAGCGTGCGCTGGTTGTCGGCTGTTCGCAAGCCGTGCGGCCTGACGTTGTAGGGCCGGTCCATCCGGGCCGGGTTCCAGCCGGCGCCTCTCAACCCTGCAGTTACTTTGGCCTTCGCTCTGGGAGCTTCGATCATGCTGTTGTCTCCGTTAATTAACTACGCATTAATTAAATGTAGGGCAAAATTAATGGTGCGTCAAACAGGCAGAAAGCCCCTATGAAGACATCAGGCAAGACATTGAACCCAGTGCCCTCCGCCGTGCCGGCAGGGCGGAAACCACGGGCGCCGAAGAGCGGGATCGAGACGCCGGCAGTACCGCGTCGGCGCGGCCGTCCGAGCAAGGTCGATGGCCTCGATCCTTCGGTCACTCCGATGATTTCGAGGGAAGAGATCCTCAACAAGGCTGTCGAACTGGCGATGGTGGAGCCGCTCAACGAGTTGTCGATCGTCGGACTGGCGCGGCACTTCGGCGTGACGCCCGCCTTGATCCACTACTACGCCGGCAGCAGGGATGAGTTGATCTCCGGGGTGATCAACCGGTACTTCATGGACCGCGTCCAGCAACTGCGTCCGCTGACCAAGGAGAACTGGCGCAGCAACATGGAGGATCACGCCCACGCGATCTTCGACGTCATGAGGAAGTACGGCGGCGTACTGCGCTACCTCATGTCCCACAACCGCTTCCGCCTCTTCCAGCAGGTGGGCCCCGGCGAAACTGACTACGGGATGGTTTATCTCAACAGGATTGCCAGCATTTTCAGGGCGGGAGGCTTCACGCCGGAACAATGCGCATTGGGCTACCACCTGTTCATGCAGTACGTCATGACTTCCGCATACGCCGAGGTCAATCGCCAGTTGCCGGCGGAGCATGGCGAGTACATCCGCAGCCGCATCCGGATGACCTCGGAAGCGGAGTACCCTGACGCGCACTTCTTCGCCGAGGCGTTCTCGAAGGTCGACACGAAGACGGCCTTCGACGCGGGCCTGAAACTTCTGCTTGATGGCATGGAGCGTTGGCTCGCGCAGCCGGCCAAACGCGCGACGGGTCAGCGCGCTCGGAATTGAGCGATGACACGGAGTTCGCCCCGGTTCCGATGGGAGCGCCTACGCCGGGAAGTGGACTCTCCGACTTGAAGGGCACGGTGCCTGACGCGAGCCGCATCGCGAGCGTCGAGTACAGACTCTGAATGCTGTCATTCACGACTGTTCCACGGCGCTCGCGATTCGGAAAAGTGAACAGGCTACGATTGCCGCATGGACCTGCGTCAACTCCGCTACTTCGTCGCACTCGCTACGCAGCAGCACTACGGCAGGGCAGCAGGCGTCCTGCATGTGACGCAGCCCGCGCTTAGCCGTCAGATACAGTTGTTGGAAGAGGAACTCGGCGTACGACTATTCGAGCGTCACGCGAGGGGCGCCGCCCCAACCGAAGAAGCACTCCTGTTGCTCGAGCGCGCGGTATTCCTGCTGCGTTACGCGGAGCAGATGAAGACCGACCTTGTGGTGCGCCAGCGCGAACCGCGCGGGCCCGTGGCTGTAGGCCTGTCGCCAGGGCTCGCTCAGCAGCTGACCGTGCTGCTCACCAAGGCCGTACTCGAGCGTTTTCCCGACGTGCGCCTGCGCATCATCGAAGGCTTTGCACCCTCGCTGCAGCAAATGCTGGCGCAAGGCGAAGTGGACGTCGCTTTGCTGATCGAGCCTGTGGAGCGAGCGAACGTGCAGAGTATCCCGCTGATGAAAGAACAGGTCTGCCTGATTGCACGGCATGACGACGCGCGCTTTTCCAGGTTGAAAAAGGTTCGAGTGCGCGACCTCGATGGCGTGCCGCTGGTGATGACGGGCCGGATCAAGTCGGGCGTGAGGCTCGAGCTGGAGGTGGCAGCCGCGCGCGCAAAGATCGAGCTCAACCAGGTGGTCGAAGTCGAGACGGCCGAAGTGGCACGGCGGCTGGTCATGGCCGGCGTTGGCGTCACGGCCCACTTCGCCGCTGCCGTGCAGGAAGATCTGGACGCCGGCCGGCTGCGGGCCATTCCCATCGACGGGTTGTTCCTGCATCGCGTGATCGCCCGCGCGTCGGACCGCCCCGCATCGCGGGCCACCGAGGGCGTGATGGAGGTGCTGCGAGAAGCAATCGAGGCGCATGTGCGCGAGGGACGCTGGCCCAACGCCACCCTCGCCTGATCAGAGCGCCGATGCCGGCGGCTTATCGACCCGATCAGAAGATGTGCTTGGACGCGCTTGCCGGCCGCCCCTAACCTTGTGCCTCTCCTGAACCGCCTGGTTGCAGGAATCACAAGAACAGGAGACAAGCATGCTTCAAGACCGCAGGTCCTTCATCGGCGCACTGGCCGCCACGGCATTGGTGCCTCGCGGGGCGCAGGCCCAGGGCTCACAGCCGCTTCGCATTGTGGTGCCTTTTTCTGCCGGCAGCGGCACCGACATCACGGCGCGCATCCTCGCCGACGCCATCACCAAGGGCACGGGGCGGCCCGTGATCGTGGACAACAAGGCCGGCGCGGGGGGGTCCCTGGGCGCCCTCGAGGTGGCGCGCGCACGGCCGGACGGCAACACGGTCCTCTACACCACCGGCGGCTTCACGACGAACGCGGTGCTGATGAAGAAGCTGCCCTTCGACTCGATTGCCGATTTCACGCCGGTGACGCGCCTCACGCGCTCGTCGGGCTTCGCTCTGCTGGTCAGCGACAAGTCGCCGTACAAGACCATCGACGAGTTCATCGCTGCCGCCAAGGCCAAGCCGGGGTTCCTCAACTTCGGTTCGTCTGGCGTGGGCAACACCACGCATGTCATCGGTGTGCTGTTCTGCAAGGGCGTGGGCGTGGACCTGGTCCACGTTCCTTTCAAGGGCACGCCGACCACGGACCTGATCGCCGGAACGGTCGACTGCGCTTTTCTTTCGCCTTCGGTCGCATACCAGCAGATCAAGGCTGGGCAACTGCGCGCGCTGGGCATCTCGGGCACCACGCGATCCACGCTGTTCCCCGAGGTACCCACCTTCGCCGAATCGCGCCTGAATGTGCAGGACATCCCGGCCTGGAGCGGCGTGTGGGCACCCGCCAAGCTGCCGGCCCCGCTGTTGGAGTCCCTGCACCAGACCATGGCCAATGCCGCTCAGGCACCCGCCTTCGTCAAGTTCGCCCACGAGAGCGGTGCCGAGCCGGACGGCCAGCGCCCGGACGCTTTCAAAGCCTATGTCACTGCGGAGATCGAGCGCTACCACCAGCTGCTGCCCCCGCTGGGCATCGAGATGAGCTGAAGGGGCGTGACCTTGTCGGACACTCTGGAACTGAACGAGACACGCACTGCATACGAAGTGGAAGGCAGCGGGCCACCCCTGCTGCTGCTGCACGGCGCCGAAGGCAGCAGGCGGCAATTCGCACTCGTCCGGCCCGCGCTCGCCGAGCACTTCACGGTCATCACCTACGACCAACGCGACTGCGGTGACACCGCCAATCCCGAACAACCCGCCACCCTGGCGATGCTCGCCGACGATGCCAAGGCGCTGCTAGATGCGCTGGGCCATTCGACGGCCCATGTGTTCGGCACCTCTTTCGGTGGACGTGTCGCGCAGGCCCTGGCAGTGCGGCAGCCGGATGCGATCCGGCGTTTGGTGCTGGGCAGCACCTGGCCGCTCCAAGCGTCGCTCGCGCAGGCCAATCCTGAAGTAGCGCAAGCGCTGGCACGGCTGCGCGGCGAGCTGCCCGAATCGGCGGTGCAGATGGCTGAATACTTCTACCCGTCGGCCTACCTACAGGCGAATCCGGTCGCCCGGCGTCACTTTGCTTCGGCGCCAGTACGTTCGGCGCGTTCCGAACGGCGGGCCGCGGCCACAGGCGAAATGCCCAACCTGGACATCAGCCGCATCGCGAAGCCGACGCTGCTGATCGCCGGTGCGCTGGATCGTGTAGTGCCCACCGCACTCACCCTAGCCCTGGCCCAAAGCATTCCTGGCAGCCGAAGCATCGTGCTGCCCGACGTGGGCCATCTGGCCGTGACCCAGGCGCCGGCTTTGGTGGCCCGGCACCTGATCGAATTCCTGGCCTGAGCGCCTGAACCTGTGTGCGCCACGTGGCGCCTGGAGACCTGACACATGCTGGAGATTCCCGTCCTGATCATTGGTGGCGGCCCTGTGGGCCTCACCGCTTCTGTCTATCTGTCGCACTTCGGCGTCGACTCGCTGCTGATCGAGCGCCATGAAAGCACGGCCACGCTGCCCAAGGCCCGTGCGCTCAATGCCCGCACCATGGAGATGTACCGTCAGATCGGCCTCGAAGACGCGATTCGCGCCGTCGCGATGCCCGCGCGGTTCAATGGCATGGTGATGTGGGCAGAGAGCCTTGCCGGACGCGAGATCAATCGGCTGGTCCCCACGCGCGGAGCAGCCAGCCAGGCGTACTCGATCACGGGCAACTGCGGCTGCTCGCAGGACGTGCTGGAGCCGGTGCTGCGCCACCGGGCCGAAGCCGATGGCCCGGGACGTATACGCTTTGGCACAGAACTGGTCGGGTGGCACGTCGAAGGCGATGGCGTGCGTGCACGCATCCGCGACCGCGAAGGACGGGAACAAGACGTCCGTGCCCGTTACATGATCGCGGCCGACGGGTCGCAGAGCCGCATCCGGCGAGAACTGGGCATCGAGCGCGACGGCGAGCGCGACGTGTACGACAGCGTCAACATCCATTGCCGGGTCGATCTTACGCCCTGGGTGACCGAGCGGCCCGCCGGGCTGTACCTCATCGAGCAGCCGGAACTGCGCGGCACTTTCATGACCATCAACGGCACCGATCGTTGGGGCTTCCTCGTCACCTCGCTGGCGCACTACGGCTATACGCCCGAGCAGTTCACTCCCGACTTTTGCGTCGAGATCATTCGCCGGGCCGTGGGCGCCGGCGACATCGCGGTCGATGTGCTTGGCGTCGGCGCATGGAAGGCCTCGGCGTTGGTCGCCCAGCGCTACCGCGCAGGGCTTGTGCTGCTTGCCGGCGACGCGGCGCACGAGATGCCACCGACCGGCGGCTTCGGCCTGAACACCGGCGTACAGGACGCCCAGAACCTGGCGTGGAAACTGGCGGCTGTCGTCAACGGCGAAGCTGGCGACGCCTTGCTGGACACCTATGACACCGAGCGGCGGCGCGTCGGGCAGGCGGTGACGCAGACGAGCCTCCTGAATGCACTGTCGATGGGTCGCACGGCTCGCCAAGAGAAGGCTGTCCTGCCTCGCAAGGAATTCCTCAACGAGGTCGGACTGATCTTCGGTGCCAACTACGCCGCCGGGGCCGTGATGTCTGACGGAACCGAACACCATGTCGAAGACCCGGTGCTGCAGTACGCGCCCAGTGCAACGCCGGGTTGCCGCGCGCCGCATGTGGCACTCGCACCGGACGAACACACCCAGTCCACGCTCGACTACCTGGGTCGCGGGTTTGTGCTCCTGACGGCGCCCCGGGGTATGGCGTGGCGCGATGCGGCGGCAGGGCTGTCGCCGCCGCGCATCGAATGCGTGGTCATCGGCGACGAACGCCAGAAGGACGGCGTCGACTGGCTGCAGGCCTACGGCATCGACGCAGACGGTGCGGTGCTGGTACGGCCGGACGGCCACGTGGCCTGGCGTTCGCGAGGCGGCGCAAAATACGCGGCTGGAGTTCTTGGCAACGCGATGGACACGGTGTTATGCCGTGCCACGCAGGGAAGCACCGCATGATCGCCAACGTTTCGACACTCCATCACTTCACGGTGGGCTGCGCACCCGCCGACCTTCCGGTGCTGCTCGCGTTCTATACCCGCACACTCGGCTTGACGCAGGGCTATCGGCCGAACCTGCGGTACCCGGGTTACTGGCTCTACGCCCGCGGCCATGCCCTCGTGCACCTGAATGCATTGCTGAAGGAAACGCCGGCGCGTGGCGGCGGCGGACTCGACCACATCGCGCTGGTGGCACACGGGCTCCTGTTGACCCGCGAGTCGCTTCATTCCGCGGGCATCCATTTCGATGAGTCGCCGTTGAAGGGGACGCACCTGCACCAGGTCTTCCTCGAGGATCCGCTGGGCCTGAAGCTTGAGTTGAACTTTGACCTGGAGGCCGAAGGACTCCTGGCCGCGCCGTCGTTGCCATGAAGACCTCGCCGTCGGCCACAGAGGCGGCCTGGCGTACGCCGGCGGAACGGATGTTCATCGCGCGGGACGTGAGTTTTCGCAGCGGCGAGACCTTGCCGGAACTGCGGCTCAGCTACACGGTGCTTGGCAATCCCGCAGGCGCTCCGGTGCTCGTGCTGCACGGCACAGGCCGCGGCATGCTGTCGCCGGAGTTCGGTGGCCAGCTCTTCGGAGCCGGCCAGCCGCTGGATGCAGCCACGCATTTCATCGTGTCGGCGGATGCCATCGGTCATGGCCGCAGCATCAAGTCCTCGGACGGGCTGGGCACCGGCTTTCCGCGCTATGGCGACGAGGACATGGTCGACGCACAGCACCGGCTGGTGACCGAAGGCCTCGGCCTGCACAAGCTGCGCGTAGTGCTAGGGCGTCCATGGGCGGCATGCACGCGTGGCTGTGGGGGGTGCGCCATCCGGATGTTATGGACACGCTCATTGCGCTCTGGTCGCAGCCCGCGCCGATGTTGGGCCGCAACTGGTTGATGCGGCGCGTGATGAATCGATGCCATCCGGAATGATCCGCAATGGCAGGAGGGGCAGTACACCGAGCAGCCGCCCGCAGCCCGCGCCGGGGGGGAAGCCTTCAATGTGGCATCAATGGCGGCACGCTGGCCATCGTAGAGGCCGCGCCCGACCGCGAGGCTGCCGACCGGTGGCTGGCTGTCTTGCGGGCGCGACGCCTCGACACGGACGCCAACGACCTGCTCTACCAGTACGAGGCCGCACGCGACTACGATCCGTCGCCCGGTCTCGATGGACTTCGGGCGCCCGTGCTGACTGTCGTGTCCGCCGACGACGAGCGCAATCCGCAGGAAACCGGAACCTTGGAGCGCGCCATCGGCCATCTGCCGAACGCACGGCTTTTCGTCGTGCCGTCGAGCGCCAACACCTGCGGGCATGGCACGGTGCGCTTCGCGAAATGGTGGTCGGAAGAACTGGCGAATTTTCTAACTACAGTACTATCACGGCGGCTCTACTGCTGCGCGAGCTGGCGTCGCTGGTCAGCGACTCGGCCTTGCGCCGGCGGCTTCGCCACTGCGCCGCTCCGACCTGCTCATGATCGATGAGGTCGGCTACCTGTCGTACTCGAACCGCCATGCCGATCTGCTGTTCGAGCTGATCAGCCGGCGCTACCAACACAAGAGCGCACGGTGGCCACCACGAACAAACCGTTCGCAGAATGGGCCGAGGTGTTCCCCAATGCAGCCTGTGTCGTCTCGTTGATCGACCGGCTGATGCATCGCGCCGAGGTCTTGCGCATCGATGGCAAATCCTATCGCCAGAAGGAGGCCGACGAACGGGAGGCGGCGCGCAAGGCCGAGCGCGCTGCACGCAAGCCGTCGCCGCGCGCGAGCAAGGCCCCGTAATGACGCGACGCTCGACCCTACCGTCGCCGTTGTTCATGGTGCCGAGCCACTGGTCGCCCGAGCAGGCGCTGGCGGTGCTCGAGAGCCTGCACGCCGTACGTGAGGCCGTCTGGGCGGTCTACGGGCCGCAGGCCCAGCAGGCCTGCGCGATCAGCTTGTTCCCAACAGCGCACCGCCGGACTTCGACCACGACGCGCCGTTCTGATCTTGCGGCCGCAAGGCTCGACACAACGATGGCCCCTACGGGCCCATCGCCACTTCATCACTCGAATGTTGTTCGGTCACTGATCGCAGAAAACCGAGCCCTCGCCAGCGAATAGACGCGGATTTACACCAGCGCCAACAGCTGGCGGCTTCGTGCCTTTGCCGAAGTAACCGCCTCGGAAAAGCGGGCGCGCGGGGACGCAGGCGACGCCGGACTACGAGGGAACACTGTCTAGTTGCTTGCAACGGCCGCTTGGTTCGACCGTGCCCTACAGATTCTGCTTGGTCTTGGCCCTTGGGCCTTGAGTCGGCTATCGTTACGCGTACGATGCTGACGTCGTAACCCGAGGTGATGTCGGCCCTTCTACTGTCCGTCGGCATCGCGAGATGCCTGCCGCCAGCACATTGGGCTTGTAGCTGATAGAAAAGTCATTGGCTTCACAGTTCTCAGGGGGCGCCGCACCGGCCAAGGGCATGATGGCGTCGCTTCGAATCACGGTTGAGAACAACGGCTGCCGCGTCTAGCGGCAATCTGACGCGCAGGGCAACCCGGTCTACGTGGGCCAGGGCACGCACGTCGAGCGAGCGGTTTCGCATCAGGCGGGCGCCTCCAACTCGCGGTTTCGAGAGTGGCTGGCCAAGAACGAGCGGCAAGCGCAGGTTGAAATCATTGGGCCGCTTGGCTCCAAGGAGATGGCGGATGCGGTGGAGACGGCGCTGATTTCTGTGTGCAAACCAGCTGGCGCACTGAAGGACAAGTTCTTCAACGACCACCCTGGAGTCGGCGCCTTTGCGTTTCGACCCCTCGGCGTTCCACCGGAACTGGCAGCGCGTACCACCCAACCTGTGGGCACGGAAGACCTGGTCAAGGTCGCCCAGGAGTATGGGCCGCTCCTCTTCGTGCGGGTGAACAACAAGCCGGCGGTCAATGAAACGGAGGGCGTGGTGCCTGGCTACGACCTGGCAAATCCGCCAACCGACCAGCAAATCGCTCATCGGATGCGCGAGGCCTGGCAGCTTGCGTCCCGCATTCCTGGATTGATTGCGAACCCGGACACCTCGCCGGCGCTCCTCGTTGGAGTGACAGGAGGGCCTGGTACCCAGACCATCATCGGATGCGCACCCATCGACCGCGGTGGCTGGAATGAGGCCAAGCGCATTGACGGCAACCTGGTCATCGTTCCCCTGGCTGGTACCACCATTGATGTGGCAGAGCTGCGTGGTAGGCCCATCCTGCGCGACGCCGGACTGCGGTTTGACCGAGCCAAGTACGCCCACTTCCGTCTCTTCGGACCGAAGGGTTCTTGGTCAAGGCTGGCAAGTCCGCCGACTAACCGCGCGGTCAAGTATGTTGATGAGCTGCGGCACCGATTTGGCTGCGCACTGCAAATACTCGGCCACATTCGTCGCGCGAATTCTCAGGGGAGAAAAAGCCGCCGATCTACCCGTAGGGCGGCGTTCTCGGTTCGATCTCGCCCTCAATCTGGGCACGGCACGCGAGCTCGGCCTCTCGCTGCCGCAGTCGGTCCTCGCGCAGGCTAACATCGTGATCGAATAAGGCGCACGTCCCGCTCGGAAGTGTCAGGTCAGGTTCAAGAAATGCTTGAACGACTGTGAAGAACGCCTGACCTAGTCGTGGTCATCGCCTGGGTGACGGCGGCACTGGCTACCAAGCAGGCCGCAGCCAGATTCCGATCGACACGTACTCCGTCAACTTGAGGGAGCTTGCTTAGGGGGCAGCGAACCGACCGGCGACTTCGCAGCCGGATCCAGCCATCAGCTTCGCTTGCTTGTCGTGCCCCGGCGTCGTGAAAGAGGGCGCGCACGGGGTGAGACGAGGATTGACCGTGCCCCCGACGTTCGGGCGCCGGTTTCCGAGCGATCACCGGTCAACGATCGCTGCACGTCAGGTCGTCAACCCGTCCCGTCTGCAGACGATATGCAACTCCTCCACGAAGACGTCATGCACCCTGGTCGGCGACGCACTTGGGCGCAAGGTGCCGACTCGGCGCTTGCGTGGCCACTCGAGCGGCAGGGCACGCAACTCTTTCGACTTCAGCCAGGTCTGCACCTGCGCCCGATAGAAGACCGATAGGAGATCGGACTCCAGGACCATCTGGCGCCGCAGCGGAACGCTCTCGGTCTCGAGGACGACGTGTGGCACGGCCAAATCACGGAGGCGAAGGAAGTCTTGTAGGAGGTGCCGGGAGGCCTGCCCTTCCGGGCCAATGATCCAGCGCGCGTCGGTCAGCGCGGACGAGCGCACTTGCTTCGCCGAAAACAATGGACTGCGGGCGCTGCATGCGATGATGGCCTCCTCAATGTAAACCGTTTTTTCAACGATCGTTGGTCTGGGCGGCTGATCCGGAAGCGCTCCGAAGATGAAGTCGATCTGCGCGCTGAGAAGCTGGTCCACCATGCCCTGAAAGGACGCGACCTCGACGCGAATCGTCAGTTCCGGGAATGCCTCTTGGGTTTTCAGCAAGGCCTGGGCCGTGGGCACCAGCGGCGGCACTTCTGCGATGCCGATCGTTACCCGGCGCCGTTGGCCTTCGCGCAGCAACTTCATGCTCTTATCGGCACGCTCCAACTCCCCGCGAATGGCACGCGCGTGCTCGATCAGCGCGCCACCGGCTGCCGTCAGTTGCACCCCGCTGTTCGCGCGAACGAACAGGGCAGCGCCCAGGTAGGCCTCCGATCCCTGCAATGTCTTCGACAGCGCCGGTTGCGCGATGTGCAGCGCGCGCGCTGCCTGGCTCACGCTTCCATGCTCCGCGATGGCTAGGATGCGCATTAGGTCACGAAGCGGAAGCGGCATATCAAATAGTGATGGCAGTATCGGATATTGGTATTTTGCGGAATATACCCCTCCCACTAACCTTGGACTGGCCACGCGGCGCATCGACAGACATGCGATCCTGAAATGCGTGGTGAGCAGAGGAGACATATGCAGCAGTCGAAAAGCGCGATCGTTAGCCATTGCCAGCAGCTTGTCGCGGCGTTTGCGGTCCTTGTGGACGCGCGATGCGGTGACGCGGTGGCCGAACTGTTCGCGCAGGACGGTCGGTTCGAACGCCGCGGCGCCACCTTGGCGGGGCGTGAGGAGATCCGTGCAGCCCAGTCGCGGCGCCCGCCAGACCTGTACACCCAACACCTGTGCTTTCAATCACACATCGAGGTGATTGATGAGACGTCAGCGCGTGGCGTGACGCCTTTCCTCCTCTATCGCATCCAGTGCGCCGACCCGGCTGCGCCTGCGTTGCCACTGAGCCTCGCCGCACCGGAGATGGTTGGCCGATTCGAGGACGAATTCAGGCGGACCACCGACGGCTGGCGAATCCAGCACCGCCGTGCGGTGCTGGTACTGGCCGGGCAGTCCTGACGCTGAGGACGCGGGAAGGCAAAAGCGCATCCTTTTCCACAAGGAAACAAGCCAAGCAGCCATCTTGAATGACGAACTCAGGCGATCCCCGCAATCTCATTGCTCCAAGGCATCCTGGTGCAAGCGATCGCGATCAGGACGATCAGCAGCTTGTGCATGCAGGCCAGGAAAGCGACCTTTTTGGGCTTGCCAGCGGCCAGCAGCCTTGCGTAGAAAGCGTTGAGCACGGATTGAAGCGGGTTCCTACCAAGGAAGGGCGACCCGGGCTGCGCAGTGGCGAGTCCCCGTTCACTGAACGACGTGCTTGCCTGCACTTCGATCACTGAGGTTCGAATAATTTGAAAGATAAGGAGACAATCGTGAAGCAGAGACTATTGCGGCTCAGTCGCCTATTGTGCGCCGCCGCACTGGCGGTGGCGCAGGCCGCACTGGCGCAAGGCACCACGTTCCCCGACAAGCCAGTCCACATCATCGTTCCGGGTCCGCCAGGCGCTGCGACCGATGCGATCGCGCGGGGGCTCGGCGAGTTCCTGCGGCCGCGGCTGGGCCAGGCAGTCGTTGTCGAGAACCGGCCCGGCGCCACGGGGATCATTGGTACTTCGTACTTCGCGAAGTCGCCCGCAGACGGGTACACGCTGCTTCTCACCAACAGCGATCCGGTCATCATGAATCCGCTTCTCTATGACAAGCTGCCTTATGACGCCGAGCGCGACCTGGTGCCGGTCGCGAACCTTGGCATCATTTCCGGCATCGTCCTGGCGCATCCTTCCGTGCGTGCCAACTCGATGGTCGAACTGATGGAACTTGGCAGGGCGAAGCCGGGGTCGGTGAAGTGGGCGACATTCGGCGTCGGCAGCTTCGTGCACGTGTATGCGGAATGGCTGTCCAACTCGGGCGGCGCGGGCTTCCTTTCCGTGCCGTACAAGGGCGGCGGTCCGGCCTTGCAGGCCACCATCGCCGGCGAGGTGGATGTCACGCTGTTTGGCATCGGTCCAGCCATTCCCCTGATCGAGGCTGGCCGTGTCAAGCCGCTGGCGATCCTCGGCCCCAAGCGCAGCCCCTTGCTGCCGAATGTGCCCACCCTGGCCGAGCAGGGCTTTCCCCAGTACATCACGACCTGGCTCGGCCTTTTCGCCCCGCGCGGCACGCCGCAAGACGTCGTGCGCAAGATCAATGGCCTCGTGAATCAGGCCATGCAGGATCCGGCCTTCAAGACCAGTGTCATGGATCCGCAGACCATAGACCCGATGGTCGGAAGCCCGGAGGATTTCGCGGAGTTCGTGCGCAAGGACCGCGCCGTGGTCGGGCCCATCGTGCGGGAGTCGAAGGTCAAGATGACCATGGACTGATCGTATGCTGAAACAGATCGCAACATGAAACTTGCCAGAATTCGACACGGCGCGGAGGTTCGCTGGGTTGCTGCGGGACACGAGGGGCTGCGCATCTTGTCGCAGCAGGACGTCATCGACGCCTTGCGTCACACGGGCGCCCCCGGCGGCTGGACGGATGCCGCCGCAATGTCGTCCGAGCTGTCCGGCGCGGCGCTGGAGGTGCCCTTTGTCGAGGACGCCGCGCTGTTCTGCATCGGGCTCAACTACAAGGAACATGTGGAAGAGGTCGAGCGTGACATGCCGCCTTTTCCCTCAGTGTTCCTGCGGCTTGCCCGCAGCGTGGTCGGACACGGGTACCCGCTCGCCATGCCGTCCTCGTCGACGGCATACGATTTCGAAGGCGAGGTGGCGTTCGTCATCGGAAAACCGGGCCGCCACATCGCGCTGGCCGATGCCTGGGACCACGTGGGAGGCTTCACGGTCTTCATGGACGGCAGCGTCAGGGATGTCCAGAAGCAGTCGCTGACGGCAGGAAAGAACTTCCACGCCAGCGG
This sequence comes from Variovorax sp. dw_954, assembly GCF_018449755.1. Lineage (NCBI taxonomy): Bacteria > Pseudomonadati > Pseudomonadota > Betaproteobacteria > Burkholderiales > Comamonadaceae > Variovorax > Variovorax sp. dw_954. The sequence goes on along the minus strand of NZ_JAAVVD010000021.1, from coordinate 72,027 downwards.
GGCCTGCGGGCCCTGGATCGTGACCAGCGAAAAAATCTCGGATGTGGCCGCGATGCGCATCCGCACGACAGTGAATGGGCGCGAGATGCAATCCTCTTCGACCGACAAGCTGATTTACTCGATTCCGCGCATCGTCCACTACCTGTCTACGTTCACAGAGCTTCGCACCGGGGACATCATCGCCACGGGCACACCGGCTGGGGTCGGAGTGTCGCGCGAGCCCGCGCTGTGGCTAAAGGCCGGTGACGTGGTGGAGGTGACGGTAGATGGCGTCGGTGCGCTGCGCAACACGGTAGCGGCGGACGCGTCTGGCGGCCAGGTAGGCGACGTCCAAGGATTAAGACAGGAAGGTGAGAAATGAACCCAAGTCATGCGATGCGTACCCTGCCCGAGCAAGACCGTCCGCCCGAGAAGCTGGCGCACCTTGTCTTCAAGAGCAGGGACAAGAAGGCCATGATGGACTGGTACGCGACGGTCCTGCTCGCGCGAACCGTATTCGACAACCACTTCATCGGCTTTCTGTCTTTCGACGACGAGCACCATCGAGTGGCGGTGATCGAGATCCCGTCGCTGTCGGGCCCCGCGCCTGCCGCTTCGGGCTTGCACCATGTGGCCTTCACCTACAGCAGCCTTGGCGACCTGCTGCGCACCTTCGTGCGTCTGCGCGACGCTGGCATCATGCCGCACCATTCACTCAACCATGGCCCGACAACGTCCATCTATTACACCGACCCCGACGGCAACCGAGTCGAGCTGCAGATCGACAATTTCGCGGACATGGAGGAAGCGACGGCCTGGCTGTCATCGCCCGAGTTCGAGGAAAACCCGATCGGGGCGAACTTCGAGCCAGAAGCCCTGCTTTCTCGCTATCTGGCAGGCGAGCCGGAGGCGGACCTGAAGCGCCGTCCGAACGTGGGTCCCCGTTCAGCGCCGTCCCGCTAGCGTCGCCGACGACTGGACGCAGCTGTCGCAGCCGTACCGCTGTCCCTGGGGCCGCAGACCCGGGGAGCGCGCGGCTGTCTGCCAACGCAGACCCATTGAAGAAAGAATTTTCATGAACCCAACAGCCGGGCAGCCACAGGGCCCATCAGTCCATCCCGTGCTCATCGTAGGCGGCGGCCCGGTTGGCCTCATGATGGCCCTCCTGCTTGCGCGCCAGGGCCACCGGTCCGTCGTGTTCGAAAAGCGCACGCCGCGTGAGTCGAGTGCGCCCAAGGCCCATGTTTTCAATCCGCGCACCCTGGAGATCTGTCGCGCGCTTGCGATCGACGTCGACGCGCTGCGCGGCGCGTCGGGCCACGGACCCCGCAGCCATCATGCCTTGTTCATGCGCACGCTGGCCGGGCCCTTGCTCGGCAGCCTTCCGCTGGACAGCGAGACGGCCCTGTCGCCTGCCGGGGCCAGCCCGACGCCTCTGCTGAACATCGCGCAGCCGGACTTCGAGCGCGTGCTCCAAGCGCATGCCGCGGCCATGCCCCTGATCGACCTGCGCCACGGCCACACCTTCGTCGACTGCCGCGAGGAGTCGGGTGTTGTAGTCGCCCAGTTCGAATCGGCGGGGGAGAGCTACGTCGAGCGCGGCACCTACCTTGTCGCAGCCGACGGCGCGGGCAGCTCGGTGCGCGAGCGCCTCGGAATTCCGATGGGTGGGATTGCGTCCGTGCGGGCGCGCATCACCATTCATTTCGAGGCCGACCTCCGGCCGATCATCGGCGATCGGGAAGGCGTTCTGTACTGGATTCTCGGTCCCGATGCACCCGGGACGTTCATTGCCTACGATCCCGCCCGTACCTGGGTCTACTCTCCGCGGCTTGCGGCCGAACAGTTCGACAGCGCGGATTTCCCGGACGAGCGCTGCCTAGCAATGATCCGGCGGGCCATCGGCCGCGACGACGTGGACATCCGCATCAGGCATGTGCTGCCCTGGATGATGTCCGCGCAGGTCGCGCAAGAATACCGCGCAGGTCGCTGCTTCCTGGTGGGCGACGCAGCACACCGCTTTCCGCCGACAGGCGGCCTCGGCCTCAATACCGGCATCCAAGACGCGCACAACCTCGCCTGGAAGCTGTCGGCGCTCCTGCGCGAGACCGCGGCCGATGGCGAAGTGCTGCTCGACAGCTACGGCGCGGAGCGCCGGCCGGTGGCGGAGATCAACACGGCGCAGAGTCTCGCTAATGCGCAGAAGCTCCAGGGCCTGTTCGCGCTGGCGACAGGGGTCCTCGCCGATGGGCCGCCTTCGAGCGAAGGGCGCGCCACTCTGGCGGCGGAGCTGGCACTGCACAAGGAGCACTTTCTCAGCGAGGGACTGCAACTCGGCTTCAGCTACGGACCGCCAGTCCATGGGCCCGCCGATCCCCTGCGCTACGAGCCCTCGCTAGAGAGGGGTGCACGACTGCCGCATGCGTGGTTCGAGGAAAGCCCGGGCACGCAGCGCTCGACGCTCGACTTGCTGGATCCGGCGCGCTTCACGCTGCTCACCGGCCGTTGCGCCGACTGGAGCGACGTGGCGGGTGCGCTTCCCGACTGCCGCGAAATCCGCTTGCCGGCGAAATCGAGCTTTTTGACGGGCTGGCTAGCGCTGGAGGCCATCGGTGACAGCGGTGCGCTGCTGGTGCGGCCGGACGGGCACGTTGCGTACCTTGCCGGCGACGCTTCGGCAAAGAGCCAGCGCGCGCTGTGCGATGCGTATGCAGCATTCGGCCTGCGGCTGGGGCAGGAAAATGTGCAGCCCTCTGGGTGCGCCGTGCATTCAGCGACAAGGAGCTGACCACATGAATGGCGCCAAGAGTTTGGTGAAGACCCTGCTGGCCGCGGGCGTGGATACCTGTTTCGCCAACCCCGGCACCAGCGAGATGCACTTCGTGGCGGCGCTGGACCAAGTGCCCGGCATGAGGTGCGTGCTGGGACTGCAGGAGAACGTCGTGACCGGCATGGCCGACGGCTACTACAGGGTGACACGCAAGCCCGCCTGCACGCTGCTGCACTGCGGCCCCGGGCTGGCCAACGGCATGGGCAACCTGCACAACGCGCGGCGGGCACGCAGCGGCATTGTCAACATCGTGGGCGACCAGGCAACTTGCCACCGCCCCTTCGATGCCCCCCTGACGGCGGACACGGCCGGCATGGCACAGACCGTGTCGGCTTGGGTGCGCACCAGCACCCGCACCCCCGAGCTCGGACGCGATGCGGCAGAGGCGGTACGTGCTGCGCGCAGCTATCCCGGCCAGATCGCAACCCTAATCCTGCCGGCAGACGTCTCCTGGTCGGAAGGTGGCGAAGTCGGCACGCCCTTTGCGGCGCCGCCAGCTGCGGCCATCGACGGCGCTGCTATCGATGGCGCTGCCCGCATCCTGCGCGCCCATCAGGGGGACGTGCTCCTGCTGCTGGCCGGCAATGCCGTGTTGGCCGCATCGCAGCGCCTAGCCTGGCGCATCGCCAGCGCCACTGGGGCGAAGGTAATGGCCGACTACGTCACCAGCCACTTGGCGCGCGGACGCGGCAATCTGCCGCTCGAGCGCGTCCCCTACGCCATGGAGGCGGCGATCCGGGTTCTAGCGCCCTTCAAGCACATCATCCTGGTCAACGCTCGCCCGCCCGTGGGATTCTTCGGGTATCCCAACATGCCCTCCGTGCAGCACGCGCCCGATGCGCAACTGCACGTGCTATCGCGTCCAGATCAGAACCCGGATGAAGCTTTGCGCGGATTGGTCGAGGTCCTGAGGGCGCCCGACGTGGCGATGCCAGATCCCGGCCCCCAGCCGGAGGCAGGAAGTGGCGCGCCGACGCCCGAGGGACTGGCCCAGACGTTAGCGGCCCTGATGCCTGAGAACGCCATCGTTTCCGACGAAAGCATTTCCTACGGCCGCGGCTTCTACAAGTCCACCCATGCAGCACCGGCGCACGACTGGCTGCACTTGGCCGGTGGGGCCATCGGCGATGGTATGCCCGTGGCCACAGGTGCCGCGTTGGGAGCGGGCAAGAGGCGGCGGGTCATCAGCCTGCAGGCCGACGGTTCGGCGATGTATTCGCTGCAATCACTGTGGACGCAGGCTCGCGAGCGATTGCCGGTGACTACCATCATTCTGAACAACGGCAAGTACAACATCCTGATCGGCGAGTACGGGAACGTCGGCGCGTCGCCAGGCGAAACCGCCATGAGCATGCTGGACCTGGGGAACCCCCCGCTTAGCTGGGTCAAGCTGGCGAACGGCATGGGGGTGGAGGCCGCACGCGCGACCACGCTGGATGAATTGGGAAGGCTGATGCGTTCCAGCTTCGGACGAATTGGGCCGTTCTTGATCGAACTGATGGTCTGAGTCGCCAGGCGTCAGCGGGTGCCGCCGTCACAGGGGCCGCGCGACCCAGCGCGCCGACTCGCAGGATTGCCATATGCCGCGATCCGCGCGCAAGGGCGCGTCGCTGATGCGGCCCTTGCGGCGCAGGTCCCTGATCGGCATCGCGGCCGTACCCTGCTTGATGACCGGATCGGAGCGAACGCCAGCCAACAAGGCCCTACGCGAGTGCCTGGGGAACTCACAGGCCAGCATCGCCGCCACTGCTCAGCCGGCTACGCCTTGATGGCCGGCCATCAACGTCGAGCGCGCGTATCGACTCTATCGCGCGAAAGGTCTGATGGTGCGCAAGCGACGAGCAGTAGAGAAGTCGTCTCTGGCGCGGCGCGAGCTGCCTCGTGAAAGTCCCGAGGCCGCAGCCCCATAGAGCCGCCATTCGCGGCCGACTTGTCGCTGGCCCCGCGACCGCTCAATGCCAGACAGCGTGAGTACGTCCGGAGGCGACCACTGGCGCGCCGTGCTTCAGCAACGGGATCGGCGCCCCAGCCGTTGCGCTTCGCGGCGGGGACGACCAAAAGTCGCGCCTGCGAAAACGCGCATGGCCTCGAACCATTAAACGCACTTCCCAAGTCAATGAGCCTCCCGCACAGTCGCTGCAACGACAACGCCCGGAGACAACGTGCCAGGTTCCCATTCAACACGCGGTGCAAGCCGCCGACTGGCTGCGGCGCGATCCCGTCCCGGGCCGCGCGGCACGCCTGCTGAATTGCCTGTGCGCCGGCATCGCAGCGATCGCCGCGTCATTGACCGCCAGCGAGATTGTGCTGTTGCTGGCGTCCGGTTTCTGGTCGGACGAGGTCACAACAGTGGCACTGATTGGGTCGGCGTGCTTGGCGCAACGATCGCAGGTCATGGAAGGCACACATTCGCATCAGCGCCTTGGTCTCCGCACTGCCACGGCATCGCGACAAGTTCGACAGCGTGGCGACACTGGTGACGCTGGGGACGCTGTTGCCAGTGGCAATCGAATAACTGCTTCGCTGAATGGGGCCAGTCGTCACCCGCGCTCGGCATTCCGAACGCGGTGCGTCACGCGGCGCTGCCGGTCGGCCTCGCGCTGATGCTTATCTCCAATAGCCCAAGATCAGCATGCGCATCATCAATTCGGGATCGATCAATGGCCGTCCAGTGTGGCTATGGACTGAACCCAAGGACCAGCGCACGTAACAAGATGCAAATCATCGAAGCCTTTCCATTGCGGAGAAGCTCTGAGTCTGATGAAAAGCCCCGCGCTCCAAGCAGTCCGGAACGCTTGGCGAAAATCCGCGGCACAACGACAATGCCTCGCAATGACGGCGAACGAACCGGGAGCGAAAGCGCTACTGCCTCCAGACTTTCCCCATCGCGACTTTGTCACCCGCTCTGGCGCGACGATGCGGGTCCCTCGTCATGTCGTGCGAATCGAAATCAAGGATGGAACACGCGGATGGCAAGTGCGATACCGCGGCCGCACCAGATTCTTCTCCGACCGGAATCGGGAATTCCCGTTCGGCACGCCGCAGACTTCACTCGCGCGCGCCATAGACTTTCTCGCAGACATCTACGACGGCCCAAACCCACCATTGAGGAATATCGAGTCACGAAACAAGCTGTTCCCAACGGGGACTCCTGGCGTTCGCATCCGCCACAGAATGGAGAAGAGCGGTACCTGCCTCGTGACCTACGTGGAAGTTGATGCGTTGGAACGCGGTGCCGGCTCAAGACGCTTCTACGTCGGAACGAGCAGGACGGTGACCGAAGAACGCCTTCTGCACCAATTCGGTCTTGCCGTGGCCTACAGGAGCCAGAGCGTCGCAGAACTCCTGGAGAGACGCTCCCGCCCACCCATCACTTACGGCAGAGAAAGCGATCTAAGGCAGAAGGCGCCATAGACGGCAAACAGCGGCGTGTCCGCCGGTGCCGCACCCCGAGCATCGCCGTCAAGTTCCGGGGGCCGGCCCGTGAACACCCGCAATCGCTGCGGAGCCGCCGAGCAGTGGTCGATGATGGCGGACCTTCCGGCAAGATCGTCACCAGAGCCGCCACCAGGGGCGGGAGCGGGCGTCCAACGGCCTGGTGTCGAGCGCCATCATCGAAGATGTCGGGGTACCGAAGCGGCGGCGGATTTCGGCCTCAAGTGCGTGCGCGAAGCCGCGAGCGCGCTTGTCGCCGTGCAGCGCGCGCCGGCGCCATTCTTGGGCTTGAGCCAAGAGCGTCTCGTCAGGAAGTTCGCTGATTTCTGACATGGATGGATTTTCGTGCATGGCGCAACTCGGCCGACGCCTGCTCGCGCAATGGGAGCCGGCCCAGTCCGACGCGGAATGCGAGTACAACTTCCCAGGGTGCAACCCGCAAGCGCGCCAAGCGCGACGACTGCAACCTGTCACCTCGCCGCCAGTGGCGCAGGCCGAGGCCGACTAACCCAAAATCCGGCAGGTGCCCATCCCTATGAGCCCGTTCGGGGGTCTGAAGGGGCCGATGGCAGGCGCAATGCGCTGGCTGATGTAGCGCAGCATCGCCGCCCACGGGTCCTGCGTTTGAACTGCTCCGCAGTTGCCCTGACATGCGCCAAGGCCGCACGGATATTGGCGATCAGCGGTTTGAGGATGTGCGCCTTGCCGTGCAGCAGCGTCAGATACAGCGTCGTTCGCCCCGCATGGCTGGCCGCCTTGCCCACCGCCGCCAGCATCAGCGGGCGACTCGTGATCGCCTCCATGCGCGCGCTGGGTTTGGCCGCCCGGCAGTACCAGTCCACCAGTTGTAGACCAGCGCACAGGCCCGTGCCGCGGTCTGGCAGCGCCCGAGGTCCTGCGTGGTGAAGCCGCCCATGCCCCACAGGTTCTTCAACTCGTCGAAGCCGTTCTCGCAGTCGGCACGGTCCCGGTAGAGTTGCCCGATGGCTTCCAGCGGGTAGGCCACATCGGTCACCATCACCGCGTACTCCCATAGCCGCCCACCCTCATGCACGCTGGGGCTGGCCAGGTCCAGGCGCAGTTGCTGACCACCCCTGCCATCGTCCGCGCGCCGCTCGCGCGCGAGACCGCCGCGGATGCGCTGGCGCACGATGACCACGCGGCGCTTCCTGCTCCAGCCGTGCAATTGCAGTTGGTCTTCGATCATCTGGCAGCCATGGTTGTCCGGCCGGCTCCAGTCCTGGCGGGCGAACAGGCGCGCCACCAGGCGCTGCACGTTCTTGGTCTGCCTCAGGCGCAGCAGGTAGGGCTGCGAGCGGCTCTCCAACTCCAGCAGGATGGCTTCATTGCCGTAGCCCGAATCGCCTCGCACCAAGGCCGGGTGCTTGTCGCCCAACTCATCCAGCAACCGTCCCAACGCAGCTTTGGCGTGGGCGCTGGTGTGCTGCTTGCCCGAGCTGACCTGAACGTCCAGCACCAGACGCAGGTTGCCCACCCAGAAGGTGTGCAGCACGTGGCTGGGCCGCGCGGGCTTGCTCGGGTTGTAGCCCAACTCGGCGCCCTCCTGGCGGCCATACAGCGGCTTGATGCTGGCGTCGATGTCCAGGCTTGTCCAGTGCCTCGCGCACGGAGTGCATCAAGGCGGGGCGCATCCATGCGGCACTGGCCGCTTCGTCCATGCGCTCCAGCGCCCGGCGCAGCGCGTCTTCGCTGACGACTTTGTTCATGCCCAAGGCCTGCGCGGCAACGGTGTCCCCGCGCAAGGCGGTGATGTGGGCATACCGGCGATGGCCCGCCAGCAAGCCCAACATCAGGGTGCCCAGGACGTCGCGCTTGTCCGGCGCGTTGCCACTACGGTATTCCAGAGGGCAGGCCGACACCCAGCGATCGAACACGCCCGTGGCCGCCAGGAACTCCGCGAAGAAGACCAACTGGCCGTGCGGCGTGACCGCCGCACCTTCGTCCCAGTGCACGTGCATGCGCCCGCCCAGCGTGTCAACCACCTGCGCCGGGTTGACGTGCTCATCGCCCCGCGCGAGGGCCCCTTGTCGTTTGCGTCTGGCTTCACCCATCGGGTGAGTCTGCCAAATCAGCCGCGCTCCGCGCCAGTGCTGGATTCCCGCAGCTTTGGATGACGGTAACTGCCGTTTTTAGGCTAACTTGTGCGCAACGACGCGGTGCGCATCGAAGCTATGCAACGCGGACGCGCGTACCAGAGCATGTCGTCATCGACGCCAACGCCGGACGATCGTGCAGGTGTAGCAGTTGCAAGCGAAGCGCCTATGTATCGAGTCGGCGACGGCCGAGCCGGTTAGGGACTGTTGGCGATGACTACGCCAGCTCAGGATCATGAGCCGATCGCAAGGGCAAAAGGGTCACAGCACCAATCGGCGTTCGACGGGCTTGCGTGCGAAAAACGCGCCGTGGCGGTTATCGGATGCGAAGACGTATCGCGACGCCGTGGCGGTAACAGTGTCGCGCCATTTATTGCCCCCGATTCGTGCACGACACTGCTGATCACGGCGTCCGTCCGGACATGAGCAGTTCCCGATGACAACGCAGCAGCACCAGAGCTTGGCCCCTCCCTGTCATCTTGCTGTGCCGAGCTTGGGAAGTACCTCCTCAGTGAACTCTTTAGTTGCCTGGATAGTGGCCGGCCGCGATGTCCTCCAGCAGCGTCGCATGTGACCCGCAGGAGACTCCAGAAGCGTTTCGCATTGAGGTGCGTAAGACAGCCCTCGGCCAATTTGCTGCGCGGTGAATTGCGCCGCGATACAAAACAACTCGTATTGCCATCAAGATCGAACAAAGCGGCGCCAGGCCATCGCCTGGCAAGAGCCGTTGTTCGGATGCTCTGGCAGGAGCGGAAAAGCGACAGCCTGCGGCATCGAGGATGCAAATCATATCGGCACTTGCGCATCCTCTATCAGCGCCTGCAAGCTGTCCGTCGTCATTCTTGCTTGCCAATCTGACGTGAGTGTGAAGTCTGGAGGCGACGAGACGATGCATCTTGCGCTGGCCCACGCTGGGGCGCATTTCTGTTGGTGACCTCGGGTCGCGGAACCCGCTTGATCAGAACGGCTTAATTGCGCACCAACCGTCCGTCAGCCTGGCTCGCGCTCTGAAGCATCCTCGCAACACCGTCACATCGCCGACATTGCGGAAATCTACCGTGCCTTGCATATTGACAAGTTTGTCGGAGAGTTCGCGATGAAAATGTGCATGGTGCTCATGATGCCGGTGGCCGCTTTGGCTGGCATCGGCACAGCCTCGGCTCAGTCCTCCATCGTCATGTTCGCTGTGGTGGACAACTCCATCAGCAGCTACCGGAACCAGGCCAACGGCCCGTTCGGTACCTCCGTGACGACAAGCCAGACCGTTTTGACCAACTCCGCCCTCAGCTCCAGCCGGTTCGGCTTTCGCGGCAGGGAAGACCTGGGCGGCGGGCTGGGAGCCAGCTTATGGCTGGAAGCGGGTTTCAATTCCGACGACGGTTCGGGCGTTGGGTCGAATGGACTCATCGCGTTCAACCGCCGCTCGACGGTCAGCATCGACGATGGCGACTGGGGTGAGTTGCGCCTGGGCCGCGACTACACGCCGACGTACTGGAACGACAATCTCTTTGACCCGTTCGGCGTGAACGGTGTCGGGACAAGCCTGATCAGCACCGCCAGCGGACAGACTTCGCCAGGCAGCGTCAGAAGTGGCTGGACGAATGGGCAATACTCCCGCGCCAACAACTCGATCGGCTATCACTTGCCGGCGCTGGGTGGCTTCTACGGCCAGGCCATGTATGCCTTCAACGAGAAGGTCACGTACGACCCGGGCGGCACGACGCCTCCGGGCGTGGCCGCGATCGCCGCCAATCCGGCGCTGGCAGCCACCCCCGACAACGCGCGCGCCGGCAAGTACGTCGGGGCCCGCGGTGGCTACAAGAACGGACCGGTGGACGTGGCGCTGTCATACGGCGAAAGCACCGTCGGATCCAACTACTACGTCGGCTCGACCGCCACCATCAAGACATGGAACGTCGCTGCTTCGTACAACTTCGGCGTGGTCAAGCTCTTCGGCGAGTACTCGAACAACAAGATGGAAACGAGCCTCGCGACCAACACCTTCAATCCTTTAGGCGTCACCAAGCCGGAATTCGACGGCTTCCTGATCGGGGTGACAGCACCTATCGGAACGGGCGACCTGCGCGCCTCGTATTCCGCGGTCCGGTACAAGAACATCAACTTGAACACATTCGGGTTCAACCCGGACCCGAAAGCGGACAAGTTCGCGATCGGGTACGTCTACAACTTTTCCAAGCGCACGGCCGTGTACGCAACCGTCGCCTACCTGAGCAACAAGGACGGCGCCGGTCTGACTGTCGGGGGCCCGAGCTACTACACGCAGCCAGTCGCAGGCGTTGCGCCGGTGCCGGACAAATCGTACGGCTACGACCTGGGTATGCGCGTTTCCTTCTGATTCGCCGCGCTTCGCGGATCGAGCGCGGCAGTTGGCGCACTCAATTGTCGACTGGACGCTCGCCGGAAACGACACACCCAAGAGCCTTCCCTGCCGATCGTGCGCCCAAGCCCACCAACCAGACCGCCCACGAGCCTGCGCTCGCAACGACATCCGCCATTTTGCGGATTGCATCGTCGGCGCCCAGGATGATCCGATGAAGGTTGCGGGGCCGGGTGATTTTGCATAGACAGCCCACGTACCCTTACAGGCCCAACTGATCGTTCATCTATCGAGCGAGTTCCTCTCGCCGCCAGGACGCCCACCGACTGCGACTGCAATGCCTTCGACCGGGCGTTGATGATGTTGCAACTTCTTGAATCTGTCTGATCGTGGTTCCGTGCGCAAATGTTGCCCTCGTCGGAGGCGAATCTCCCGAGGTTCAGGCTGGAGGCCGACATGCACCACCCTACGCAATTGACAAACGCTCTCATGCAGGTCCCTGCAGCGCAATATTTGCGAATGTCTACGGATCACCAACGGTACTCGATTGCGAACCAGTGCCTTGCAATTCGCAACTATGCAGACCAACGAGGCATGGTGGTTGTCCGGACCTACGCTGATGAGGGCAAGAGTGGCTTGGATGCCGTCGGACGAGACGCGTTCTTGCAGTTGATTGCAGATGTCGAGAGCGGTCAGGCTAACTTTCGCGTGATTCTTGTCTTTGACGTGAGCCGCTGGGGCCGGTTTCAGAACACCGACGAGAGCGCCTTCTACGAGTACCGTTGTACACGGGCCAGAATACCAGTCGTCTACTGCTATGAGTCTTTCGACAACGATGGTAGCCCCTTGGCCACGCTGATCAAGAACATCAAGCGGTCCATGGATGGAGAGTACAGCCGGGTGCTGTCTGCCAAGGTGTATGCGGGGCAATGCCGTTTGGCCGAAATGGGGTACTTCCAGGGCGGCCCGCCCGGATATGGACTGCGCCGTCGCTTGGTCGGCGCCAACGGCGAAGCCAAAGGCATCTTGGAGGCTGGAGAGCAGAAGAATCTTCGTGGGGATCGCGTTGTGCTGATTCCCGGGCCGCCTGCAGAAACGCGCCGCGTGCGGCAGATTTTCTCCGCCTATGTCGAGCGAACCCTCTCGGAAGAGGCAATCGCGCAATGGCTGAACCGACTGGGTGTTCCTACGGATCTCAATCGTCAGTGGACAAGACAAACCGTGCACAACGTGTTGACCAACGAACGGTACTTGGGATGCTCGCTGTACAACCGACGTACCGCAAAACTCAAACAGAAAAGTACTCGCAACGCCCCTGTTCTATGGATTCGGCGAGAAGGAATGTTCAAGCCCATCGTAGAGGAAAGCCTCTTTGAGCGCGCCCAGGCGCTGCTGGCGTTTCGCTCCCATTGCGATGACGCGACCATGCTTCGCTTGTTGCGAGAGTTGTTCGCGCGTATCGGGAGCATCTCTGTGGCAATCATCGACGAACAAGACGATATGCCGTGCGCTGCGACATACCGCATGCGATTTGGTAGCCTGCCGAAGGCCTACGCTCTCGCCGGATTGGAGGCGGATCGAGACTACGCCTACATTGACTTGAAGCGAAGGCTCCGTGCGTACGGCGCGAAGGTGACTGATCGGATACTGAGGAGCCTCGAATCGGCGGGTTGCGAAGTCCTTCGGAGCCTTGGAAACTTCAGGTGCAACGGCTTGGCAGTGGCCTTGACGGTTGTTCGTTGCGGCAAGGCGCCCGATGGAAGGCCACAGTGGCGAATACCGAAGGCCCCGCGTGAAGCGCCGGACTTGCTCGCAGTGGTGAGAATGGCAGTGGGCAACACCGACCCGCTTGACTACTACCTGATACCGCGAGAGGAGTGTCAGTGGCTACCTGTGCGCTCGGGATCGGACGGATGCGCGCGATTCCAGCAATACAAAATTCAATCGTTCGACGGTGTGGAACAAGCCCTGCTAAAGACCCTTACCCAAGGACGCCGCTACGTCGACGGTCATTAGAAAGCTGCGCCAGTGGCCCGGCCTCAGGGGGTCGGTGCTTGCGACCGGCAGCTCGGCATCGTGCTTGAAAGCACTGCGCAAATCCAGGCTGCCCTTCTCGCAGTCGAGGTCGCGGCAGGGCGTGTCGTTCCATTTCGAGCACGTCACGAGCGTCTGCGCGATGAGCGGCTCCCGTACAGGAAATGCTGGTAGTTCAAGTCTTCGGCCAAACCTGCATCGCGCGCCGAAGCCAGCATGATGTCTCGCGCAAATGCCGCCACGGCCATGGGAGGATCGCTGGCCACATCGAACACGTCGGCGACGAGGGCATTGTCGTGTTGTTGTAGTACGCTCGTTTCGCTCGAAAGTACTGGGTAAGGTATCGGTTCCTCATGGCCGGCGCCCGACTTCCCGACCGGCGCGATGTTGGATGCGATGACAGATTGCAACAAGATGCATGGTGCTATTTCCGACCGTGGAGGCCAACGTTGAACCGGCTACGCGACATTGCGCTGTCTGTCGAGGAACAGGAGCTCGGCCGTTTCTGGTGGGTGCTCATGGAATCGTCAGGAGACGACATTTGGAGCGAGCTGGCCTCATCCCAGGTTTCGGAAGCCAGTTGGATAGACGCTTTCCGCGCCGGCTGCCTGGCACTCGGCAAACTGGTACCCGACGCGATCATTTGCCTTCACCACGGACGCTTCTCCGCCTGATGCTCGATTTGGCTTTGCCGTTCACCGGCGACCCCTCGGTCAAGTCCTCATGAACGGCCAGGTTCGAGCGCTTGCGCGACCAGGGGATCGCTCAAGGTGCGTGCGATCGACACAGTTGTCACAGAGCATTCACACTCACATTTCGTGCCGCGGCAAGAAAAGCCCCGTCGAAGACCTGCCCTTGAATCGCCGCCGTTCAACTGCCGTCTGGAGCGGCGCAATGAAGCGCCAACAAAGCCCGAAGCGGGGGCAGCAACCGCGCAAAGCAGCAGTAGACAAAATCAACAAGCCGCGAAGCGAAGCTGAGAACCTCGCTCCGATCACCTCGCGCGATCCAAGTGCGCCGAGTTTCAACAGCCTGCTGAAGCTGCTCCCCTGGTGCAGCAGCGCCATCGGAGATTTCGAACGCAGCTCGATGCCCCAGACTCGCAAAGCCCAACGGGGGAAGCCGCACTACAACTCCATGGATGTCATGCGCACGATCTGTGCCAACTGTTCCAGCACCTGCGCTTCGCGCTTCTCAAGGTATCGACGGACCGCAGCATTGTCCAGCAACTTGACGATGTAACCCCTGACCACCACGAGATTCAGGATGTCCTCGCCATAGGTGTTCTCGGCCATGCGGTACTGATCCTGCAAGTTGCTCATCTCGCGCTCCATGCACGCCATCTGTTCCTGGCTTGCACCGCGACGTTTTGCGGGCCGCCTGCCTTGCACGAGCATGTCCGCCGCGGTGGCGGCCAGCATCGCTTGCGCATACGAAATTGTCGTGTTGTTGGCTGACACCATCAACTGCATGCATTCGACCTGCCGCGCTGGTTTCATCTTCCGGAGCGCGCTGGAGACCTCGGTCGAGAACTGGCGGTCCTTCATCATCGCGATCGCTTCCTCGCAAATCCCGTCGAGCATCGACATCTTTTTTGTGATCTGCCGAACATCGACGCAAAGGGACCGGGCGAGGCGTTCAGGCGAAACACCCCGCTCGACTGCACGTCGTATCATCAGATGCTCCTGAACCGTCGAGAGCCGATTGACGCGGTTGTTGTAGGTGTAGCTTTCGTCATTCGTGGCGACTAGACAGGGAGCCTCCTGGTGACCCAGGCTCCTCAGCGCCTCGAGACGCAAATGCCCGTCCAGCAGACAGTGCTGCCCGGTCTTGCGGTCGACAGGCGCGATCGATAGCGGCTCGATCATGCCGATCGCCTGGATCGATGCGCAGATCTGCTTGAATTTCTGGGTCTGCAGGAGCCCGCTGGGCAACTTGTGCGAGGGAAGAATGCGCGCCAAGGCGATGCTCATCGGCTTGGGCAGGAACGCTAGCGCGACGTCTGTCACGTGGCGCTCCCATCATCGACCGCGCGCTCGAACACGCGTCCGTCCAGGTAGCGCGGCAGCGAGTCAAGCCCTTCTGCGCGAAGCAGGGTACGGAAATGTTCTTGCGCGAACAACTCGCGCAGGGCGCCGACCACGAACAGCAACCGCTGCTGCGCCAGCGCGGACTTGCGGACCAGCAACTGTTGGCGTTGCGCTTCCTTGCGATAGGCCCGCACCAAGCTGGTCGCGGTGACGCCATCGGGCTTCTCCGGCATGCTTCGCACCACGGAGGGGCCGAATAGCTGGCGCTGCTGAATCAGGCGGCGCGCGTCCAGCAGTTGCCGGCCTCGCAATTGACCCGTCTCGTACGCCTCATGAAGCGCCGCCTGCACGGCCTTGTCGTCGTTGCCCGCGCTGACGATCTTGAGGGCTGCCGAGAGCGGGATCTGGCCGCGTCCGACTCCTGCCAGAAGGCGCTCCTCGCCGCGCGCGACCAGCAGGAGAATGTCGTAGACGTATTGGGTCGAAAGACCGGTCTTCGCCGAAATTTCCTTGGCGCTGTGCCCGCGGCCGTCAAGTTCCGTGATGCCGGCCAGCAGTTCCAGCGGGTTGTACTTGCGCCGCGCGATATTCTCGGCCAGGCTCATGATGAAGGCATCCTCGTCGCTGACCGTGACGACCAGCGCGGGAATGCGAGCCTCACCCAATTGGCAGAACGCCTTGAAACGTCCTTCACCGCACACCAGCAGGTAGGTCTCGGCGCCATCCGCGCCGGCGCGGGGTGTCACCGTGATGGGCTTCTTCAGGCCAATCGCCTGGATGTTGTCAACGATTCCACCGAACACCAGTCCGTTCCTGTCGCGCGCATTCAGGACTTTGATTCGGTCGAGCGGGATCATTCGCAAGTCCCGCGCTGGCACACCCGCGTTCATGCGCATCTCCGAAGCGGGGTCTGCGACGCCATCCCGTACAGATAGTCCAGCGTTGCAAAGCGGTAGCTCTCCAACTCCACCGCGTTGCGTTCGGTCAGGCTGATGGGCACTTGCCCGAAGTCAAGCCGAGGCAGCAAGTAGTAGTCAAGGGCGGCGTCGTTGGCAGGGGTCAAGCGGACTGCCACGGTAACGTCCGGCAGGAGGCTTGTGTCGAAGCGCACCTTCCAGCGCCGGCGAGCGCCGCCCGCGTCGCAACAACGCGCCAGCACCACGGAAACGCTGAACTCGTGGTTCACGTCCAGCAAATCGGTGGCGGGGTCCCGAAACGTCCGCCCGCTCATCGCAATGATGCGGCTCTCGACGTCGGCCACGATGGTGGGATGAAACTTGCGCAGAAAGCGGTTGATCTCCAAGTAGCGATAGTCCCGGCCGGGCGCATAGCCGATCAATCGGTACGCGCGCAACAGGCTGCCGAACCGATGGGCGTATGCCGACGAGGGTGGCATGTCCTCAGCTTCGTCGATCACGATGCCGGAGAGAAAGCCCCGGTGCTCGTAGAGCCCCTTAAGCCGAGCGAGCAATTCATCGTCCGTGAAACGCAGTGCCCGTGCACGAATGATGCCTTGTGCGGTGTAGAAGACATCGGCATCGACAATCGCTTCAAAGGCGCTGTCCTTGCGGATCCAGTGCTCGGGGCTGTTCTCTACACGGCGCTTCTTGAGCTTGAAGGACCGGCGGTTGTAGACGTTGTTGCCGATGTATTTCTCGTTGGTCAACAGTTGGTGCACCGTCGCGCGTGACCACGCATGGCCCCGGTCCGTGGCGATGGACAGCTGGTTGAGTCGCCTCGCAATTTCGGTCTCGGGCAGCCCGCCGTCGACAAACCAATCGAAAATCCGGCACACGACGCCGACTTCACCCTCGGGACCTGGCTGAAGGATCACACGGTCTGTCTGCAGGCTTTTCTGCTCGCCGCGTTCGAGCAGTCCCTTGACCTCGCCAACCTGGTCCACCAGCACGCGGCGCAAGCCATATCCTGCCGGGCCCCCCTGACGGAACCCCAGTTCGACCAGCCTGCATTGGCCTGCGAACACCTTGGCGGAGAGTTCGCGGCTGTACTCGCCGGCCATCGCTCGCTTGACACCCTTCACGATGGTGGAGACAGGAGACCCGTCGTTCTCGAATTGCTCGGCGCAATAGGCCACCTGTATGCCCGCCCGCCGGCACAGATATTCGTAGTAGGCGCTTTCGTCCGCGTCCTGAAAACGCCCCCATCGACTGACGTCGTAGACCAGAATGACCGAGAACGCGACTGGGCCCGCCTGGACATCGTCGATCAATTGCTGCAAGGCATGCCGGCCGTCGATATGGAGTCCACTCTTGCCTTCGTCAGCGTAGGTCCTGACGATCTCGATGCCGCGCTGCATCGCGTACTCTCTGATGGTGTCGGACTGGTTGCGTGTGGAGTATTGCTGGTGCTCCGTCGACATGCGAACGTACTCGGCCGCGCAACGGCGCGCGCAACCGTCGGGCCGGGCCGTGTCAGCGGGATCGTGTTCCATCGCCAAGCCCCTTCAGAGAGTGGAAGGTGAATCGCGCGCGGCGTGCGCGATCTGCTGGCAAGGTAGCAGTTCCGGGGCGCAGCATCGATCAGGTCCTCTCTTTGCAATCTTCGGGCGCACGTTCGAACTCGCCGGACTGCCGGGCCACCACCGTGAGCCGCACCATCCAGACACCCATCTTTGCAACGGCGGCGGCATCCGTGCTACGCAATTCATACAGCCCATCGGGCAGGGTATGCGTATCGCAAGCCGAAGCGTCCATCCTTGCAATCCTGCGTGGCTGGCGCTGGACGTTGCGGACCTTCTGCTGCCTTCGGTTCTGCGCCGCGTAGGCCGGATGACTCGCGCGGTACTCTCGCCAGTAGCCGGGATTGCGCCCCGCCCACGCCCGTTGCGCCTGCGACTGGTTGTCGAGATAATCCGGGTCGCTGCGACGCTTGGCCTGCTGCCACAGACGGCGTCGTTCGCGCTGGCAATCGGGTTGCGCGCAGTACGACTGGCGCGGTGCCTGGGCTCTCGGCACGAACAGGTTTCCACAGGCCGTGCACCAACGACTCTCCATGGCGTGCTCCGTTTCCCAATGAACCAGCGACTGCCGGACAACATGGCCAACCAGGATCGCGAAGCGCGCATCGCGTGGTGGGCATCCCGCGCTATCGTCGATCGGCAATACGGCCTCGTCGCATTGGACGGCACGCGAGCGCACCCAGTGCGCATGTGGCCTCAAGCCCGGCAGGCGGTTGCGCGGCCACTGCTGCTATGCCAATATGGCGCGCAAGCACCATGATGGAAATTCGCGTGCGCTGGTCACGAGCGCAGTTCGACGAGGATGGCCAGCCGGTCACCAGCGGGTTGTGGATTCCGGACAACCCGATCAATCGCGAGCTGGCCGAGCGCATGGTGCGCGCCGGCGACGAGGTTTACGGCGAAGGTACACACTGGCTCGAAGAGCGCGAGGCGTGACGTCAGGCGCCCATTGCCTGCGCGATGCGTTGCCTTCGGAGAACCGTCGGCGTGCTTGCCCGTCTTTAGCAAAAGGAATCTTGATGCCCAAGTTGTTCATTCCGGCCGCGCATGGAAGTCGGACCGAGATCCCGCTCCGGGCAAATGCCAACTCCCTGGCCCGGGCCGCGCAGAACGACATCGTGGTGGACTCGGTCAGCGCAAGCCGCAGGCACGCCCGCATCATCGTGGCGCCTGCCTTCGTCACGATCGAAGACCTCGGCAGCAGCAACGGCACGTACGTCAACGGCGAGCGTGTCCAGAATCAGGTCCTCGCGGATGGCGATGCAGTGCGCATCGGTACTTTCGAGATGCGTTTGTGACTGACAACACCCAGGAATTCACAAAAGTGGAGGCCCTGAGGCTGCCGACCGTTCCTGGCCTGCTGGTGGACCTCGAGCGCGACTCCCCAACCATCCGCGACGTGCCGCACGGCCGCCGCAGCAAACCTTGAGGACAGGCGCGGCACCCCGGGGCCCCATGCTGCGCTCACTGATCCCCTACTTCGTACAGTCCGCGTCGACACCATCCCCACATGAGAAACCGCTACTTCCCGCAATACTTCCGCGCAGCAAGGCCGTACTACAACAACGCATTCGTCGCCGCGGTCTACAGGGCTGCGCACGATCCCTCGGTACCTGTCGTGCAGCTGGTGCGGGACACGATCATGGCCTCGGCCGAGGCGAATGGCATCGCCGCCAGCGTGAACCGGCAACACTTCCTGCACCGCGAGTCCCCAATCGCGCAGACCCTCGTGACGCTCGAGTGGAACGACACCCCGTTGTACGACATCAGTCCCGCCCTGCTCGAGGCCCTGACGCACTCCGACACCGGCGACACGCGCATCGCTGACCTGCGTTTGCCGAACCACATCTACTACCTGCACTGGGGGCCGCAGCCCGATCTGTTGCTTTACGGCAAGAACCCCGTCGAAGGCGCTATCGTGGCAACCGTCGAAACGCAGTGGCATGTTGCGCTGATCGCGCGCACGTCGGAATCCTGGCTGTCGATGAGGGAGCGGGATAACTTCCTGCTCAAGTTCCCGGAAGCATCGCGCGCACTGCCCTTCGATCGGGCGGTCGACCTCGCCATCGGGGCGGCGAGCGACGAGTTGCGCGAGGTCTTTGCAGCCTCGCAGGCGGGCCGCAACGACTGGAACATGTCGCTGGAAATTCGTGACCAGATGGAGAACGATCTGCGGGTCAACACGCCCGTGCTGAAGCAGGCGCTGTCGCTCGCAGGCAATTGCATGGCATACCTGACCACCTATCCCGGCGATGCGCGGTTCGGATGGGAAGTCGATGCGCCCGCGAAGATGGTTGCAAAGCTTGGCCAAGGCGAGAAGGAAGCCAGGCGGACCGCTTCCAAGATGAAGTCACTGGGATACCTGCAGGTTCACCGCGTCGGACTGGACTTCCAGCAATCGGTGGAGGCCGTCGAAGCTGAGCATGCGCATGCGGCAGGCGACGGCGAACATCCGAGCCGGCGGCCGCATTGGCGTCGTGGGCACTGGCGCCACCAGGCACACGGCCCCCAGCGCGCCCAGCGCAAGCTCATGTGGATGCGGCCCACGCGCGTGCTCGGGGGACCGGCGATGTCGCATTTCTGAACGCGGCACGGGCGCCTCGCGCTCCCTTCTGCGAGGTCACCGAGTGCGAGATAAGAATCATCGCGCGATGCGGCGGACTGCGAGAGTCGAGAAGGTCCAATACCGGCCGATGGAAATTCAATGGGCGGTCGGTCGGGACTGAGGGTCATTGCAAGTGTGTCTGGCTGCGCAGGAATGGGACGACTGCTTCCAAGACCGCGGTCGGGTTGTCAATCATCGGCCAGTGCCCGCTGTCCTGGAGCCGCACGACGCGCTGGACCGCAAACCATGCGCGTTGCATCTCGGCAAATCTGATCGGCACATACGGGTCGCGCGCGCCCCAAACCACGAGCGCAGGCAGCTTTGCGACGGAAATCTGGCTAATCCACCTTTTGGACAGTGCCCCAATATCTCCGGTGTTGCGATAGAGCTTGAGAACGGCCCGTCGCGTTCCTGAATCGAAATTTCTATACATCTCATCAAAGTACGCATCGGGCAGCCCACGCGGATTGCCATGGCGCAGCGCGAGCCTCAACGCGGGCCGGGTCGTGGCAATGAACAATGCACCAAGCAACGGCGTACGCCAGATCTTCGCCATGTAGTGCCAGCGGTATCCAGGCATGATTCCGATATTGATGAGCGTCACGCTGGCGACCCTTCCAACGTGTTGCGCCGCCCATTCGAGGCCCCAAAGACCACCAAAATCGTCAGTACCAAGTGCACGCGCTCGATGCCTTCTGCAACCAGCAACATGTCCAGATGCCTCGCATAGCCAGCAACCGAGTAGTCGAAGTCGCCTGGCTTGTCGGCTTGTCCAAAGCCTGGCATGTCGGGTGCAATGGCACGGCTTAAGGTCTGGACCTCCCGCAACAACGAAATCCAGTCCTTAGACGACCCCGGGTTTCCATGCACGAAGACGATGGCCTGCCTCGATGGCGCCTCACCTCCTCGCATGATCGGTGACCGGATACCTGCAACGGTCAGTTCAGCTTGTTCCATGGTGCCGCGCTCATGGGGGAAGTCGAATGCGAATGCTGCCCTGTTTTCGCATTGCCTCATAGCCATGACGAGCACGCAGACAACGCCCGCTGTGCACAACACCTTGAGTCGCCTTTCCAGGAAGCGAGGGCGCTCCAAGACTGTCTGCTGTCCCTCGAATTTGTCCGCCGAACGATGGCAACCATCGAAAGCTTACTTCGACGCTTGTTTCTCGCGAATTTCCGGTGTGCACTCGGAACTTGGCCTTCGCCGTCATTGAAGAAATCTGAGTCGGGGACAACAGCGATCGTCGCTGACGGCGGCGGCGACGCACGACAGGACGCCGTCACGCGCGAACGACTGCTTCCCGATTTCGCGAAATGGCGTTCAGGGCCCGACTTTTTCATAGCACCTTGCGCTGCCATTGGCAGCAAGCAATCGCGAGCCCCAGTTCGCGGCCGCCGGCCGAATATCCGGTCATGCGCGGCTGTGAGTTCACCGTCGAACCCGGCCAGCGCTCCTTCGGAGTGTTGGGCAGGGTGTCCCATAACAGTTTTCAGCGCAACCCGGCAACAGGTACTCCAAGCCAATCGCGAGCCGCAGAGCTACGAGCTGCTCTATAGCGACATCCGCAAATTCTGGCGACATCGGGATTGCGGAATGCAATCTGAGGCTGAGGTCCTGGTGCCCACCCGGTAGCCCGTAAGCCCTCTTACGAGTTAACAGATCGAAAAGCGGTCATTACCGTGATGAGCCGCGCAGACCCCAGCACGTAGACACAGGACAGAAGCGTCATGGAAATTCTCCGAAACGGCAGCTTCGCGAGTTGTAACAGGCCGACTCTGAGATTCAGGACGGCGAGGGCAAACCCGGCCAGTATCAAGCCAATACCAAGCGTCCGATCCACGGCAATCCAGCCCATCAAACCCGTTGAATTGGCATTTTCGAAAAGTCCTGCGGCAATCAACAATGCGCACAAAATCAAATTCTGAACATTCTCGAAAATCGACTTAATCAGCCTTCTTTTTTGACTATGACTCATTCTCATTCTTAAATTTTACTTTTTAGAAAGGCGTCGACAACGGCATGAAACAGCGATGAGCCCCAAAGAATTGCTGGAATTGATCGACGGCGCTATTGAATCGGAAAAACTGTTTTCCGAAGCTGCAAAATGCTCGCGTGCAGGCGAGCCGGTGGTCGCGCGGGACCGTCGATCATATAAGGGAAAACCCTTGTCACTCTCAGCGAGCCCCGAAAATGTGTACCAATTCGCAAGGAGCAAGGATGGACGATGTCTTTGCCCTGCGGCCTCCGGCGCCGCTGAAACCAGGGTCACTCCCATTCCTTGGTAGCTCCACAGCCCGGAGAAGGCTGAGATACACGGTGCTCAGCGAGCCACTGCGGACAGCCGATTGGGCGCAGTGTCGCTCAGGGCCTGCAGGCCACAAGAGGCTGATAGGCTGCCCACTCCACG
The DNA here is from genome assembly GCF_018449755.1 of Variovorax sp. dw_954. NCBI lineage: Bacteria > Pseudomonadati > Pseudomonadota > Betaproteobacteria > Burkholderiales > Comamonadaceae > Variovorax > Variovorax sp. dw_954. Next base: position 49,773 of record NZ_JAAVVD010000021.1, on the reverse strand, counting down.
CCCCGTTGGGCCAGAACGGATTTCCTCAACTTCTTGACGCGGTCGCTCAGGCCAACGAGACGGGCAACGTCTGCATCACTCTGGAAGCGGCCGTCGATTCAGAGGCCGACGCACCTCCAGACGACCGCAACCGGCATCACAGCGTGAGTTCGCCGGGCGGACGGGAAGGACGGCTCTCGCTGCTTATGGAGAGCTTTCCATAAGCAGCGTTGAACTAAACCGCTGGCTCGCGGTAGTGCCTGATCACAGGCGAGCGCCAATCCAACGCTGTGCATTTCCCGCGAAGTCTCCGATGGGGAACGATGTAGTTGCTGTTCGCAGCGCTTCATCCGTTCACTTGCAAAGGAGCTTCACCATGACACCGCTACGCCAGCGAATGCTCGAGGACATGGGCATTCGCAATCTCGCCGAGAACACACAGGTGTCGTACCTGCAACAGGTCTCGCGCTACGCCCGACACTTTGAACGCTCCCCTGAGGAGCTTGGACCAGAGCAGATTCGGACCTATCAGGTGCATCTGACGAAGACCCGCAAGCTCGCTCCGGGCTCAGTCAGCATCGCGACGGCGGCGCTGCGTTTCCTCTACAAGGTCACGCTCAAGCGCGAGTGGGCGCCCGACGCCATCCCGATGCCAAAGAAGCGTAAGCGCGCAATAAACCACGTTCTTCCCTCAAGCGCGATGAGGTGTGAGGCTACGTACCCATGTACAAGAACGTGGGCACGTAATGTCAGAGTTGATTTTGGATTTGGCCAGGCGCCTGGTAGTCGGGCACAAGCGCGATGGTCGCAGCATCTATGACGAGCAGGCCAAGCGCGAGCTGGTCCTCGCGTGTCGCGAGCCCGGGGCATCGATCGCGAAGCTTGCTCGCGATTGCGGCGTCAACGCGAACCAGGTGAACAGTTGGGTTCGCCTGTATGAGCGACAGTTGGCCAAGAGCACGGCGCCGAGCGTGGACGTTGTCGATGCGAAGACGCCGGCATTCGTGGCACTCGAAGTCGCAGCGACGCGCCAGGAAGAGACGTTGTCCATGGACATGCAGGCACGCCTTCCCAACGGAGTTGTGGTCGACTTGCGTGGCTGCGACATGCAGCAGGCATTGGCGATGATCGAGGCGCTCGGGAGAATGCGGTGTTCCGCTTCGAAGAAGGGCTGAAGGTCTACCTGCATCGCGAGGCCATCGACTTCCGGGTCGGCCTCAATGGTCTGGCAATCCTCGTCGAGCAGTCCCTCGGGCTGGATCCGTTCGCCGCGGCGGTGTACGTCTTCAGGAATCGGCGACGTGATCGCGTGAAGATTTTGGGTTGGCAGCGCAACGGATTTTGGCTGTTGATGAAACGTCTTGAGGAAGATCGTTTTATCTGGCCCGACGTCCTCACCGTGCCGACGTTGACGGTGGAGCAACTGCACTGGTTGCTCGATGGCATTGACCTCGCGGTGGTGCAGAAGCACCCTCGTCGCTTCTACGAGCGAGTGGCCTGAACGCTCAACGGCAGCTTGCAAAAAAGTTGTCGAATTCTTCCTCGACAATGCGATGTTCGAGGAACGCCTGCAGGTCATGTTGATCGAAGCAGGCGATGGTTCAAATGCCCACCGCCGAAGAATTCGCAGCCCTGCAGCAAGCCTTGGCCGAGGCCACTCGGCGCAGCGAATCTCTCGTCGGCGAACTGCGCGTCGTGACCACCGAGCGGGACCTGGCACTGGAGCGGCTGCGCGCATTGCAACGCCAGTTGTTCGCCGCCAAGAGCGAGGCTCGCGGCACTGAGCAGAAGGACCTGTTCCTCAACGAGGCCGAGGCACTCGCGCCAACCGCGCAAACACTGCCGGCCGAAATCGATGATGAGGACTCAACGCCAGTCGCGGGCCACCAGCGCAAGAAGCGCGGACGCAAGCCGCTGGACCCCGCACTGCCGCGCGACATCGTTCGCCACGAGCTGCCTGAGTCCGAGCGTGTCTGTGCTCACGACGGCCACGCGTTGGTGGAGATCGGCGCCGAGGTCACCGAGCAGATGCATGTCATCCCCGAGCAGGTGCGCGTGCTCCAGCACCATCGCATCAAGTACGCGTGCCCCTGCTGCGACCTGAGCCTGAAGGTCGCGCCGACACCAGCTCGCATCATCCCGCGAGGTCTGCTCACCGAGGAGGCGCAGGCCTGGGTCATCACGGGCAAGTACCAGTTTGGCATGCCCCTGTACCGCACGGCCGTGCTGTTGCGTCGCTTCGGCGGCGACATCGTCAGCAACACCTTGGCCGCTGGCGTCGTGCGCATCGGCCAAGCCGTGCAGCCCATCATCAACCTGCTGCGTGACCACCTGCTGGACTCGGACCTGATCTACGGGGACGAGACGACCGTGCAGGTGCTCAAGGAACCTGGGCGCAAGGCACAGACCAAGAGCTTCATGTGGGCTCAGATGAACGGCAGCGGGCCGCCGGTGCGACTGTTCGCCTATGCGCCGGGTCGCGGTGCTGTGCATGCCGAGAAGCTGTATGCCGGCATCCGGCGCGGCGCAACGCTCGTGAGCGACGGGTATCAGGTCTACGACGGCATCGCCGCGGACCATGGCCTGACGCATCTTGGATGCTGGGTGCATGCGCGCAGGCCTTTTATCAAGGCCGAGGAGTCGATCCCGAAGGCCGCCCGGTCGCCGGACCAGCTGGCCACACGGATCATCAGACTGATCGGCAAACTTTATCGCGCGGAGGCGCTGGCCAAGGGGTGGGCGCCGCAGCGCCGTCAGCGGCTGCGCCAGCGCTACAGCACCGCAGTGGTCAAGCAGATCGAACAGCTGCTGCTCGCGAACCTGCACGCCGTCGCGCCCTCGAGCCTGCTGGGCGAGGCGCTGCACTATCTGCACGGGCAGTGGCCCAAGCTCATCCGGTTCCTGGACAACGGGACCTGGCCGCTGGACTCCAACCCGGTGGAAAACGCAATTCGCCCATTTGTTGTTGGTCGCAAGTCGTGGTTGTTCGCCGACACCGTTGGCGGTGCGAACGCCAGCGCCAATCTTTATTCACTCATCGAGACGGCCAAGGCCAACAAAGTCGAGCCGTATCACTACCTCGTTGCCTTGTTCAAGAAGCTGCCACTGGCACAAACGGCCGACGACTACGAAGCCCTGTTGCCTTGGAACATTGAGCTGACCGCCTCGTAGTTGAATCGTAAGTCTGAAGAGGACAGGCCTGGACAGCTGAGCACTCAGCAGAACGCCGGGTTCAAAAGGTCAATCCCTGCGCCTTTGCACTTGATCCATGGCCCCGAGGGATGGTCTTCACCATCCCACGCCAAGAGAGCGGCCTGAGCATCGCCGCGCTGCTCATAGCAGTATCGACGCTCGTATCCGACAACGTCCATTCCAACGACGATCGCGGTGGTGAAGTTGAATCGCTTTACGGCACACAACTTCCCTTTGAGCATGCGCAGGTCCGTATACCCGCTTGCATCCAACGACTCGATCAAACTGGAGGCATCAACTGCAACGCGCGGCTGCGCGCCGACAGACCGCGAGTGTTCAGGGCTTGGGGTAGAGGCCATCTTCATCATTGTGACTGCGCTGGAACGAACGCTGATGACCCAAATCGAGAACGATCGGTAAGGACGCGCTTAATTGATCGCCTACAAAGAAGCCGCTCAAGCTGCCGGTCGTGCTCAGCCCCGAGGAGGTCATGCATTTCCTTGGGTGTGTCAACAACCTCAAGCAGCGCACGATTCTCACCACCGCCTATGCCGCCGGCCTGCGCGTTTCTGAGGTAACGCATCTGAAGGTGACCGACATCGACAGCCAGCGCATGGTGCTTCGGATCAATCAAGGCAAGGGCCGCCGTGACCGCTACGTGATGCTCTCGCCACGATTGCTGGAGGTGCTGCGCTCGTACTGGAAGGTGGTGCGACCCAAGACCTGGCTGTTTCCAGGCGACATCCCCGGCCGACCGATCACTACGGATGCCGTGGAACTGGCGTGCCGCAGAGCACACCGCGCGGCCTGTATCGCCAAGCCGATCACCCCGCATTCGCTACGCCACGCGTTCGCTACGCATCTGCTGGAGTCGGGCACCGATGTTCGACGCATCCAGTTGCTACTCGGGCATCGCAGCCTATCGACCACTTCACGCTACCTGAAGATCGCGACCAGCACGGTGTGCGCAACAACCAGCCCGCTGGATCTGTTGCCTGAGGTCCCGCTGCTGCCATCCGAGCCGACGCTGCCCCCGGTATTCTGAGCCGGCAGCGATGCGAGCCACCGGGCTCGAAGTGGCGGACATCTTCCGCCAGGTCGGGCCTGCCTACCGTCAGGACCACGCTGAGGCGATCAGCGGCGGGCAGCGTCGCGTCATGCGCGCCATCGAGCGTTGCCGCACGGCGGCGCTGGGCGGCCACGTCGAGCAGTGCGATGCCTGCGGCCACCAGCGCATCGCGTTCAACAGCTGCAGGGACCGCCACTGTCCGAAGTGCCAGTCGCTGGTTCGCGCACGGTGGCTCGAAGACCGGCAGGCGGAACTGCTGCCGGTCGAGTACTTCCACGTCGTCTTCACCGTGCCGCAGGAGATTGCCGCCATCGCGTACCAGAACAAGGCCGTGGTCTACGACATCCTGTTCCACGCCACCGCCGAAACCTTGCGCACCATCGCCGCTGATCGCCGGCACCTGGGCGCCGAGATCGGCTTCATTGCGATCCTCCACACCTGGGGCCAGAACCTGCTGCACCACCCGCACCTGCACTGCGTCGTGCCCGGCGGCGGGGTGGCCCCGGATGGCCAGCGCTGGATCGCCTGCCGCCCGGGCTTCTTCCTGCCGGTGCGCGTGCTGTCGCGGCTGTTCCGGCGCCTGTTCCTCACGCAGTTGCGGCAGGCCTTCGACGAGGGAGAACTGCGCTTCTTCAACAGTCTTGCGGCGCTACAGGATCCGGATTCCTTTGCCCGCTACCTCGCTCCGGTCGCGAATGCCGAATGGATCGTCTACGCCAAGGCGCCGTTCGGTGGGCCTCAACGGGTGCTGGACTACCTCGGGCGCTACACCCATAGGGTGGCGATCTCCAACAACCGCCTGATCGACTTCGCCGACGGCCGGGTTGCCTTTGCATGGAAGGATTACCGTCACGAGTCGCGTCGCAAGGTCATGTGCCTAGACGCGCAAGAGTTCGTTCGTCGCTTCCTACTGCATGTACTGCCGACGGGCTTCCAACGCATTCGCCACTATGGTCTGCTGGCCAACCGCTACCGCGAGATCAAGCTCGAGCGGTGTCGCCAATTGCTGGCCGAGCCCGCACCGGTCGTCGAGTTGCCGGCTGCATCGATGGACTATCGGGACCACTATCAGCGCCTCACGGGCGTGTCGCTGCGCGACTGCCCGCATTGCGGGCGTGGTCAGATGGTGCGCATCGAATCCTTCTCGGCTGGCACCTTGCCACGGGGTCCACCGAGCACGCCCGCATGAACATGATCTCGAACCGTCAGTGCCAGCACTTCTCGCCACGTCGCGCCCAGCGACAGGTCTCCCTTTGCGTGTTCGCGCCAATGATCGCTGAAGGTATCAGTCGGTACGCGCACATGGCACTCCCATCGCACACGTCACTGTCGCTGGCCCTCAAAGTCGGGATCAACCGGACCGCCCTGACGCCGCAGGTCTCCGCGACTTCAGCAGGTCGGCGCTGATTCAATTCCCATAGCACCACCGCTGCGCAGGCGGTTCAGTTCAACGGGATCTTTAGCCAACCGCCCGCGGACGAGGCGCGTCTTCTCGAAACAACGACTGCGCGCCGCAGCCGCTCGGCTAAAGACTCTCTGCATTATGCACAGCGCGTAGTTATGAACAGTTGGTCCAGCAGCGCGACGTTGCCGGCCTCGTACGGAGACGGCGGTCGCGCCTCTGAACTGAGCGAAATCACAACGTCTTGAGGAACTTCAACAGCTCGTCGTCTGCCCGGAACCGACGTGGGACCAAGTTGGGATCCTGAAGCCTGGCTAGCGCCTTCTCCTTCATGGCGAGATCGGCCTCTACGTACTGATGCGTTGTCGCCGGACTCTCGTGTCCGAGCCACAGGGCGATCACGCTGATGTCCACGCCCGACTGCAGAAGGTGCATGGCCGTCGAGTGCCTCAGGCAGTGCGGTGAGATAGTTCTCCCGGCCAGGCTCGGCATCGTGAGCGCGGCGGCCTTGACGGCCAATGCCAGGCGCTGCGTCACGTTGGATCGCGTCATCGCCTGTCCTCCACGGTTGGGCAGCAGCGCCGACGTGGGAGTCAGGTCCGGGTTGAACTTCAGCCAGGCGCGGATCATCTTGACCGTTGATCGCCAGAGCGGCACAGACCGCTGCTTGCGTCCCTTGCCATGCAAATGCACGCAGGCGGCAGGGGCCAGCACGACGTCGCCCACCTTCACGCCGATCGCCTCCGACACGCGGGCGCCGGTGTTGTACAGCAGGGCCAGCAGCAGGTTGTCTCGCTGGCTCACCCAATCCGCTCCCGGCGCGCCGATCACGGCCAGCATCTCCTCGCGTCTCAGGAACTCGAACATCGGCCGCTCGAAGCGCTTCATCGGCACGCCCAGCGCATGCTCGACGATCCGAAGCGCCGTTACGTCTCGCCGAGCCGCGAACTTCAGGAACGAGCGCAGCGCGGCCAGTCGCGCATTGCGGCTGCGGACGGTGTTGTGTCGATCGCGTTCCAGATGATCGAGGAAGTCCAGGATCAGCGCGGGCGTCAGGTCGGCTAGCAACAGCGTTATTGGTGTCTTGTGCAGGCGCGCCTGGGCGAAGTCCAGGAACAGCACGAACGCGTCCCGGTAGGCCGCAACAGTCTGTGGGCTCAACGCGCGCTGCTGTGTCAGGTGCTCGGCGAAGAAGGACTGGACCAGCGTCGCGAAGCTCGGCGGAGCCGGCTTGCGGTAGTCAGAGCTACTCATTGTCACTCTCCGCGATGTTGGCGAAGCTCTCGAATTTAGCGCCGGCCAGCGCCATCAACTCTGGCACGCCGCTCAGGTACCAGTAGGTGCTGGAGATGTTGATGTGGCCCATGTACGTGGACAGGGCCAGCATTCGTTGGTCGAGGTTCGCTCCCTGTTGATGCCATAGGATCATCCGCCTCACGGCGAAGCTGTGGCGTAGGTCATGCACTCGGGGTTGGCCATGGCCGCCGCGATCGATCCAGCCCAACTGCTCGCGCAGCTGGCAGAACATTCGATGCACCTACCGGTCTCCCAACGGCTCGCCGCGGCGCACGCCGCGCGAGCTGACGAAGAAGGTCATCTGCGGCTTCGGATGCACGTGCTGGCGGCGCAGGGCTCGGTAGGCCGCCAGCGGGCTGATCACACTGGGGTGCAGCGGCACCATGCGGGACTTGCCGAACTTGGTCTGCTGTATGGTCAGGACACCGCCTTCCAGATCCGCATCCGAGTCGGCCAGGTTGATCGCCTCAGAGACCCGAAGTCCGGCCGATGCGATCAGGCCGAACAGCGTCGCATAGGTGGCGGCACGAAGGCCATCCGAGGGGCCGAGTCGACGGGCCGCGACGATCAGTGCCGCGATCTCGGCTTCGCTGTAGATGTGAGGCGCCACGCGGCGCGGGATCGGACCGAAGCTGGAATCGTCAGGCACTTCGACGGTCGGATCGAACTGCTGCAGCCAGCGCATGAAGGGGCGCAGCGTTGCCAGTCGACGCGCTGCGGTGTCGACATTGACCTGACCGCCCACGAGGTACCGGGGCTGGACCTGGCGCGCCCACTGGACCATCACGTCCACCGTCAACGCGCTGTCCCGGCCCTCGCCGGCCATGAACCGGGTGAAGTGGCGCACGGCGAGATCAGAAGAACAGGGCTTGAAGCCGAGACGCCGGCGTTCAGCCAGGTACTGCTCGACCTTGGCGGTGAGGTCGATGCTCGCGGGTGACGGGGCGCTCATGATGCGCTCCCAGGCCAAGGCAGAGCGACCTCGGCAAGCAGTTGCAAGTCGAGCTTGGCGTAGATCAGCGAGGTGTCCAGCGATCGATGCCGAAGCACATCGGCAACCTCCTTGATCGAACTGCCGTTGTTGACCAGACGACAGGCCAGCGTGTGACGCAACGAGTGGCAACTGCGCGAGATGCCGGCACTTCGCAAGGCACGCCCGATTGCACGGCTCACCCCGTCGACGCCGATGGGCTTGTCGTGTGGCGCCAACCGACGGACGAACAGGGACGACAGCGTGGTTGCAGGTCGCTCGTGTCTCATGTACTCCGACAGCGCTTGTCCGGTGACCGCCGGCAGCGGCAGGACGTCCTGCCGCTGGGACTTCGTCCTCTTCAGGGTCACCGTGCCGGCGCGCCAGTCGAAGTCGCCAATCTCCAGCTTAGCGATCTCCCCCACTCGCAGTCCGAGATCCAGAGCCAGGCGCACCATGGCCACCAAGCGCAGCAGCGCCCCCTTGACCTGGGCACAATGCACTTCGAGCCGCTGGACTTCCTCGGTCGTCAGAGTGCGCGGCAACGATGCCTGGCTCCATCGCACCGGCGACGAGATGGCGCCGAGCAGGGCATTGACTGCGTCACCGCAGGTCCCGCGGTATCGGAAGTAGGCGCGCAGCGCCGCCGTGACCGCGCTGGCGTGCGACGCGCTGTTGACCCGCGTAAGCTCCGTCGCGATGAAGCCGCGAACGTCTTCCGGCTGCAACTCGCCGATGGCGATGGCCTTGCCCGCGACTTTGCGTTGCAGCAGCTGGCTGACGCGCGCGAGCCGATCCTCTCGGGTGCCAATTGCCAGGCCCCGGGCGTCGCGCATGTGGATGTTGTAGCGGGCCAGTTCCTCGGCCACGGGACCGCTGGGCCGAGGCAGTTCAACAATGACATGCTGCTCCCGCAGTAAAGCCAGCAGATGCCCGAGACTGGCGCACAAGTCATTGCGTGTGCGCAGAGCCGCGGGATGGCAGTCGCAGCGCGGCAGATGGGAATCCAGGAACTGCTCGACGATGGCCTCGTCGATTTGCTCGGCAGACAGTTGGCACTTCGTCATCCAGTGGGAAAAGTGCGACCAGGCACGCAAGGCCTTCTCCGAACTGCCTTCGGCGTACCGACCGCGCTCCAGCAATGCCTGGAATGCCTCGACGTACGAAGACAGCGGGCCGTCGAGCAACCAAGCCCTGGCCAACGGGTGCATTGAGTGGATCAAGTCCATGGCGATCTCCAGTTGTGAAATCGCCATTCCTGCACCGGCCACGAACTTATGTCCAGTTCAACGGCACCCTCATGGCAGTGCGCCCACGGAGATCGAGGCCTGCGGCCGGATCAAGCCCGAGAACTGTTCATAACTAGGCGCTGTGCATAACGCTGCAGTGCGGTCTCAGGACCGCCACCCCATTAGAAAAGCTCAGCCACTGCCCGACTGAGGCCTCCATACCCGGTGCAGCGGCAAAGGTTCCCGCACATGAGCTCGCCAGCCTCCGCCGCGTCCGGTCTCGGGATGCGCGTGTGCAGGTAAGTCATCGTCATCACCATGCCTGCGGAGCAATAACCGCATTGCACCGCGCCGCAACGTGCAAGGGCATCGCGAACCGGTGTGCTTGCCGGATCGACCGCCGTGGCCTCGATCGTCGTCACACTTCGGCCTTCGAGCTGCCACGCCATCACGAGGCAGGAATTGACGGGTTCGCCGTCGAGCCACACCATGCAGGCGCCACAGCGCCCGATCTCACAACCGGGCTTGGCTCCGACCAGGCCGAAGTCTTCCCGCAGCATCGGCAGCAGGCGGCGCTGCACCTCGCAGTACACGGTCACCGCTGTCTTGTTGAGCTCGAAGTGCACTTCCATCATGACGATTGCTCCAGAAAATCCAGCACCGTGTCCGCTGCCACCGGCAGCGCCTTCACGTGCATACCGAGCGCCACGCCCACCGCGTTGGCGATCGCCGGCACGGCGATGTTCACGCCGATCTCGCCAGCGCCCCGCGGACCGACGACGTCGCCTTCAGGCAGGTCCTCGATGGCCATGACCTCCATCTGCGGCATGTCGGCCAGCGTGGGAATCAGGTAGCCGTCGAGATTGCGCGCGAGATAGCGGCCAGCCTGCATGGCCAGCGACTCGATCGTAACCATGCCCTGGCCGATCAGCGCCCCGCCCTCGATCTGGCCCAGGAGCCCCATCGGCGACACCACGGGGCCAAGCGCCGCCGCGATCACGAGCCGTTCGACCCGCACGGCTCCGGTCCAGGTGTCGACAGCGACCTGCGCCAAGGCGGCGCAGGCACCGAAGACGAAGTGCGCCGCTTCGATGTCGCTGGGTGTTTCCTCGCCGTGCAGCTCGATCAGGCATTGCGGTCGCGCGTCGCCCAGTGAGGCGGCAAGCGCTGCGTAGCTCAGGCAACGTCCTTCCGCGTTCCACAGTCCCCCGGCGCCAGTGCGCAGCGAACCGGCGTCTGCGCCAAGCATGGACGCCCCCATGGCGCACAGGCGCTCCTGCCATGCCGGGCCTTCCGTCGTCAACGCACGCCAGATCAACGTGGTGGCGCGCGACGCCGCAACGGGCCCCGAGTCGGGCGCGAGCCCAGAGTCTCCGATGACTGCCCGCACGTCGTCGCCGCCGCAGCCCAGGCAGCGCACCGCGAGCGCGCGCATGCTGCCGACCAGGTTCTGCCCGAGCTCGGTGAAGCCCGTTCGCAGCTCCACGGCGCCGTCCTCGCCCAATGCGACGACGAGTCGTGTGCCATTGGGTCCGCCGCGGCCGAATCCATCGCTGCGATGCACCAGTGCCAGACCGACTCCGCGGCGCAAGCGACCTTCTGTCCATGTGCGCGGTCCCTGCCACATCGGATGCCGTGCGACCGCTTCGAGCGCCAGCGAAGGCCCGTTGGAAGGAACGACGACCTGCCCCAACGGTCCCGGCCCGTCGGGCGCTTCCAGGTTGATCCTTCGAAATGCCGCGGCGTCCATGCCCACGGCCTGCGCCAGGCGGTCCACCTGCTGCTCCAGCGCAAACTGCACCTGTACGGCGCCGAAGCCGCGGAAGGCGCCCGCGATGCCGTTGTTGGTGTAGGCCAGGCGCCCATCGATAGCGACGGCGTCGTAGCGGTAAGGCCCGACCGCATGCTCCTGCGCCGCATCGAGCACCTCAGGCCCGTGGGTCGCATACGCGCCGGTGTCGGCCAGGATGTCCACCTCGTGCAGGCGCAGCAGCCCTTGCGCATCGCACCCGGTTCGCATGCGGATGCGCATGCTGTGGCGCTTGACGCCCAGGTCCACGGACTGCGGCCGCCGCAACTGGAGGCGGACGGCCCGGCTCGCCTTCCAGGCCAGCAATGCGGCAATGGGCTGAATGGTCAATTCGTCCTTGCCGCCATAGGAGCCCCCCACCGGCGTGCCCACCACGCGCACCCGCTCGGGCGGCAGGGCCAGCATCGCGGCGATCACCTGGCGGTCGCGCTCGGGGTTGTGGCAGCCGAAGTGCACCACCCAGCCGCCCAGCCCGTCCGGCTCGACGACACCACCTTCGGTCTCCAGATAGGCGTGCATCTGTCGGGGCGACTGGTATTCGGCCTCGACCATGTGAACGCAAGCCTGCCGCGCCGCATCGGCATCGCCGCGACGGTGCGCTGTCGCGTGGAGCAGGTTGCCGCCGTCGTGGACCGCAGTGCTCCCCGCAAGGAGCGCCGCCGCCATGTCGTCCACGAGCGGCAGCGGCGCGTACACCACGCGGATCAGCGCTGTCGCCTGCTCGGCCAGTTGCAGCGTTTCTGCGGCAACGGCGGCAACCGGATCGCCCACGCAGCGGACCTTGTCGTCGCACAGCACCGGCCGATCGAGCTTGCGCAATCCGTAGCGCGCCTCGCCCGGAATGTCGGCGTGCGTGACCACCGCGTGGACGCCAGGCAGCGCGAGTGCCGCCTGCACGTCGATCGACACGATTCGCGCATGGGGATGCGCACTGCCGAGGATGGCGCCATGCAATTGCCCGGGGCGCAGGCGATCGCTCGGGTAGCCCGGATTGCCGCCGAGCTTGGCCAGCGCGTCCGGTCGGGGTGGGTGGCGGTCGAACTTATCCAGCACGAGTGGCTCCGCTCAGCCTGCCGGCGATCACGGCGGCAGCGAGCCGCGCCAGCGAGGGACTTTGTGCAAGATCGGCCGCGCAAGCATCACGCAGCCGCAGTCCGGTGGCATCCGTGGGCACGGCATCGTGGAGCGCCAGTTCGACATTCGGCAACCGTCGGGCGCGCAGGCCCGCCCCCGACACGGCAGCACGCGCATCTTGCAGGCGCCCCTCTGGGTCCAGGTCGGCGCTCAGGGCGACGGTGAGGCGGGTCGGCGAGAACGCGGCGCGATGGCCGACCTTCTCGAAGAAGCTGACGCGGCGAGGACTTGCAACGTTCACCGTCAGCGCCACGAGCAGCGTTCCATCGTCGCGCTTCAGCCATTGCGCCAGGGGCTCGCCCTCGTCTTCCGCCAATTCGACGTTGGCGCCGAGGGCCAGCAGTGCGGGCAGCGTGTCGCCAAAGCCCCAGCCCGCGTTGCCGCCGATCGTCGCCAGGTGCCGCACCGAGAGCGCGGCGATGCCATTGCACGCATCGATGAGCAGGGGCGCATGCAGACCGACCAGTGCGTCGCGACGCAGCGACTCGAGCCTTACCGCCGCGCCAATGCGCAAGCTGCCCTCTGACAGCGATATGCCTTGCGCCGCCGGCACGCGAGTCACGTCGAGCAGCGTCAGGGCCGCCGGCGGAGACGAGTCCCGCGCGAGTTGCAACGCCGTCCCTCCCGCGACGAAGGCGCCTTGCGCGCCAAGTTGGCTGCGCCGGCGCTGCGCAGCGATCGCGCTCGGCGGAAATTCGATCGCCGTCATCCAGGTCCTAGCGCGACACCCAGAACGCGCGTTGCATGGCCACCGTCTCTTGCACGATCTCATACACAGGGCCGATCAGGTCCACCGGCTTCTGGCAGTGGTCGAACACATGGCGGGACGACACACTCATGGTCGGGTTCTCGGCATGGCTGCCGGTTTCCGACAGCAGTTGCGCTTCGGTCATGCCGAACACCACCCGCCCGATATTGGCCCAGTACGACGTGCCCGCGCACATGCAGCAGGGCTCGACCGCCGTGTAGAGCGTGCATTGCCACAGGAACTCGGGCGTGTAGTTGGTGGCGGCCACGCGTGCCAAGGTTGATTCGGCATGGTTGACCGTGTCGATGTTGCACTGCTCCAGCAGCACCGTCTCGTGGTCAGGCGCGACGAGCACTGCGCCAAAGGGGTGATGACCCATGGCCACCGCACGCTGCGCGACTTCGTTGGACCGCCGCAGGTGGCGCATCATCTGCTCGTGGGTGGGCCGTGGACCTTGCGAGGGTAGCGTGGCAGGTGTGTTCATGTTCATGGCGGAATCAGTTCGGGGCCGACAGGCTCCACGGGAACAGGCGGCGATGCAGCCAAACGATCAGGCCATACAACAGCAAGCTGCTGCACACCAGGACGGCCAGCGACGCAAAGGCCACCGGCACCTTGAAGGACGACGTGGCAAACAGGATGAGATAGCCCAGTCCCTTTTCCGCTGCGACGAACTCGGCCACCACGGCACCGATCACCGCCAGCGTGATCGACACCTTGAGCGCGGCGAAGATGTACGGCACCGCGTAGGGCAGCCTGATCTGCGTGTATTCACGGGAGCGCGGTGCGCGCAGCGAGCGCGACAGCTCGATCAGCTCCGCCGGAACGGCCGCCATGCCCGTCGCTGTCGAGATCACCAGCGGAAAGAAGGCAATCAGCGTCGTGATGACCACGCGCGGCAGGTTGCCCGCGCCCAGCATCACCACGATGATCGGCGCGACGGCGACGATGGGCGTCGACTGCACGACCACCAGCCAGGGCATCAGCGTGCGCGACAGCAGCGGCGAGCTGGTGAGCGCCATCGCCAGCGGCAGCGCGATGGCGATGGCGACCACGTAGCCGATGAGCGCGACCTGCAAGGTGGCGGCCAAGTGTTCGCCCCAGCGCGCCAGTCCGAGATCGGCGGCGGCATGGAGGATCACGCTCGGCGCGGGCAGCACGAAGACCGGGATGGGCAGGGTCCGGCAGGACAGCTCCCACAGCGCGAGCACCACGATGAAGGTGCCCAGGGAAGCATGGCGACTTAGAAAATCACGCATCGCGATCACTCGGGTTTGCGCGTGAAGACCTTCACGCGGATGTCGTTCGCAAGGTGCGTGAAGACTGGGTCTGACAAGGTGGCCAGGTTGCGCGGCCGCGCCAGCGGCACGTCGATGATCTCCGCAACGCGGCCCGGGCGCGCGCTCATCACCACGATGCGGTCCGACAGCAGCAAGGCTTCCTGGATGGAATGGGTGACGAACACGACCGTCTTGGGACGCTCGCTCCAGATGCGCAGCAGTTCGAAGCTCATCTCGTCGCGCGTCAGCGCGTCGAGGGCCGAGAAGGGCTCGTCCATCAGCAGGATGTCCGGATCGTGCAGCAGTGCGCGCGCAATGGCCGCGCGTTGCTGCATGCCGCCAGAGAGCTCGCCGATGCGCTTGCGCGCGAAATCGCGCAAGCCCACGGTTTCCAGCAGCGACTGGGCGCGCGCCTTGTCACCGTCGTCGATGCGCCCGTACTTGTGCCGCATCGGAAAGGTGATGTTGTCCAGTACGTCGAGCCACGGCAGCAGCGTCGGTTTCTGGAATGCGAAGCCGATCTCGTCGCGCGGTTCGGTCACGGGCATGCCGAAGATCGACACCGCGCCCGACGTGGGCTTGAGCAGGCCGCCGACGAGGCGCAGCAAGGTCGACTTGCCGCACCCGGAGGGGCCGATGAGCGATACGAACTCATGGCGCCGCAGGCTCAGGTTGACGTCGTGCAGCGCCTCCACGCGACTGCCGTCGCTGGAGGTGAAGACCTGCCCGACGCCCTTGAACTCGATGACGGGCGCCAGGGCGGCGGCGTCCGCGACCGGAGCCTGCGGGGCGTTCAACGTAGCGTTCACCAGCGATGTCCCTTACTTGGCCACGAAGCTGCGATCGACCAACTTTTCGGGGTCGACCTTTGCAGGCGGATAGTTCATCGATTTGGCGACCCAGGTCCAGGTGGCGGCAAGCAGCTTGGGTTCGAAGGTGCCCAGGCCGTCGCGCTTGGAGATCTCGTTCTGCAGCAGCGGCACGGAGGCGCGGAACTCGTTGGCGACGACTGCCACATCGGCTTCAGGCACGGAGGCCTTCAGGTCCGCGGCCGCCTTGTCGGGATTGTCGATCGCGAACTGCAGCGACTTGCGCAGCGCCTTCATGTAGCGTTTGAGCACCTCGGGCCGCTCCTTGATGATCTTGTCGCTCGCCATGGCCGACCAGCCGTAGCCGTCGAGGCCATAGGACGACCACGGCACCACGACCAGTTCCTTGCCGGCCTGCTTGAGCACGGCCTGCACCGCCGGCGCCACCGTGACCCAGTTGATCGTTGCATCCACGCCGCCCTGGGCCAGCATGGGCGCCAGCGTGCTCGGGTCCACCTTCAGCAGCTTGATCTTCGACGGGTCGATGCCGTTGCTTTCGAGGACGACGGGCCACAGCGAGTTGGACGAAGAGAAGGTCGACGTCGCCACCGTCTTGCCGACGGCGTCCTTCAGGCTGTTGATGCCGCTGCCCTTGGTGGTGAATAGCGCATCGGGCTGCTTCGAGTACAGCGACATGACGGCCTTGACCGGCACGCCGCTTTCCGCGGCCGCCATCATCAGAGCGGAGATGCCACCGAAGCCCACGTCGGCCGCACCGGTTGCGATCTTGGTGATCGCATCGGACGAACCGCGCCCGGGCAGAACGGTGACGTCCAGGCCTTCAGCGGCGAAGAAGCCTTCCTTGAGGCCTGCATAGACGAAGCTCTTGTCGCCGCCGGGCAACCAGTCGAGTTGCACGGTGAGCTTGTCGGCGGCGTGCGCGGCACCGCCGAGCAATGCGCTGCCGGCAAGGAACAGCGAGGCAACGAGGGGGCGAAGGCGATGGTTCATGGGGTTCTCAGGTGGTCGAAGTGGAGGAAGAGTTAAGGGCTTGAAAAGGGCCCGCATGCGAATGCAGCATGGCCTCGAGGTGCGGCAGCAGCAGCTCGGTGAGCAACGCGGGCTGCGCCAGTTGGGGGACGTGGCCGCAATCCATCGACACGCAGGTCGCGCCGGGGCTCAGTTGCTGCATGCGTCGTTGCAGGGGCAGCACCACCGAGCGGTCGTCGCGGCATTCGACGTACACACGCTGCACACGGCCAAAACGGTCGGCGGTCAATTCATTGCGCATGGCACGGCCGCTCTCGGGCTGCGGTCGCAGCAAAGCGGCGGCGCCTGCAGCCGCCGCCGGCTTGCAGTCCTGCAAAAAGCAGCGCAGCGCGCCTTCGGGCCGAACCGTCGTGGTGTCTCGCGTGGCGTCGTACTCCAGCCAGGGCGTGATGCCGGCAAGTTCCGCTTGCGGCATGGCGGCCTGCACGTCGGCCACGACATCGACGAAGCTCATGCCCGAAGGCAGCATCATCCCGGCCAGGTAGACCAGGCCCGCGACGCGATGCGGCAACGCTTGCGCCACTTGCGAGGCCGTGATGCCACCGCCACTGTGGCCGACGACGACCACCGGCGCTCCGATGCGCTCGACGATTTGCGATACGTGCGCCACATAGCTTTCCAGCGACGCCGCTTGCCCGCCCAGCGGCGGCCAGCCGTTGCCGGGCAGGTTCACCGCGTGCGGCTGCCATCCTTTCCCCAGCAGCCAGGGCTGCCAGGCGTCGAATGCCCAACTGCCCTGCCATGCGCCGTGGATCAGCACGGCATGGCGTGCGTTGCGCTTCTCAGCCATAGGTGCGGCGGTAGCACTCGCGCAGATGTTCCTCGACGGTGACCGGCGCGAAGCGCGGCGCCTCGCCGGGCGTCAGGCACGTGGGCAGGCATTCGACGCGGTGCGCCGGATTGCCGGTGAAGAAGTACGGCACCGAATGGCGCTCGCGGCCCGACGCGTTGATGACGCGATGCAGGGTCGACTGGTAGCGGCCATTGGTCCAGCGCGCGAACAGGTCGCCGATGTTGACGACGTAGGTGTCGGGGATGGGCGGCGCATCGATCCAGCGCTGCTGCTGCGCGTCCCGCACCTGCAAGCCGCCGGTTTCGTCCTGCAGCAGCAGCGTGATGCCGCCGAAATCGGTGTGCTCGCCGCAGCCCTTCTCGCCGGGCGAAGGTTTGGGTGGCTGGGGCGGATAGTGAAGCAGCCGCAGCGTGGCGGCCGCATCCTCCAGATAGCCGTCGAAATGATCCGGCGTCAGCGACAGCGAGACCGCCAGCGCCCGCACCAGCAGCGTGCCGAGCGCGTGGGCCTCCGCGAAATACTCGCTCATCGTCTCGTGGAAGCCGGGCAAGCCATCGGGCCATTGGTTCGGACCCGTGTTGAACCGGCCCGCGAGAACGCGTGGATCGTCCGCAGGCGTTTCCTCGCCGATGTAGAAGCTTTCCTTGAGGTCTGGCGGCGCGCCAGCTTCAAGGGTTTGCGCGCGCAGCGGTTCGTACCCGCGGTTGCATGGCGAATGCGCCTTGTCGACCAGAAGCTTGGCCGACATCGGCTCGTCGAAGAAGGCCTCGGTGAAATGGAAGACCCGCTCGATCAACGCGCGTGGCACACCGTGGTTGCGCACGTAGAAGAAGCCCTGCTGCTCGCAGGCAGAGCGCAGCGCGGCGGCCACGTCCTGCCAGTGCGCCGGGTCGCCGTCGCGCAGGACCCGGACGTCGATCACGGGAATGCCGGGTTGGGGCGCTTCGGCCGGTGTCGGGAGCGTGGCCGTGAAGGTGTCGCTGCTCATGTCTGCGTTCGTCGTCGAGTGGTCGATGGACGCAGTCTAGGAAGCGCAACGCGCTCGCGATAGCAGAGAGTTTGGCGCGGGGTGATGCCGAATCGGCAGCAGCACCGCGCCGAAGCGCATCAGCCCGCGTTGTTGGGCTCCTCGGCTTCGCGCCGCTCGATCTCTTCGGCGACGATCCGGATGAACGCATCGACGGCGGTCGGCAATGTCCGTCCGGCCCGGACGTACACGCCCAGTTCCGTGGTGAGCCGGATCTGCGCCTTCAGCGGCACGTGGACCAGCAGACCCGCAGCCATCTCGCGCTCGAGCCCGAGCCGGGTCTGAAAGCCCACGCCCACGCCGCGCCCCACCATGCTCTTGGCCAGCTCGACCGATGCGGTCTCCAGCAACACGGTTAGCGCGCGCTTGTGGTGCGAGATCAGCGGCTTCATCACCGCATGGATCGACAACTGCGGCGCGGCAAGGATCAGCGGATAGCGCGCGCAATCGGCGAAAGTGACCTGCGACAGCTGCGCCAAGGGATGGTCCGCGCGCACCACCGCGCCAAGCCCGAAGCGGCCGACGGCGCACTGACGCAGGGCCTCGTTGCGCTCCAGCGCAAAGCCGATGGCCACGTCGGCATCGCCGCCGATCACGTCGGCGGCCGTTTGCGCGGAGCCGGCGGAGCTGACCTGGATCCGTATCGTCGGATAGCGCGTCATCATCCGCTCCAGGCATGTCGGCAGCAGGTCGGCATTGAGCCCTTCGACCGACACGACGCTGATCGAGCCGCGACGAATGCCACGCAGCATGTCCAGTTCGCTGGCCATGCGGCGCTCGTCCTGCAGCACGGTAATCACATGCAAGGAGAACACCTCTCCCGCGGGCGTGAGCTTGAGGCCGGTCGACATGCGCTCGAACAGCGGCGAGCCGATCTCGGCTTCGAGTTGCAGCAGTTGGCGGTTGACGGCCGACGAAGCGACGTGAAGCCTGCGCGCAGCCTCCCGGATGGAGCCGCACCGGCGAATCATGTCGAAGTAGTTGAGCGAGCGGGCGTGAATGTTCAAAGTAGCCATCGAGAGAAGATTCGCGCGTGTGCCAGACAGGGATGCTTGTGCGCGATAGTTTGACCGAATCGATGACGGCCATCGCAAATCTTCTGGTTGTGGGCCAAGCCGCCGGTTGGCAGTGAAAGTCACGGCCTCGTGTCTTGACCGGGGTGCTCGTCACGCACGCAAATGCGTGTTTCCGTCAAGTGCGGCTTCAGACTGGTTGCGGCTGTTCGAGATCTGAGCTGAACGGCGGCAGCAGCTAAAAGCTGAGGTCGGCATCTGGCCCGGTGCTCGACTGCTGTTCCTCGAAACTTGACATTCAATTGCAGGGCCCCAGTAGCGGCGAACCGAAATCACATTGAACGGCAGGTTCGGCACGTCGTGAACTGGCGTTCGAGGCCCTAAGCAGTCTTTGAGGTTACCGATCGCGCTGCCCGAAAGCTGTCAAAGGAATGCGACGCCGCCTCATCCGCCAGTTAGAAGGCCCGGAGTTCGCAGATCCGTTGAGCAATGCTGCGCTTGTCAGCGCCGCACTCATAGCAGAAACACGCCCCTGAGCCTCTTAACGAGCGCCCGCCACCCGGCCGGTGTCATTTCGGGCAGCACGACGCGGCTCGGCGCAAAGCCGAGACCATTGAATCCGATCTCCGTGGCCTCAGAGAGGAGCTGCTTGAGAACGTACTCTGTGACCGCGGTATTACAAAACCACGCCGCCACCAACTCGAGGTGGCTGCCGCGCTCGATGGATTCGCGGAGTGTCACGAGGCCGCCGCCAAGCCGCTCTAGTTGCCCGCTCGGCGAGATCGCGTCGGCACGAAATCCCTTGCACGCTGCGCTTGTGCACATCTCTTTGGCTTCGCCCAAAAGCAAATGTTGCCAAGAATCCGACGCGTCTAGCTTGGCGATTGTCTCAATGAGGAGACCGACCTTCATGCTCGACTCCAGCGATGATTGGTATTCGATGCGTAGCCCGCTGACCTCATTCAACACAAGCCCGGGCACCACGATGCTTCCCGCAACGTCGCTGGAACTTGTCGCCGATCTCACCGCGGAGGGCGAGTGGGGAATGCGTATGGTGTATGGAACGTCCACGCGCCACGAACCATCGGCCTGCACCGCAATCTCCGCCTTCAGGCGGCCATTCTCCGTGAGAATGCCGCCGCTTTTTATTCTCAACAAGTCGGTGTAGGCCGAGCGGGCGTGCTCTGGCACAGCCGCTGCGACCGGTGTCTTGGATCCTCGCCTTGAGCGCCCGCGCCCTCGTGTCCGCAGCCCGAGCGCGGCCAACTCCGCCTCAAGGGCCGCGATCTCGCCATCGAGGAAGTCATCGTCGTCTTCGCGAGTGAAGTAGCGATACAGGAATGCCGAGAAGACGTGCTGGCGCCAGAGCTCATTGTCTACACGGGGAAAGCGCCTGTCGGCCCCGGTCGCAGGGTACACAACGAGACGATTCCAGAGATGGAGAGCGCCGTCCTCGTCGCAGAGGTGTTCGGGGAGGTTCGTCGTCGCGACATCACGCCGCTCAATGCGGGTGCCGAGTTCTACGTCGTAGTCCCTGTGACGACGTCCCGTGTGCGGGAGTGGGCGGCTCGACTCGACAAAGATCGGCGGAATCGGCAGGGCCGGCAACGCGCGGACATACTTTCGCAAATCGAAATACGCTGATGGGTCCTCACTGAACCACGCCATCATCGCGTCCTGCAAATCGACATAGTGCGCGAACAGAGCGATGCAGTTGGCAATGGCCGGCGGCAGAGGCGCAGTCGTGGGCGGGTACTGCTTCCGCAGGAAAGCCAAGAATCTTCGGCTTTCCACCTGTGCGCGCGCCATCGATTCGCCGATTGTGCCGCCGCTCGTTAAGCGATGTGCAGTAAGGACAACATCTTCAACGTCTGCCCAATGGCCTACGTCGATTGCGGCTTGTTTGAGCCGCACTAGGATGTCCCAGAAAGCATCCGCTGGAGGCAGATCGCTGCAGAGCGACGCGTGGACTACGAGCGACATCGAATCGCCTGGAAACTGGCGGCCGCAGACAGCGTCGAGCAGGTCGCGCACAATCGTATAGACAGGCGTTTCCTTGGGTGCAATCAGCGTCCAGAAAGGTCGAATCGCGTCGACTCCGAAGGTTGTCCGGATAAATTCCTCCTGCGCGAGGATGGCGCTAGCCTCGAGGAGCGCAACTGCGGAGATTCCACCCTCGCGATGCACGCCTAGATTTGCGGCTTCGAGCTTCCGCTCCAACTCACCGGCTATGGCGACGAACTCATGGATCGCCTCGGGGGCGGGATCGATCTCTGGAAATCGCTTCCGCACGACTGGGCGGTCCTCCGTCCAGTGATGCAACGGGACGAATGCCTCGCTCCGTAGAAGGAGGAGATCTGGTGCTGCACCGGCGAAAAACGCGAGGCATTGGGAAATTCGCTGTCGAAAGTGGAAGCCCCCGTAAGGCGTCAGCAGCAAATCATGAAAGTGTCGCGCTTCGTGAGCGCGAAGGGAGAGGGATGCGGCGAGCCCACCGGCCTGCGCTCCGGCAGCAGACTGGATTGCAACGCGGTGGAGTGGGCTGGACGCGCCTCGAAGCGCTTGGACAGTGAGCTCGGCGTGTGCCAGCGCGGCGCTCGGGTCTTCGTTTGTCAGGAGCGCATCCAGCCTGACGACGAGAGCCAGCGAGTCCGTTTCAAGTCGCCCTCCGGCGGATGATCTCAGAGCATCCAGGCTCATACGCCCTTGCGCCCCTAGATTCGGCGCGACTTCCAGCGACCGTCGGGCTGCTTAGCGACGAGTGGATGGAGAGAGCCGTTGACTTGCTCCACCTGCGTTAGATTGTTCAGCAGCAGCTCGACTTCGCCCTCATCGAGCGCGAGATCTTTCGCGCGCGCCTGGAGATCCGGTATCGATTGTGGACCCGCCACCTCGAGCAAGCCGAGGACCTTCACTTGTTCGGGAGTCAGTGAACTACCTTTTCGCCAGGTCTTCCACGTCATGGCTGCGAATGCGCCGAGTGCCGCGACAACGACAGGGGCTGAGATGCCGGCACCAACGGCCGCGCCGACCACTGCGCCGACAGCACCTATGGCCTCGACGATGGGCAGATCCTCGTTTCGAATGACCCACGTCCCCAGACGAAAGTTGAGGCCTTGGCCGGCTGCGTTCAATTCGCTCACCGCCTCGCGCTCGCCGCGCACAAAACCGTCTTCGAGCACCGCGAGCACCTCGGGTAGGTGGACATCTTCCTCCACTCGCGCGCGGATCGCGTCGCGGAAGGAAAGTTCAGCTTCGGCGTGGTCGGGTCGGGACATGCAGAACGGACATTACGCGCTTTTGCCCGCTGCCGCTAGATAGACCTGCGGTTCACCGTCGTCGCCGGATGCGGGAAAGCCGAGTTTTCAGATCCCTCGTGCAGCCGTTGACAACTGTCTCTCGGATGGCGTCAGGTCGCTCATCGGCTTAGCCTCCCTGAAGCGGACTGCCGCGACCGGCTGCTCATGGCCGGGACCGCCTGTTCGCCAAACTGGCCGATAGCAGCCCTTGGCCAAGCGGGCGACTACGTCTAAGGTCAAGTCTCAGGCACGGCCGCGAACTGATGCTCGCCCAGAATCGGACCTACGGCCTGACCTAGTACAACATCCTATAAATACCTTTCATTGATATGGGATGTGAGGTAGTCTCGGGTGCATGAGTCGAGGACGACAAGCGCAGGCGATCAAGCTATCGCGAGAAGATCGCAAGTCCCTTGAACTATTGACCCGTCGAGGCACCGCCGAGCATCGCCAAGTGGTTCGAGCGCAGATCGCGTTGATGTGTCACGCGGGAGCGTCGACGACGGCGATCGCAGAGGCAGTGGGCGTTTCCGTGCAGACTGTCTCTCATTGGCGCACTCGATTGGCCCGGCATGGACTCAAGGGCTTGGACGAGGTGGCGCGGCCCGGGCGACCCCGGCGCATTGGCGCCTCGCAGCGTCTGGAGTTGCTCTCGCTGGCGTGCGAGCCCGCTGAGATGCAGGGACGCGCTACGCCGACGCTGGACGAACTGGTTGAGCGTGCTGTCGAGCGTGGCGTGGTCACGCAGATCAGCCGCAGCCACCTGCAACGCATTCTCCAGGCGGGCGACTTGCGACCGCACCGTGTGCGGCAGTGGCTGCACAGCCCGGATCCGCACTTCCGCCAGAAGGTCAACGCGATCTGTGCGCTGTACCGTCGGGCCCCCAAGGGATCGATCGTGCTGTCCGTCGATGAGAAGACGGGCATCCAGGCCATCGAGCGCAAGTACGCGGACCGAGCACCGGCGCCGGGCCGTGCGCGACGGCGCGAGTTCGAGTACGTCCGCCATGGCACCCAGGCCCTCATCGCCGCCCTGGACGTCCATTCAGGACGCGTGATGGGCAGTTGTACGGATCGGCGCACCCAAGCCGACCTCGTGGCCTTCATGGAGCAGGTCGCGCTTGCTCACCCGAAGGGGCGCGTTCATATCGTGTGGGACAACCTCAATACCCATCGCGCCCAGGCGGTGTGGGACGATTTCAACGCCCGACACGATCACCGGTTTGTCTTTCACTTCACGCCGTTGCACGCGAGTTGGGTCAACCAGATCGAGTTGCTCTTCGGCATCTATACGCGCCGTGTCCTGCGCCACGCCAGTCATTCGTCCATCGCGCAATTGCGCGAGCGCACCGAAGCCTTCATGGCGCAACGCAACCAGGCGCCCCAACCGTTCAAATGGACATTCGCCGGCTTTGAGCTACAAACCGGCGAACCCCTGAGGTTCAAACACCATGCCAACGTTCGAAGTACAAAGAAAGGCCGCTGAGCTTGAGCGCCAACTTGCCACGCTCACCGGACACCGGCGCGCGCGCGTCAAGCCCTACGGCAAGCATCTGCTGATCCAGATGCACAGCAATGGCGGTGACGACGCTGACGACCGCGTTGACACCATCGCACGCCTCACCGAGCTCGCGCGCAACTCCTACTCCGCCGCATTCCGCAGCCACACCGGCCGTTGGGAGCCCTTGCCCGCCATTGGGGACCTCGCCACGGTTGCCGACTTGGTTGTCTCTCTGCTCGGCCCCTACTTCGAGCCTAAAACGTAAAGCTATTTACGGGATGTTGTACTAGGTGGTTGCGAACCCACGTAACGGGAAGCGCTCTACACGCCTCTTCGCCATCAACGAAGCCGAGCGCCGCGTGCTGGCCACGTCATGGAAAGGTGCACCGCAGAGCATCGGGCATGGCATCGAGACGGCACCGGTCACGCTGTGCTGATCAAGCGGCCGAGCGCTTCTTTTCGATGGGGTTGGCGGTGAGCCCCTCGGCCGGATACGCCCGCATGAATTCGCGCGCTTTCTCCGGCTGGGCCGCGTTCAGCCAAGCGCCATACGAACCTTCGTTCAAAATCGCCACCATGCGCTTTTCGCTGCCCGGTTGCCCGTAACGGTGCATCAGCGCGTGGCTGTTGGCGTTCACTGTGAGCAGGCAGAAACTGACGATCACCCCGCCTTGCGCACCGGTCCAGGACTCCCACAGACCGGCCACGCCCATGGGTTTGCCGTCCACCCGCGCAACACGCGTGGACACCGCTTTGCCGCTGCGCAAGTCGTCTTCGTGAAACGCCATCATCGGCACGATGCAACGCTTCGCACCCAGCCAGGCGCCGCGAAAGTTGTTGGACGTAGTCGCGGTCTCCGAGCGCGCGTTGACCAGCTTGGTCGAACGCAGTTTTGCGTCAGAAGCGGATTTCACCCAGGGCGGGACCAAGCCGAACTGGCCCATGACGAGCTCGCGTTCGATCGCGCCCGGGTACGGGTGTTCGGCGCCTTCGACTGAAGGCGGTGCCGGTTGGTTGCGGATGAAAACGCCTGGGCGGCAGGGCCAAACCTGGCGACCCACCGCGGTGTCGCTGGGCGCGTCGACGTCAAAAATATCCCGGTACAGGTGGTCGGGACGCAGGCATTCGTATTGGGAGCTCATGGCGAGGATGGTAGACCGCGCGCTTCGGCGTTTTTTCGGTGTACGCGGGTGATGAGGCCCCGCTGCCGATCCGCCCAGAACACCAGTTCGCGCCATTCAAGCGCAGTCGTTGGCTATCGCAACCCGTCGCCAACCATGAGCGAAGTCGGGTTCCGGCTTAGAGCTGACGCTTGTCCCCAGAGTTGACGCAGGACAGCTTTCGGTAGCTGCTGTCATTCCAGCGCAAAACGCGACCGGCCCCAACCAGTCTTATGCCGTCATTGCAAGCACCTGGGCGCCATTTAAGTTGCTGGAAAAGCGCCCGAACTACCAACCAATTCTTCAAAGCGATTGCCATAGCACCGCTTGTGCGAGCGAACGAACGAACGAACGAACGAATTGTCCTCTCAGCTATGAGTGGCGCGACGCAGGCTTTCGTCAAGGTGCAATGCAGCCACCTCGATTTGCACAGCTTCGACCAGCCGCAGGCTTGCAGCCGATACCTTGCGGTCACTGGGCCAGGCGACCACCCAGCCTGTGTCGAAGCCCTTGATCGGCGCCATCGACAGAAAGCCGGCCTCGTACTCCGTCACCGCGGCCGAAAACGGGACCACCATGTAAGCCACGCCGCGGCAGACCAAGTCGATGCTCAGGTGCAGCGGCTGCACGTCGATGATGATGTTGAGCGGGCAGCCCAGGCGCAGTGCTTCCTTTTCGAGCCCCGTGGTCACCCGGTTGGAACGCGAAACGATCAGCGGATGCTTCGCGACTTCGTTCACGTCGACCGGGGTGTCCATCCGAAGTCCTGCGCGTGACTGCGCGGCAATCACGAGCGGTTCGTCGATGAGTTTGCGCGTCGACAGCGCTCGTCCCTTGGCATCGTCGCGGATGAAGACTGCCACGTCGCAAAGTCCGCGTGCCAGTGATTCGGCCATTGCGTGCGAGAGCCCTTCGATGACACCCA
The DNA here is from genome assembly GCF_018449755.1 of Variovorax sp. dw_954. Lineage (NCBI taxonomy): Bacteria > Pseudomonadati > Pseudomonadota > Betaproteobacteria > Burkholderiales > Comamonadaceae > Variovorax > Variovorax sp. dw_954. The sequence continues at coordinate 24,087 of NZ_JAAVVD010000021.1, read as the reverse complement.
AATGGACCGCCGGAAAGCGCCGCAGGAAGCCTTCGACGAGATTGCCGGCGAAGAGCTGGCGCATCGACGGGGTGAGTCCAAGCACGATTTGCCCCGACGGCGTCTCGGCCTCGCCCAGCACGTCTTCCTTGAGTTGCGTGACGTCTTTGAACAAGCGTCCGGCGCGCTCGAGCAGGATCTGGCCTGCGGGCGTGAGCACGATGCCGCGCGAACTGCGGTCGAGCAGTCGCGTGCCGATCTCTTCCTCCAGCAACTGCACCTGCCGGCTCAGTGCCGACTGCGAGATGTACCGCGCTCGTGCGGCCGCCGCAAAGCCGCCGTGCTCTGCAATGGAGACGAAGTAGCCGAGTTGGCGAAGGTCCATGGTGGAGAGTATGCCCAGTGCTATCCAATTATTCGATAGGTGCGGCGCGAAAATTGAACTTCCTCCGCAGGCGCAGGCTGACGACACTCTCCTGACACCTATAACGTCGGAGACAAGACATGCTGACCCCGCAACAGGTCGAACAATACGAGCGCGACGGGCTGCTCGTGCTGCCATCCTTTTTCTCGCTCGAGGAAATTGGCGCGCTCATGGCGGACGTGCCTCGAATCGTCGCGATGGACCGCCCCGAGATTGCCAAGTCCGCTGCCGGCGAAACCTGCGCCGCGCTCGCGCTGCACCGGTACAGCGACGCCTTCGACCGCTTCATGCACCACCCCCTGCTGATCGAGACCGCGAAGCAATTGTTGGGCGGCGACATCTACTGTCACCAGTACAAGATCGTTTGCAAGGAACCGATGGGCACACTGGACTTTCCCTGGCACCAGGACTTCGGGAACTGGCAGGACCTCGATGGCATGCCTGAGCCGAAGGCTCTCAACATCTCGATCTACCTGGATGAGGTGACCGAGTTCAACGGACCGGTCGCTTTCATCCCGGGGTCCCTCCACCACGGCCGCATCCGTTCGCTGGCCGAGACACCGGCCGGACTCGTGAACACGACCACGCTCGCGCGCCTGAACCGCGGCGTGATCGAGGAACTGGTCAACGCACACGGGATCGTGGCGCCGAAGGGCCCGCGCGGGACGGTCGCGATCTTCCACGGCCTCACCGCGCACGCTTCCACGCCCAACATCAGCCCGTGGACGCGGCACATCCTCTACTTCACGGCGAACCGGGTGACCAATGCCATGCGCCGGCCAACGCGGCCCGACTACGTGGCACACCGCGATTTCACCCAGCTCGAGCCCGAGACCGTAGCGGCCTGACCGCGAGGAGTTGCAAATGATTCATCCCGCATCGCGGCTCGGGCGCCGCCGCCTTGTGCTGGGCGCCGCCGGCGCCGCCACGCTGCCGCTGATCACCCTGCCGCGCTTCGCGCACGCGGCGGAGTTCAACTACAAGTACGGCAGCGAACTGCCCGTCACCCATCCGCAAGTCATCCGCGCGAAAGAGGCCTGCGATGCCGTCAGGAAGGACACCGGCGGCCACGTCGACATCGAGATGTTCCCTGCCGGTGCGCTGGGCAGCATCACGGACATGATCTCGCAGGTACGTTCCGGGGCATTGCAGATGCTCAACGTCGCGACCGCGAGCCTGACCACCTTCGACCCCAAGGCGAACCTGTCCATTCCTTACGCTTTCAAGGACTACGCCGCGGTGTGGGCCGCGATGGACGGAGAACTCGGCGCGTACTCGCGCCGCGTCGTCAGCCGCTTCGGAATCCACGTGTTCGACAGCATGTGGGACCACGGCTTCCGCCAGATGACGACGCGCACGAAGGCGATCACTTCGCCAGAGGATCTGCAGGGCTTCAAGATCCGCGTGGCGCTGGTGCCGATGTACGTGTCGCTCTTCAAGGCGCTTGGTGCGGCGCCCACGGCAATCAATTTCAGCGAGCTGTACACGTCTCTGCAGACGCGCGTGGTCGATGGTCAGGAGAATTCGCTCGCCCTCATCGACAGCGCCCGCTTCTACGAGGTGCAGCAGTACGTGTCTGTCACCAACCACATCTGGGAAGGCTACGTCACGTCGGTCAACGATGCGACATGGAAGCGGCTTCCGGCCGACCTGCAGGGCATCGTGCAGCAGCGCTTCCGCGAGGCGACGCTGCGCCAGCGCAGGGACATGGCCGATCTGTCGGGCACCTTGCAGGCGCAATTGCAGACCAAGGGCATGAAGTTCAACAACGTGGAGCCGACCCCCTTCCGCGAAGCGCTGAGCAAGGCCGGCTTCTACAAGGAATGGCAGCAGAAGTTCGGACCCGAGGTCTGGAACATCCTCGAGAAGTACACCGGCGCACTGGCCTGATCGCACGAATCATTGAATCCAAGGAGACCTACCCATGCTTACCCCCGAACAGATCGCAAGCTACGAACGCGACGGATACCTGCTGCTGCCCGAGTTGTTCACCCCCGCCGAGATCGCCGTGGTGCGCCGCGCCGCCTCCGACATCTATGCCATGGACCGTCCTGAAGTCTGGCGCGGCAAGGACGGAGAGTTCCGCCTGGCATTCGGTGTACAGCACTATCACCCGGTGTTCGACCTTTTCCTGCGCCATCCCCGGCTGGTTGAGCCCACGCGCGAGTTGCTTGGTGGCGACGTCTATTGCCACCAGTACAAGCTCATCAACAAGCAACCCTTCGGCAAGCTCGATTTTCCATGGCACCAGGACTTTGCCAACTGGAGCAAGTTCGACGGCATGCCCGAGCCGCGCGCGCTGAACATTTCGGTGTTCCTCGACGAGGTCAACGAGTTCAACGGACCGGTCATCTTCATCCCGGGTGCGCACAAGGAAGGATTGATCCGAGCCGACGTGCTGCCGATGGAGGGGATCGACCAGGACGGAGCCCACACCATCCAGGGCCGCGAACTCGAGCGGATCGCGCGCGCCAACGGCATGGTGGCGCCCAAGGGCAAGGCAGGTACTGCCGTGCTGTTTCATCCGTACATGCCCCATGCGTCCTCGCCCAACCAGTCTCCATGGTCGCGCAGCACCATCTACCTCACGAGCAATCGCGTCGACAACCACATCAAGCGACCGACGCGACCCGAGTACGTGGCGCACACCGACTTCACGCCGCTGCGCGCCGTGGCCGACAACGCGCTGCTCACCTACGTCGAGGAGGCGGCCGCGGCCTGAGCCGTTGCCGCGCCGCCATGCAAGCCGCAGCCGACACAAATGAGTCGCTGATCCGTGTCATCGTGCAGTCGCACAACGATGCGCGCTGCGCAGCCATGCTCGAGCGCGACTTCACCGCGCTCGAAACGCTGCTGGACGATGCGCTCACTTACACGCATTCGACGGGCGTGACGGAATCCAAGGCGCAGTACCTCGATGCGTTGCGCACGGGCCGCGTGAAGTACCTGGGCCTGAAGCGCGAGTTGGACCATTTCCATGCCTGGGGCACTTGCGCCGTGATGCAGGGGCGGCTGGGGGTCGAGGCGGAGGTCGACGGCCAACCCTATGGCACCCGCGCGCTGTTTACAAGCACCTGGGTAAGGCAAGAGGGCAAGTGGAGGATGGCGGCCTGGGCCTCGACGCGTGAGAAAGCGGAGGCCTCGACATGAACCTGGAGCAAGCCTTGCCTCGCCCGAGTGCGTCCCGGGTGGGCGTCAATCTGACCGCCTGGCTGGTCAAGGGCGTGGAGGCGATCTGCGCCGCACTGCTGCTCGTCGAGATCGGCCTGCTGTTCGCAGGCGTGATCTGCCGCTACGTGCTGCACTACCCGTTGGTCTGGTCGGACGAACTCGCGTCGATCCTGTTCATCTGGCTCACCATGTTCGGTGCGGTGCTGGCCCTGCACAAGGGCTCGCACATGCGGCTGACCGCAATCACCTCGCGGTTCCCGCGCTGGGCGCCCCTGCTGGGCACGCTGTCGACCGTGCTGACGGCTGTTTTCCTCATCGTGCTGATGCAGCCTGTCTGGGAGCACGTGGAATCCGAATCGATCCTCACGACAGCGGCGCTCGGCATCCAGAACACCTGGCGGGTCTCTTCCCTGCTGGTGGGCCTCGGGCTGATGCTGCTGCTCACGCTGCTCGACCTCGCTCCGCGCATCGCGACGCGAGACTTCGCCATTTCCGCAGCGGTCGTGATCGTGCTGGGCACTGCCTTGTGGATCGCGGGTCCGGCGCTGCGCGCCATGGGCAACTACAACCTGGTGATCTTCTTCGTGCTGCTGGTCGGCCTGTGCATTGCGGCCGGGACGCCGATCGCATTCGCATTCGGCATCTGCACGGTGGCCTATCTCGTGTTCGCGAACGACGCACCGCTCACGATCGTGATCAGCCGCATGGACGAGGGCATGTCCCACATCATCCTGCTGGCGGTACCCCTTTTCGTGGTGCTGGGGCTGCTGTTGCAGATCACCGGCATCGCGAAGGCCATGATCGAGTTCCTCGCCTCGCTCCTGGGTCACGTGAAGGGCGGGCTGTCGTACGTGCTGCTGGCCGGCATCTACGTGGTGTCGGGCATCTCTGGCTCGAAGGCGGCCGACATCGCGGCCATTGCCCCGGCCTTGTTCCCCGAGATGCAGAAGCGCGGCTACAACAGCGGCGAGATGGGCGCGTTGCTGACCGCTTCCGCCGCAATGTCGGAGACGATTCCGCCGAGCCTGGTCCTCATCACGATCGGCTCTGTGGTGGGCGTGTCGATCTCCGCGCTGTTCACCGGCGGCGCGGTGCCTGCGCTGGTGCTGGCGATCGTGCTGGCCATCGTGGTCGGCTTCAAGGCGCGCCGCAATGCGCCGGCCGTCTCGCAGAAGGCGAGCAAGAAGGTCATCGCGAAGCTGTTCCTGGTCGCGGTTCCGGCGTTGTCCCTGCCGATCGTGATTCGCGTAGCTGTCGTGGAGGGCGTCGCCACGGCCACCGAGGTCGCCACCGTCGGCATCGTCTACGGTGTGCTGATCGGCCTGTTCGTCTATCGGCAGTTCGATGCGAAGCGTGTCTATCCGATCCTCATCGAGACGGCCACGCTGTCGGGCGCGATCCTGCTCATCATGGGCACGGCGACAGCCATGGGCTGGGCGTTGAGCCAGTCCGGCTTTTCGCGCCAGTTGGTGGCGGCCATGGCCAGCATGCCGGGTGGCGCCGCAGGCTTCATGGCGATCAGCATCCTGGTGTTCATCGTGCTGGGCTCGGTGCTCGAGGGCATCCCGGCGATTGTGCTGTTCGGGCCTCTGCTGTTTCCTGCCGCGCGTGCACTGGGCATCCACGACGTTCACTATGCGATGGTGGTCATCCTCGCGATGGGACTGGGCCTGTTCGCGCCGCCATTCGGCGTCGGCTTCTTCGGCGCCTGCGCTATCGGCAAGATCGATCCGAACGAGGCGGCGCGCTACATCTGGCCCTATCTGGCCGCATTGCTCGTCGGCGTGGTCGTGGTCGCCGCATTTCCGTGGCTGTCCATCGGCTTCCTCTGATCCCGCCGTTCCTCTCCAACCGAACTTCCAATGGCCATCACACAACTCTTTGCGCGCGGCGCAACGCTCTTTCCCGCGCGCATCTGCCTGCAGGATGCGACTGGCGCGCGGCGCTACGACGAGGTACATGCGATGGTCACGCGCATCGCGGGTCGCCTGAACGCCAGCGACCAGCCCACGGGCGAGAAGTGCGCGGTGTATTCGCCGAATGCGTCAGCGGCCGTCGAGTGCCTGCTCGGCATCCAGTGGGCTGGTGCGGTCTATGTACCGCTCAATCCCAAGAACCATGCAAGCGAGAACATTGCCATCCTCGACAACTGCGACGTGTCGACGCTGTTCTTCCATTCCTCACTGGCCAGCGAAGTCGACGTGTTGCGGGCGCATTCCCCGAAGCTCATGCGCTGCATCTGCATCGACGCAGCAGTCGCGGGCGCGCAGGCGCTGGAAAACTGGATCGGCGACATCGCGCCACGCCCGCAACCGTTCTCATGGGAGCCCAACGACGTGGTCAGCCTCTATTCCACCGGCGGCACCACAGGGCTGCCGAAGGGGGTGATGCTCACCAGCCTCAACTGGGACATTGCGGCCGCCAACTTTCATGCGCACACGCCCGTGCGGAGGCCGCCGGTGTTCCTGGCCGTGTCGCCGATCACGCACGCGGCAGGCACCTTCTCCTTCATGCTGATGGCGCTCGGCGGGCGCGCCGTGATCCTGCCGGGCTTCGATGCCGGCGCGATCCTGGACGCGATCGAGCGCGAGAAGGTCACTCACCTCTATCTGCCGCCGACGGCGATCTACATGTTGCTCGAGCACGCGAGCGTGCGGGGACGCGACTATTCGTCGCTCGAATATTTCATCTACACCTCGGCGCCGATGTCGGTGACCAAGCTGCGGCAGTGCCTGGAGATCTTCGGCCCGGTGATGATCCAGTTCTGGGGCCAGACCGAGGCACCGAGCTTCTGCACCTGCCTCTCGCGCGAGGACCACTCGGACTTGGCCGATTCGGGACGCGCACGCCGGCTGCTGAGCTGTGGCCAGCCCATGCTGCTCACGCCCGTGGCAGCCATGGATGACGACGGCCACCTGCTCGGTGCGGGGGAGAAGGGCGAACTCGTGGTCAATGGCCCGCTCGTGATGGCGGGCTACTACAAGAACGCGGCCGCCACCGCGGGGGTCTCGACGCACGGGTGGCACCACACCGGCGACGTTGGCTATGTCGATTCGGACGGCTTCGTCTTCATCGTCGACCGGAAGAAAGAAATGATCATCACCGGCGGCTACAACGTCTATCCGCGCGAGGTGGAGAGTGTGCTGCTGTCGCACACGGCGATCCAGGAGTGCGCCGTGGTCGGCGCGCCCGACGAGAAGTGGGGCGAAGCGGTTACCGGTGTGATCGAACTGAAGGCTGGCAGCACCCTCGATGCCGCTGAAGTCATGGCCTGGTGCAAGACGCAGCTCGGCAGCATCAAGGCGCCCAAGTCGGTCCAGATCTGGGCCGAATTGCCGCGCACCTCTGTCGGCAAGGTCGACAAGAAGGCCATCCGCAAGCGCTTCTGGGACGGCAATGACCGGGCCATCTGATTCCACTCATTTCAATCATCTGCAACCCAAGGAACAAACTCATGGATGACGTCTACGTGATTGGCACGGCCTGCACGGCCTTCGGAAAATTCCCGAACAAGAGCTTCAAGGACCTGACTCGCGAGGTCTACACCCAGCTGCTGTCGGACGCGGGGCTCGACGATGGCGAGCGCATCGACAGCTCGTGGTTCGGCAACGTGAAGATGGAGATGTTCAAGCAGCCGAACATCCGCGGGCAGGTGTGCTTCTCCGAACTCGTGGCCGAGGGCCTGTTCCCGGAGTATGTGCCGATGGTCAACGTCGAGGGGGCCTGTGCCACCGGCTCGCTCGCATTCCACGGTGCGTGGAAGGACGTGCTCTCCGGCACTGCGGACGTCTCGCTGGCAGTCGGCGTCGAGAAGACCTTCATACCGGACGATCCGAAGCGGCAGTACGAGTTGTTCACCGGTGGTCTCGACCAGATGAACCCGGAAGTCTGGCACGAATACTTCCGCAGGGCCGGCGAGAAGATAGACCGCCCGTTCGTGCTCAACGGCGCGGGTGGCACCCTGAACATGGACACCTATGCGATGCAGGCGGCCTACCACATGGCCAAGTACGGCACCACGCAGCGCCAGTTCGCGATCGCGGCTTCCAAGACGCACCACAACGGAAGCCTCAACCCGCTGGCCCAGTACCAGTTCGAGGTCAGCGTCGACAAGGCCATGACGGACCGCGAGATCAGCTTTCCACTCACACGCTCGATGTGCGCGCCGATCGGCGACGGCGCGGCTGCAGCGATCCTGTGCTCGAAGCGCGTCTTCGACACGCTGCCTGCCGCAGTGCGGGAGCGGGCGGTGAAGGTGCGTGCATCATCGCTTGCGAACGGCAAGTACCGCGACATCGACGAGCCCGGCGTCAGCCATGTCGCGGCGCGTCATGCCTATGCCTTCGCCGACATCGCACCCGGCGACATCGACCTGGCGGAAGTGCACGACGCCACGACCTACGGAGAGATCTACCAACCCGAGATGCTCGGCTTCTGCGATTTCGGCGAGGGTGGGCGCTTCGCGGAATCTGGTGGCTCCGCAATCGGCGGCCGCACGCCGATCAACACCTCGGGTGGTCTGATCTCGAAGGGCCACCCGGTCGGCGCCACGGGGCTCTCGATGATCCACGAGATCACCGCTCAGTTGCGCGGTGAGGCCGGGCCGCGACAGGTGAAGGACGCCGACATCGGCTTGGCTGAGAACGCCGGCGGCACGATGGGTTTCGACGACGCGATCTGCGCCATCACGGTCCTGCAGCGCGCCTGAACGCGGCGCGCGTTCCATTCGAATCGAATACAACGGAGACAAGCACCATGGCCACCACTATCACGCGCAGGAAGATGATCACCGGCTCGCTCGCGGCAGGCGCGGCAATTTCGACCCTGAGCCTTCCGCGCTTTGCCCGTGCCGCCGAGTTCAACTACAAGTTCGGCAGCTCGATGGCGCCCAACCATCCGTCGACCGTGCGCAACGAGGAAGCGTTCAAGAAGATCCGCGAAGAGAGCGGCGGCCGCGTAGACATCCAGTCCTTTCCCGGCGGCGCTCTTGGCAGCGACATCGACATGGTTTCGCAGGTGCGCTCCGGCGCCATGCATTTCATGTACCTGCCGCAGGGGCATCTGTCGAGCATGGACCCGCGGGGTGCACTGCACAGCGTGCCTTTTGCCTTCAAGACCTACGACGACGTCTGGGCTGCGATGGACGGTGACTTCGGTGCCTACCTGCGCACCATCTACACCAAGGTCGGCCTGCATGCCTTCGAGAAGGCGAGCGACCATGGCTTCATGCAGATGACCACGCGCACCAAGCCGATCAACACGCCCGACGACATGAAGGGCCTGAAGGTGCGCGCCTCGGTGGTGCCCCTGTACGTGTCCCTGTTTCGCTCGCTCGGCGCATCGCCGGTGGCCATCCCCTTCCCCGAGCTGTACGTTGCGCTGCAGACGCGGGTGGTGGACGCGCAGACCAATCCGCTTCAGCTCCTCGAGATCGCCAAGCTCTACGAGGTCCAGAGCTTCTGTTCGCTCACTTCCCACACATGGGAGGGCTACTACAACTGCGCCAATGCCAAGGTGTGGGCGAGCCTTCCGCCCGACATGCAGGCGATCGTCTCGAAGAACATCAATGCCGCGACGCTGCTCGCGCGGGACGACCTGGCCAAGTTCAACGTGACCGTCGAGACCAACCTCAAGGCCAAGGGCATGACCTTCAACCGGCCGGACCGCGAACCGTTTCGCGTCGCGCTGCAGAAGGCGGGCTTCTACAAGGAGTGGCGCGAGAAGTTCGGGCCCGAGGCCTGGGGTGTCCTTGAAAAGTATGCCGGCGGTTTGGCCTGAACAGGAGATGTCGCAATGAAACTCAGCGACGAGCAACTTCGCTTCTTCGACGAGCAGGGCTACCTGTTCTTTCCCGACTGCTTCGATGCCGAGGAGATGGCGGTGCTGCAGGCGCAGGCCGCCCGCGTGCTCGCCGAGCCGCGCGAGGAAATCCGTCGCGAGAGGTCAGGCGTGCCGCGCACTGCCTTCGCGGTGCACCGCTACAACGAAGTCTTCGATGTGCTGGCGCACGATCCCCGGCTTGTCGAGCCGCTGGAGCAGATCTTCGGCGAGCCGGTGTACATGCACCAGTTCAAGATCAATGCGATGGCCGCCTTTGCCGGCGAGACCTGGCAGTGGCACCAGGACTTCCCGTCATGGCAGCGCTTCGACGGGATGCCCGCGCCGCGCGCGATGAACATCGCACTGTTCCTCGATGAGGTGAAGCCGATCAACGGCGCTCTGATGCTGATTCCGAAGAGCCATCGGCACGGCGCGCTGCCGGACGCCTACGACGACATCACGACCTCGCATCCCGGTTGGTATCTGAAGCCCGACGTCGTCTCGGAGATGGCGGAGCAGGGCGGGATAATCGCGCCCACCGGCCGCCCGGGCAGCCTGCTCATGTTCCACGCGAACATGGCGCACGGTTCGCCTCCCAACATGACACCGTATCCGCGCCGCATCGTCTACCTGACGCTCTCTGCGGTGTCGAACCATCTGCGCGGCCAGCAGCAGCGGCCCGAGTACATCGCGCACACCGATTTCACGCCAGTGCGCGCGGGCTCGCCCGATGCGCTGCGTGAGCGGGCCCGACATGCAGAACCCGCCTGAGCGTGCGGCGGGGACGGCCGGCTTCGATCCCGAGAGGCTCGACGCCTTCCTGCAGCGCGAGGTCCCGGGCCTGCGCGGGCCGATGCAACTGGAACGCATCGGCGGCGGCCAGTCCAATCCGACTTTCTTCCTGAGCTACGACAACCGCCGCATGGTGCTGCGCAAGAAGCCGGCCGGCGTCGTGCTGCCGTCGGCACATGCGGTGGACCGCGAGTATCGCGTGATGCGCGCGCTCGCCGACAGCGCGCTGCCTGTACCGTCGATGGTGCTGTATTGCGAATCGGTCGACGTCGTCGGCACGCCTTTCTACGTCATGGATCGCATCGAGGGCCGCATCTTTCCGACGCATGCGCTGCCGGGTGTTGCGCCCGCGGAGCGCCGTGCGCTCTACCTCGCCATGGCCGACACGATGGCCACGCTGCATAGGCTCGACTGGGCCGGGTTCGGCCTCGAAGGCTTCGGCAAGCGCGGCGCCTTCTTCGAACGGCAGTTGCGCCGCTGGGCAGGGCAATGGGCCCTGTCGCGCACCGGCGAGAACGCTGACCTCGATACGCTGCTGCGCTGGCTCGGCCAAAACCTGCCGGAGGATGATGAAACCACCCTGGTGCACGGCGACTTCAAGATCGGCAACCTGATGTACCACCCCTCGGAGCCGCGCGTGATCGGCGTGCTCGACTGGGAACTGTCCACGCTCGGACATCCGCTGGCCGATGTGGCATTCAACACTGTGGCCTGGCGCACGCTGCCGACGGAGTACGACGGGATCCGCGGCCTCGACCTGGCAGCGCTCGGCATCCCGTCGGAGGTCGAGTACCTGGATCGTTACTACCGCGCGGCAGGACGGCGCTCCAAGGTGCAGCCTTTCCACTGGGCCTTTGCCTTCATGCGCTGGGCCGTCATCTTCGAGGGCATTGCCGCGCGCTCGCGGGCAGGTACCGCCGTGGCCGGCAACGCAGCGCATGTCGGTTCGCTCGCCGCCGCGATGGCGAGGCGCGGCCTCGAGGCCATCGACGAGCCGATGCACACCACCTGAACGAACAACACCAAGGAACACGTCCCTCATGGAATTCGCCTACACCGAAGCCAACCTCGCGCTGCAACGCCGCTTGCGCAATTTCATGCATGACCGGGTGCTTCCGCAGAACGCCGCGTGGGAGCGCATCGCGGCGAAGGGGCGCTTTCCGAGCGAGATCGTCGAACCGCTCAAGCGAGCGGCCCGTGCCGAGGGACTCTGGAACCTGTTCCTGCCAGGCTTGCGTTCGGGCGAGCCGGGTACGCGGTTGTCGAACATCGAATACGCCCCTCTTGCCGAAATCATGGGTCGTATCCCATGGGCCTCGGAGGTCTTCAACTGCAATGCGCCCGACACCGGCAACATGGAACTGCTGCACTTGTTCGCGACCCCGGCGCAGGCCAGTCGCTGGCTGGTGCCGTTGCTCGATGGCGTGATCCGCTCCTGCTTCTCGATGACCGAGCCCGACGTGGCCTCGTCGGATGCCACCAACATCCGCACCACGATCCATCGCGAGGGCGACGACTACGTCATCAACGGCCGCAAGTGGTTCATCACCGGCGCGTTGCATCCGCTGTGCCGCGTCTCGATCGTGATGGGCGTGAGTGACCAGAGCCCCGAAGCGCCGCGACATGCGCGGCACTCGATGGTCATCGTGCCGCTGGACACCCCGGGTGTACGCATCGTGCGCAATGTGGCGATCATGAACCACCACACGCCCGAAGGCCATTGCGAGATCGAGTACCGCGACGTGCGGGTTCCGGTGTCCAACCTCCTCGGGGAGGAGAACGCGGGCTTCGCGCTGGCGCAGGCGCGCCTCGGGCCGGGTCGGGTTCACCACTGCATGCGCACCATCGGACAGTGCGAACTGGCGCTGGACCTCATGTGCGACCGCGCCTTGCAGCGGCAGGCTTTCGGCAAGCGCTTGTCCGATTTCGCGAACGTGCAGGACTGGATCGGCTACTCGCGCGTCGAGATCGACCAGGCGCGACTCTTCGTGCTGCGTGCTGCCTGGGTCATGGATGAGCAGGGGAACAAGGCCGCGCAGATCGACGTGTCGGCGATCAAGCTGGTCGCGGCGCAGCTGCAGACCCGCGTGCTGGATCGGGCAATCCAGGTGTTCGGCGCGATGGGGCTGACGCCCGACACGCCACTGGCCTTTCTCTGGAGCTGGGGCCGTGCGTTCCGGTTCTTTGACGGGCCTGACGAAGTCCACCTGCGCACGCTGGCTCGCCATGAACTGTCGCGGGTCAAGAAGGAACCGGGTGCCGCCACGCGCTACCAGGTGCCCCCCATGGAGCACGAGGTGGTGGAGGCCGCGGCATGAGCTACCCAGAGCGAGCGAGCGCTGACGAGCCGGTGCTTGATTGGCGCAGCCCCGAAGGCGTGGCGCACATCCGCTTCAACCGCCCCCGCTCGCTGAACGCGATCGATGTGGCCGTGGCGCAAGGGTTCAGGATGGCCTGCCAACGGATTGCAGAAGACCCGCAGGTGCGCGTCGTCGTCGTCAGCGGCGAAGGTCGCGCCTTCATGGCCGGCGGAGATCTCGGCGCGATGCGCGACGACCCGCAGGCTACCGCGCAGTCGTTGATCGAAGGAATGCACGGTGGCATCCGCATTCTTGCGCGCCTGGCTGCGCCGGTCATCGCAAGCCTGCATGGCGCGGTGGCCGGCGGCGGGCTGGGACTGGCACTGGCCTGCGACTTGGGCATTGCCGCGGAAGGCACGCGCTTCAACCTGGCTTATCCGAAGATCGGCGCCAGCTCCGATTGCGCCACCTCCTGGGCGCTCCCGCGCTTGGTGGGACTGCGCCACGCCCTGGAGATCGCGCTGCTGTGCGAGCCGGTGGAAGCGCACGAGGCCTTGCGCCTTGGCCTCGTGAACCGGGTCGTTCCCGCCGCGTCGCTGCAGTCCGAGACCGAGGCCATGGCACTGCGTCTTGCCCAGGGCCCGCGCGAGGCGCTGGGGCGGCTCAAGCGCCTGGTGCGCGAATCGCTGGAACGCACCCTCGATCAGCAGCTCGACGCGGAGGCCGCATCCTTCGTTGCCTGTGCCGGCACGTCCGATTTCCAGGAAGGCGTGTCCGCCTTCCTCGAGAAGCGAGCGCCGCGCTTCGCGTAGCGGCCGCAACCGTCATGGACATACGACGACTCGAACATTTCGTCGCGGCCGCGGACGCCGGCAGCCTGTCGCTCGCCTCGCGGTACCAGTACATCTCCCAGTCGGCGCTGACGCGCCAGATCCAGCTGCTCGAGCGCGAATTCGACGTCGCGCTGTTCGAGCGAAACACGCGTGGCGTGGTGCTGACCGAGGCCGGCGAACTGCTGCGGGAACGCGCGAGGTCCTTGCTGACCCAGATCGGCCACCTCAAGCGCGAGGTCAACGAGCTCGATCGCGAGCCCTCCGGCACGTTGCGAATGGGCATGCCACCCTCGGTGCGCGAGGCCATGGGCGTGTCACTCATCACGCGTTATCGGAATGCGTACGCGCGTGTCCACCTCGAGGTGATGGAAGGCCTGTCGTACAACCTGGCCAAGATGCTGAGCGATGGCACGCTCGACTGCGCGATCTTCATTGGGGACGATGCGTCCGGCCTGCCCATCGTCATGCACAACCTGCGCACCGAGCCGGTGGTAGCCGTGAGCCACGTCGACGCAGGCCTGCGAATGAACCGGCCGGTCGACCTCGAGTGGGTCGTGCGGCAGCCGTTGGTGGTGGCGCGCTCGAATCGAAAGTCGCTCGGACTCGACCGCGAGTGCGCCCTGCGCGGCCTGGTCCTCAACGTGGTCATGGACATCCAGGCGCTGCACCTCGGACTCGACCTCGTGCAATCCGGAATGATCTCGCTGGTGGTCCCTTATTCGGCGGCGGCTGCTGCGCTGCTCGCAGGCAAGGTCAGCGCTGCGCCAGTCGAAGCGCTGAGCACGACCTGGGTCGCAGGCTGGCCTGCGGAAAACGCGCCCAACCTGGCGACGCGCAAGCTCATCGAATGGATCAAGCTCGAGGCCGAGCACTGGCCGGAACTCGCATCGGCCAGTTCATGAGGTGGCGCCGGTCGCGTTCTCGAACGCGGTCCAGATCTCCTTCGGGAACTTGCCCTTCCAGTCGTTGTAGAAGCCACTCGTGCGCAGTTGCGCCTTGAAGCTGGCCACGTCCACGTCATTGAACTTCAGGCCCTTGCCGCGCAGGGTCTGCTCTGTGTTGTTGTTCAGGTTCTCGTTGGTCTTGCGCTGCGCGATGGCTTCCTCGTTGAAGGCATCGGCGCAGACCTTGCGCAGGTCCTCTGGCATCGAGGCCCACGCCTTGCCATTCGCGAGAAACCACATGCCGTCCCACATGTGATTGGACTTGGAGCAGAACTGCTGTACCTCGTAGAGCTTGGCCAGGTTGATGAATCCGAGCGGGTTCTCCTGCCCGTCGACCACCTTGGTCTGCAGCGCCACGTAGGTGTCCGACCAGTTGATCGAGGTCGGAGCCGCGCCGAGTGACTTGAACAGCGACAGCCACATCGGGCTCACCGGCACGCGAATCTTCAGGCCTTCGAGGTCGCGCGCGTTCACGATCGGCTTGACGTTGTTGGTGATCTGCCGGAAGCCGTTGTCGTACATCTTTTCCATCGGCACCAGCCCGGCCTTCTCGATGTCGGCGCGAATCAGGCCTCCGAGCTTGCCGTCCATCGCGGCCCATACTTCGTCGTGGTTCTTGAAGGCAAAGCCAACGCCACTGATCGCGGAAGATGGCACGACGTTCGAAAGGATGAGCGTCGACAGCGTCTGAAACTGGATTGCACCGGCGCGCAGTTGCCCGAGCATCTCCGTGTCGCCGCCGAGCTGGTTGTTCGGGAACACGTCGATCTGCACCGCGCCGTTGGTGCGCTGCGCGATCTTCTCGCAGGCCTTGGCGGCATGGATGTGCAGCGGATGGTCCGTCGGGGCGTTGTGCGCGTACTTGAACTTGAAGTTGCTCTTGGCCATCGAGCCGATCGAGAATCCGGCCGTGCCCGCCGCAATGCTGAACTTCAGGAAGCTTCTCTTGTCCATGGTGTCCGTCTCCGTTGTGATGGTGTTGTCGATTCAGGGAAGCGCGCGAAAGGCCTCGCCGCGAAACGGCTGTCCGTTCTCGAGGCGCAGTTCGCGGAAGCATTCGGGGGTGTCCTTGCCGAACGCGCGCTGCAGGTAGAAGGCCTTGTCGCCGAAGAATCGCAGCGACAGCGTGCGGCGGCGCTGCCCCGCGCGTGTCGGGCCACCGCCGTGCAGGATCGACGGATGGAACATCAGTGCATCGCCCGGTGCCATGGCCCACCCGAGGATGTCGAAGTGCTCGCGTGCGTCCTCGATGCGCGGAACCGGCGGCAGGCCGGTCGTTCCCACGCCGCGCTGCTCGTAGAGCGGTCCCTTGTGCGAGCCGCGTACGAATTCCAGCGCCGACTCTCGCGGCACCGGATCGAAACTCATCCACAGCACGGCCAGATGCGGCCCGTCAAAGCTGAGGTACGAAGTGTCCTGGTGCCAGGCCGTGCGCTGGGCTTTCTCGGCGCCGCCCTCCTTGAAGAACACCTGCTCGAAGGCGAACCACAGCTCGCGCGTGCCCATCGCCTCGCGTACTCGGTCCTTGAGCGGCGCGTGTTCGAGAAAACTCGCGTAGCCGTCGAAGGCTTCCGGGTTGCCGGTGTCGACATAGAAGGTGCCTGAGTCGCCCTTGGTGTAGTTGGAGCTTCGCGGCCCCGGGTGCGCGATGCTCCATTCGAAGCACTTGCGCGCCTCGTCCAGCCAGTGTCCGGTGAGCGCGGCGGGGATGTGCACGACGCCGTCGCGCTCGAAGTTCATCTGCTGTTCTGTCTTCATTCGCTGGTCGCCTTTTCCGTTGATTGCCTGTCACGCTGTTCCTGCAGCCCGTCCCAGGTGTTCGCTGTGACGCCCTGGAGGCGCAGCTCTGCCTTCTTCACCTTCGCGGTTGCCGTCTTCGGCAGCCCCGGCATGAATTCCACGTAGCGCGGCAGGCAGAAGCGGGGCAGGCGGGTCGAGAGGAAGGCCACGAGTTGTGACGGGTCGAGCATCGCGCCCGGCCGGATGACGACGCAGGCCTTGACTTCATCCTCGACGTATTCGCTCGGAACGGCCACGACCGCGCATTCCTCGACTTCCGGGTGCTCGCCGATGGCCTGCTCGACCTCGAAGCTCGAGATGTTCTCGCCGCGGCGCCGGATCGCGTCCTTGATGCGATCGACGAAGACGATCTGCCCATCCTCCGCAAAGCGTGCGGCGTCGCCAGTGTGGAACCAGAAGTTCTGCCAGGCCGCCACGGTCGCTTCCGGCATGGCGATGTAGCCGTTCATCATGGTCCACGGCTCCATCGGCCGGACCCAGAGTTCGCCGACCTCACCCTGCGGCACCGGCAGGCCTTCGGCATCGACCACGACAGCTTGCACTTCCCTGCGCACCCAGCCCGCCTTGCCGGCCTCGGCGAAGCCCACCGGTGCACGGCTCACGACCGCGGCCTCGGTCGAGCCATAGGCGGCCGCGACCTGTTCGATGCCAAAGCGCTCCTGGAAATGCGGCAGTTCCTGCGGCACTGGAACCAGCAGCATCTTCCGCAGGCCATGCTGGCGGTCCTTCGGCCCCGGCGGTTGGCCAAGCAGGAAGTGCACCATCGAGCCAAGCAGGAAGCAGTAAGTCGCCTTGTAATGCGCCGCGGTCTCCCAGAACGCGCTCGCGCTGAAGCGCGGCACGATCACCGCGCTGGCACCCGCCACCAGCGCGTTGTAGACGCCAGCCCATTGGCCGCCCATGTGGAACAGCGGCAGCACGATCAGCGCCACGTCATCTTCGCTCGCCGCACCGAACATGGATGGGTGGGCATAGGTGTAGGCATGCGCCTGGCTGTTGATCGAACCCTTGGAAGGGCCCGAGGTCCCGGAGGTGTAAAGAATCGCGATCGCGTCCGAGGCCCTGTGCTCGGCCGGCGAATCCGGCACGCCGCGTCGCAGTTCACCGAAATTCATGACGCTCAGGCGCGGTGCATGGACGGTATCGCTGTTGCCGCGCACGACCAGCGTGCGCAGTTCCTCCAGCTCGCCGCGGATCGCAAGCACACGCTCCACGTACTGCGCCTCGATGATCATCACCTTGGCGCCGGACGTGTTGATCGCATGAGACAGCGAGGCACCCACATATGCTGTATTGATCGGCACTTCGATGCGCGCCGTGAGCGCGGTGGCCATCCAGCACCGCACGAAGTCGACGTGGTTGTCCAGCATCATCAGCACGGTCTCCTGGCGACCGACGTTGAGGCGTGACAGGCCGCCTGCAATCAGCAACGCGCTGTCGTGCAGCTCACGGTAAGTCAGGCCCTCGCGCGTGTCGTGCACCGCGAGCTTGTCGGGGTGTTTGTCCAGCGCGCGGGCGAAGACGCTGCCGATATGGCGGTCCTGCAACGGCGGCAACTCGCCAAGGTTGAATTCGGGAAGGGACATGTAGGTCTCGTTTCAGTACTTGAGCAGTGTCAATTGAGGAACGAAGGCAACGACCAGCAAGCCGGCAAGCACGACGGCGAGGTACCGCCAGATGTGCCGCGAGGCGAGCGCGGTCTCGACCTTGCCCATGCCGCACGCGAGGTAGAAGCCCACACCGATCGGCGGTGCGAAAAGGCCGATTCCCATCGCCAGGATCACAACCATCGCGTAGTGCACGTCGTCGATGCCGAGGGCGCGCGAGGCTGGATACAGCAACGGTGCGAACAGCACGATGGCCGGAATGCCTTCGAGCAGCGAGCCGACGAGGATGAAGATGCAGATGCTCACGAGCAGGAACATTGCCCGCCCGCCCGGCAGCGTCTTCACCAGCCCGGCCAATTCATTGGACACGCCGGACT
The DNA here is from genome assembly GCF_018449755.1 of Variovorax sp. dw_954. NCBI lineage: Bacteria > Pseudomonadati > Pseudomonadota > Betaproteobacteria > Burkholderiales > Comamonadaceae > Variovorax > Variovorax sp. dw_954. The sequence goes on along the minus strand of NZ_JAAVVD010000021.1, from coordinate 6,040 downwards.
GGCTGATGACCCAGGCCATCGCCGTTGCGGTGCCCATGATGAGCAGGATCGCGCCGGAAGTGGTTGCCGTCTCGACCAGCAATGGATACAGCTTTCTCAGGTCCAGGCACCGGTAGATGAGCCAGCCGGCAAGCAGTGCGTAGACAATGCCGAGGGTCGCCACCTCGGTGGCGGTCGCCACGCCGTTGACGATGGCGCCGCGGATGACGAAGGGCAGCCCGAACGCGGGCAGCGCGACAACAAAGAGGTGGCCGACCTCGCGCGCGGGAACCTTCCGGGCCGAAGGCTTGGGCAACTTGCGCGCACGCAATGCGACATACAACCACAGCGCGACTGCGATCACCAGCGCCGGCATCAATCCGCCTTTGAACAAGGTCGAGATCGAAATGCCCATCACCGAACCGATTGTGATCAACACGAGGCTCGGTGGGATGGTCTCGGACATCGCAGCCGATGCGGAGAGCAGGGCAGCCATGTCTCCTTCGTCGTAGCCGCGGCGCTTCATGTCCGGGAACAGTGCCGGCGCGATCGCCGCGATGTCCGCGGCCTTGGAACCCGAGATGCCGGAAACCACGTACATCGCCACGATCAGCACGTAGTTGAGCCCCCCGCGCACGCGCCCAAGCAGTGACGCGAGAAATCCGATCATGGCCTGTGCGAGCCCGGTCACCTGGAGCAGGAGGCCAAGCGCGACGAACAGCGGTATCGCGAGCAGGATCAGGTGCGACATGCCTTCCTCGAAGCGCATGGTGACGATGCTCATGGGCGTACCGTCAGCGCACAGAACGTACAGGGCGCTCGCCGCAGCAAATGCGAACGCGATGGGGATGCCGGTGACCAGCAAGGCGCCGAGCACCACGAAGAACAGCAGCAGTGACCAATGACCCAGTGCTTCTATCTGTTCGGAGAAACCGTAGAAGCCCGCGACCAAGATGCCCACGCCAACTGCTGCAACCGCGATGTGCGACCACGCGCGTCGCCGTATGACGAGTTCGAGTTCGGAGACCAGCATCAGCGAGAGGCCGACCGGCAGCGCCGCATGACGTACCACGTTCGGAATCCCAAGTGCGGGCGATGACTGGCCCCATTCAGCGAAGCAATATTCGACGGCCACTGGGATAAGCGTACCCAGTGTCACCAGTGTCGCCACGCTCGCGACGGCGGCGAACTTGTCGCCATGCCGAGGCAGCGCGGAGACCAACGCGCTCATGCGAATGTGTTGCCCTCCATGGCCTGCGAGCGTTGCGCCAAGCACGCCGACCCAGATCAGCACCACGCTTGCCACCTCGTCTGACCAGACCAACGGACGATGCAGCGCATAACGCCAGAACACCGACGCCAGAAGCAGCACGATTTCGACGGCGATCAATGACGCGGCGATCGCGGCGATGCCGGCGTAGAGGCAATTCAGCAGGCGCGCCGCTCGCCCCGGAACGGGATCGCGGCGCGGCCAGTCGGCGGCTTGCGTCGCGAATTGAATGGGAACCTGCACGTTTGCTCCGGCCGTTGTCGTTGCAGCGACTGTGCGGGAGGTCCCGTGGCTTGGGAAGTGCGTTTATTGGTTCGCGGCCATGCGCGTTTTCGAAGGCGCGACCGTTGCGCATGTCGACGAGGAGGGGAGGGGCTTGGCGCGATCGTGTCGCCTGCAGCAAGGCGGGTATGCAGCGTTATGCACAGCGCGTAGTTATGAACAGTTGGTCCAGCAGCGCGACGTTGCCGGCCTCGTACGAAGACGGCGGTCGCGCCTCTGAACTGCGCGTAATCACAACGTCTTGAGGAACTTCAACAGCTCGTCGTCCGCCCGGAACCGACGTGGGACCAGGTTGGGATCCTGAAGCCTGGCTAGCGCCTTCTCCTTCATGGCGAGATCGGCCTCTACGTACTGATGCGTTGTCGCCGGACTCTCGTGTCCGAGCCACAGGGCGATCACGCTGATGTCCACGCCCGACTGCAGAAGGTGCATGGCCGTCGAGTGCCTCAGGCAGTGCGGTGAGATAGTTCTCCCGCCCAGGCTCGGCATCGTGAGCGCGGCGGCCTTGACGGCCAATGCCAGGCGCTGCGTCACGTTGGATCCCGTCATCGCCTGTCCTCCACGGTTGGGCAGCAGCGCCGACGTGGGAGTCAGGTCCGGGTTGGACTTCAGCCAGGCGCGGATCACCTTGACCGTTGATCGCCAGAGCGGCACAGACCGCTGCTTGCGTCCCTTGCCATGCAGATGCACGCAGGCCGTGCCCGGCGGCGGGGTGGCCCCGGACGGCCAGCACTGGATCGCCTGCCGTCCGGGTGTCTTCCCATGCGGGTGCGGGCGGCTCCGGTCCGGGCGACCTCTTCGACGCCAACGTGGTAGTCGCGCTTGTAGTTGAAGGTATGGACGATCACGGTGACGAACAGTGTGCCGGTACGGGTGCTGTCGCCGCTGGCTTCGTCGACGTCCAGGTGGCCTTCGCGTGGAAAGACTATCGCCACGAGTGGCGACGCAAGGTCCTGCGCCTGGGTGCGCAGGAGTTCGTCTGCCGATTCCTGCTGCATGTGCTGCCGACGGGCTTCCAGCGCCATTCGTGACTATCGCTGGCCAATCGCTACCGCAAGATCAAGCTCGACCGCTGTCGCCAACGGGCGTGTCCAGATGGTGCGCATCGAATCCTTCCTGGCGGGAATCTTGCCGCGAGGTCCACCGAGCACGCTGCCATGAACGCGATTTCAAACGGTCGGTACCAACGCTCGTGCGCAGCGACAGCGTCACCTTGCGCGCTGGCGACATTGGCAGAGAACATCCCATCGCCGCGCGCACTCGGCACCAGCAATGCACATGTCGGCGACGCTCCCGCTCCGGATCGGTCTCAAGCCGGCAACACGCACGCCGCCCATCCGCGGACCTTTGACAGCTCGGTCCGGATTCATTCCCCATAGCAGCCTAGTCTAGGCAGCGCCCCCAATATCATGCCGTCGATCAATAGCTGCTCTCGACGGCAAAGCTTTGCGCCCAGCGACTCTCCCAGTGCGCAAGGTAGCGCTTCGCCAGGCTCGCGTTGTCCCACACCACGAGGACTTTCTCCGAATTGGATTTCGCAGCAGCTTGGCTGTAGTTGAAAGAGCCCGTTTCCGTGTGCCTGCCGTCGACAACGATGTACTTGTCGTGATGGATCGCATAGGAAGAGATCGCGCGGATCGGAATGCCAGCCCCTGCGATGAGGTTCATCGCCGCGATGCTCGACTTTCCCCTGTTGCCCTTGTCATCGACGAACGTGAATGAATAGGCGGGCAGCCGGATGGATTGGTGCGCCGAATCGAGCACTTTGATGACGAGCGCTGCAGAGCCTGCTTCCGGCGAAAAGACAACTTCGATGCGGGCAGCAGACCCCGCAGCGATTGCGGGTGCTGACTGGGTCGCGGCCAGCGGTAGCGGTCCACGCGACCACCAACAGCGTATTGATCAGGATTCTCAAAGGGAGAGCTTGTGCAATGACTTGGGTTTGAAAAGACCACTCTACAGCGGTGTGCACGACGTGGGCGATTGCGGCATTTGCGCAGCACGTTGCGCAGTCGATCCTTCTGCGGGCCGACTTGGAATTCCAACAAGAAGACCACGACTTAACACTCGCCGGCCGCGCCATTAAGGCGATCGATGCTGAAGGCGATTTATCACCGAGCAACTTGGATGTCACGCCCATCCACAAGGAGGCGTCGAGGGCAATTTGCGTAGGGTGCCGCCGACAGACACGCGCGAAAGGCGCGCACACCGTCGAAAGCGTTGTGAGCGCGAACTCGCTGCTTTCCACGTCACACTGAAGGAGACTCACATGACAAAACTGAAATCAGTCGCGCTGTCCGCGTGCCTTGCGTTTGGCTTCGGTTGCGCATTCGCCCAAACCGGGGGCGGCGCTGCTGGCGGTAGCCCAAACGGCGGTCCGCCGCCCAACACCAATTCATCAGCGGCCGGATCGGTCAATGGCTACAAGGACTCTAAGCCGAGCGCCAGCGATAGCAAGGCCGGCGGATCGACGTCCGACGCCGGTGCACGCACCACCACGCCCATCGATGCGATGAACAATGCTATCTCCAAGGATCCGCGCGTCAAGGACCCCAACTCGAATGACGGCCTGCCGTCGCGCGCGGCCGCTGGCGGTAAGTCGACATTGGACACAAAGTGATGCATTCCGGTTTCAAGATGTGCGCTGGCGAGCGGCTGCCAATGGTCTCGGCAACACTGCCTCCCAGCCGGCCGGCTTGGTCATTGGAACGGCCGGAATGGGCCGGCTTTCATCACTTGAAGCCTCGGCATCTAATACAGATGAGGCCATGACGCCGCTGCCCGCGCGGCGCTTTGTGCGGCGCCCGACCGGAAAGCCGAGAGCGTCCGCCGCGACTTGCGTTATGACGGTATAGGAGCCGCTTCGAACTTGGTGACAGCCGCATGCCGAAGTCGCCCGTGTCGGCCGGATCACAGACCTGCCAGTGTCTCTCCGGCGATTCAACGTCGAAGCTGACCCGGTCGCCGAAGCAGACGTAGGGAACTACTGCGTACTGAACCCTGTCGAGTAGCGCCTGCCTATTGCTATCGAAGTCGTTCAGCACAGATAGGCGGAGGACACCGTCCTTCGCATCGCACATGACATCCGATGCCACGGCCGCGTTGGGCGGCATCCTTCACGTTAGAGCGCATCGCCGCGCGCCTCAGAGGTCCAGTACCAGCATGGGCGACTTCGAGCGCGAGCAGCAGGGCGTGAACTGGTCGTTGGCACCCTGTTCTTCCGGCGTCAGGTACATGTCCTTATGGTCGGGCTCTCCTTCCAGCACGCGCGTCAGGCAGGTGCCACATACGCCTTGCTCGCAGGACGTGGCGACCTCGATACCGGCGGCGGCCAGTGCTTCGACCACCGTCTTGTCCTTCGGCACCGCGATGATCCGCCCGGAGCTCGCCAACTTGACCTGGAAGCTCTCGTCGCTTTCGGACTTGGCGATCTCGGCACCAAAGAACTCGTAGTGCAGTTGTTCTTCGGGCCAGCCGGCCGCGCGGGCCGTGCCCAGTACCCAGTCCATGAAGCCCTTCGGGCCGCAGACGTACAGATGCACGCCGGCGCGGCGCTCCGCCAGGACCGCGTCGAGTTGCAGTTTCTGCGCGGCTTCACCGTCATCGAAATGGAACGCCACCTGCGTGGCAAAGCCCGAGCGCTCGATGCGCTCGCGGAACGCCGCGCGGTCGGGCGAGCGTACGCAGTAGTGCATGTCGAACGGCGCGCCGGTGACGGCCAGTCGCTCGGCCATGCACAGGATCGGCGTGACGCCGATGCCACCAGCCAGGAGGATGCTGTGGGCCGAACCATGGGCCAGCGGAAAGTGGTTCTTCGGAGCACTGATGTGCAGTAGGTCGCCCTCGGCCACCTCATCATGCATGGCGCGCGAGCCGCCGCGGGAACCGGTGTCGCGCAACACGCCAATCATGTAGCGGTGCGACTCGCCCGGGTCGTTGCAAAGCGAGTACTGGCGTGTCAGGCCGCCCGGGAGGTGCACATCGACGTGCGATCCCGCGGAAAACGCGGGTAGCGGGCGGCCGTCGTCGCGCACCAGCTCGAAACTGGCGATGTCAACCGCCTCGGTCGTCTTGCGCGCCACGCGCACCTGCAGGTCTGAAGCATTCACTGGGGTTCTCCGTGCAATGAAGATCGCGTCAGGCCGACACAGTCGCCGTCGCAGCCGTGTTCGACACCGCTGCGGTGTCCGCCTGCTCGGCTGCGAGGATGCGCTCGAGCACGCGGCGGGACTGGACGCCGCCCGAGTCGATGTTGAGCTTCAGCAATTGCCGCTCGGGATGCGCAAGAAGGTTCTGCTGCTGGCGTTCCAGCATCTCCAGATCCTCCGAGAAGATCTTGCCCTGGCCTTCCCGGATGCTGGCCGTGAGCGCCTTGTCGTGTGGATTGAAGTTGCGTGCCATCCCCCAGAAGTACCAGATCGAGGTCTCGGTCTCCGGCGTGATGAAGTCGACCACGATGCTCGAGGCCTTGACCTTTGGATCGGCGTTGTAGCCGCCGTGGCCGGCGTG
>NZ_JAAVVD010000020.1:0-149235 GCF_018449755.1 Variovorax sp. dw_954 | reverse complement strand
TTCATGCACCCAGGTGCCCGCGGGCAGCGGCTTGAGCGCATAGCCGATGACCACGTTGTAGCGGCGCACCTCGCCGCCCTCGGGAATGTCGACCAGCGCGACCTTGTGCGCCTGCGGCACCTTGTCCACCAGCGTCAGGCCCGAAGGGAACTCCGTGCCGGCGGGCAGCCCGCCGTCGTTGGCCACGATCGCGACGTTGTCGGCATCGTGCATGGTGATGAACAGGGGCGCCATTGGCAGTGTTTCGCTTTTCATGTGGGACTCCGATGATTCATTCAGTTCGTCAGTGCTTGAGCTCGATGCGCTTGATGTCCTTCACGATCACCAGGTACGCGAAGACCGTCACCAGCGCATTCAATCCCACGAACACCAGCGCCCCGGCAAACGACCCGGTCGCAGCCAGGATGTAGCCAATGACGATCGGCGTCACGATACCCGCCACGGCGCCAAAGGTGTTGAAGATGCTGCCGGCCAGGCCGATCACTTCCTTGGGTGCCACGTCGGCCATCACCGCCCAGCCCAGTGCGCCGAAGCCCTTGCCGAAGAAGGCGAGCGCCATGAGGCCCACGATCATCCAGTCGGCCGAGACGTAGTTGCACAGGATCATGGTCATCGACATCAGCATGCCGACGACGATGGGCGTCTTGCGCGCCGCGGTCGCCGTGAAGCCCTTGCGCATCATCCAGTCCGACACCACGCCGCCGAACACTCCGCCGACGAAACCGCAGATGGCCGGCAGCGACACCATGAAGCCGGCCTGCATGATGGTCATGTGCCGTTCCTGCACCAGGTACACCGGGAACCAGGTCAGGAAAAAGTAGGTCAGCACGTTGATCGAGAACTGGCCGATGTAGACGCCCAGCAGCATGCGGTTGGTCAACAGCTGCTTCACGTAGAAGGCCGTCTGGCCCTTGGGCAACGCGGCGGCAGTGGGGCCGCCACGCTCGCCCATGTGGATCAGGCCGCCGCCGGTTTCGATGTGGTCGAGTTCTGCCTTGTTGACCGAAGGATGCCTGGCCGGGCTGTGGATCAGGAACCACCAGGCGATCGCCAGTGACACGCCCAATGCGCCCATGAACAGGTAGACGTAGTGCCAGCCGAGCCAATGCGTCACCGCCGCCATGATCGGCGTGAAGACCACCGCCGCGAAGTACTGCGCCGCATTGAAGATCGCAGAGGCGGTGCCGCGCTCCTTGGTCGGGAACCAGCTCGCGACCACCTTGGCATTGGCCGGGAAAGCGGGCGCTTCCGCCATGCCGACAAAGAAGCGCATCACGAACAGCGTCGTCACCGCCAGCGCCGCACTGGTCGCCACGCCGATCGACGCCTGCATCAGCGTGAACACCGACCAGAAGAAGATGCTCGCCGCGTAGACCTTGCGCGCGCCGAAGCGGTCCAGCAGCCAGCCGCCCGGCATCTGCGAGAGCACGTAGGCCCAGCTGAAGGCCGAGAAGATGTAGCCCATCTGGATCGTGTCGAAGCCGAACTCCTGGCGCATCGCCGGGCCGGTGATCGACAGGGTGGCGCGGTCGGCGTAGTTCACCGTGGTCACGATGAAGATCATCAGCAGCACCCAGTAGCGCACGCGCGTGGGTTTGCTTGCTTCCGCAGTGCTGGGCATGGCGTCGGGCGAGTCTTTGAGGGTGAGTGTCTGATTCATCGATGTCTCCGTGGGCTTGGGTCGGGCCGGCGTTTGCTGCTTCATGTGCAGGGACGCCGACGCTTCTCGTTCAGCAGGTGCTTCGGTTCACTTGGCCACGGCGACTGCCGGCTGCCAGCGCGGTTCGGGCACCCGGTCGCCGCTTCGGGCCAGCAGGCACACGACCACGGCTGCGGCGATGTCGAACACCGCCAGCACCACGAACAGCGGGCTGTAACCCACTTGCGTGACGAGCACGCCGAACAGTGCGGTGAACGCCGCGGCGCCCAGGTAGCCCGCCATGCCGCCCATGCCGGTGGCCGTGGCGACTTCGTTCTTGCCGAACATGTCCGAGGTGATGGAGTACAGGGCGCCCGACAGCGTCTGGTGCGCAAAGCCACCCACGCACAGCAGCGCAATCGCGACGTACGGGCTGGCGACGAAGCCGACGCAGGCCGGACCGACCATGCACAGGGCGCCGAAGACGAACACCATCTTCCGTGACGTGAACAGCGAGACCTTGGCGTACTTGTGGAAGAGCGGGCTCAGGTAGCCGCCCAGCACGCAGCCGATGTCCGCGGCCAGGAAGGGCATCCACGCGAACATGGCCACTTCCTTCAGGTTCATGTGGCGCTCGGTCATCATGTAGAGCGGGATCCACGCGTTGAAGGTCTGCCATGCCGGCTCGGACAGGATGCGCGGGATGCCGATGGCCCAGAAGTCGCGGCTGCGGATCATCTCGGTCCACTTGCGCTTGGCCGCGCCGGCGGTGCTGTACTTTGCCTCCTGGCCGGAAAGGATGTAGTCACGCTCCTTGTCGGTCAGGGCCGCGTGGTCCTTCGGATGGCGATAGAACAGCATCCACAACGCACTCCACACGATGCCCAGCGCGCCGACGATCAGGAAGGCCCATTGCCATTGCCCGTGCATCAGGGCCCAGACCACCAGCGGCGGTGCCAGCAAGGCGCCGACCGAGGAGCCGATGTTGAACCAGCCGATCGCCACCGAGCGTTCCTTGGCCGGGAACCATTCCGTCGTCGACTTGACGCCGGCGGGAATGCCGGCCGCCTCGGTCAGGCCCAGCACGCCGCGGAAGAAGGCCAGGCTTTGCCAACCCGTGGACCATGCAGCCGCGGCGCATGCCAGCGACCAGAGCAGCGCGAAGATGCCGAAGCCGATCTTGGTGCCGATCGCGTCGAGCAGGTAGCCCGCGACAGGCTGCATGAACGCGTAGCAAAGCTGCCATGCGACCACGATGTGCGAGTACTGCTCCACCGTGATGTTGAGGTCCTTCATCAGCGTCGGTGCTGCCACCGACAGCGTGTTGCGCGCGAGGTAATTGACGATGAGGCCGGCCGAAACCAGACCGACCATCCACCAGCGCAAGCCTTTGATCTTCATCGTGATGTCTCCTGTTGTGTATGAATCCGGGAGTTCAGGAAAAGGGAGCGTCAGGCGGCGACGGCCACGGGCCGCTGCGCCGCGATGTCATCCCGCGAGTAATCGATGCCGACGAAGCTGCCGCCCTGGAAGCGTTGGCCCAGGGCGTCGAGTGGGTTCGGCCGGGCCAGCACCTCGGCGGCGAAGGCTTCCGCGTCCTGCGTCGGCTTGAAGCCCAGCCGTTCGGCGCCGCTGTTGTCCCACCAGCTGCGCTTGTTCGCCGACACGCCCCATACGACCAGGAAGCCCACGTCCTCGGCTTCTATGCAGCGGTCGACGAAATGCAGCAGGTCGTCGTGGCCGAACCAGGTGCTCAGGTGGCGGGGCTCTGTCGGCCGCTCGATGCAGCTGCCGATGCGCACGCAGATGCTCTCGATGCCGTGCTTGTCCCAGTACATGCGCGCCAGGCCTTCGCCCCACAACTTGCTCAGGCCGTAGAAGCCGTCGGGGCGCAGCGCGCAATCGAGGTCGAGCTTGTCGATGACCGGGTACATGCCGATCGCGTGGTTGGAGCTGGCGAAGACGATGCGGCGCACGCCGTTGCGCCGTGCGCCTTCGTAGACCTCGACCAGCGCGCGCAGGTTGTTCTCGATGATCTCGGGCAGGGGCTTCTCGACGCTCGTGCCGGCCAGGTGGATCAGCACGTCGACGCCCTGGAGCAGCCGGTCGACCACGGCGCTGTCGCGCAGGTCGCCATGCATCAGGTCCTCGCCGTCGACCAGGGGCACCAGCGGCTTGCTGCCGGCGGCGGAGCGCAGCGGGACGCCGCGCGCGATCAATGCGGTGCGCAGCACGGCGCCGAGTTGGCCGCCGGCGCCGCTGAGGGCGATCTTCTTCATGAGTTGGTCCTTTGCTGCGCCGTGGGGCGCCTGTGGTTTGTCTTGTGCCGCCAGTCAAACTGGTAACGTTGTCATTTTTTGCCGCAAGGAGCAGGTCTTCCGCCAGCATTCCCATGGAGCCTGCCGTCTGATGCCTCGGTCTGCTCTGCTGGGATATGCAAATGATATCGTTGTCATTTATGGCGTCAATCGACATTTCGTGCGGGTTTTCCCTTGGTCTCGCCGATGGTTTATGGGGAGAAGTTGCCAGGACGGACAGTCGTTGACGCCCGCCACGCAAGGCGGATTCAAGCCGCCTTTCCGGGCTATATTGCTAACGTTGTCAATCTCCAAGAGACCATGAACGCGCCCCTTCCATTCAAGCCCTCGACCCTGCATGACGTGGCACGCGAAGCAGGCGTCTCGCTGATCACAGCGTCGCGGGCCTTGAGCAATCCGGGGCTGGTGTCGGACAAGACCATCGCGCGCGTCAAGCAGGCAGTCGAGGTCACCGGCTACACCCCCAATCTCCTGGCGGGCGGCCTGAAGTCGAAGCGCAGCCTGCTCGTCGCGGCGCTGGTGCCGGCGCTCTCGGTCTCGCAATTCCTGCCGACGGTGGGCGCGCTGAACGAATCCCTGGCCGCGGCCGGTTACCAGCTCATCATCGGGCAGACCGGGTACGACACGGCGCGCGAGGAAGCCATGCTCAACACGATGATCAGCCGTCGGCCCGACGGCATCGTGGTGACGGGGCTGGTGCAATCGCAGGCTGGCCGGGATCGGCTCCAGCGCGCCGGCATTCCGGTCGTCGAGACCTGGGACTTCACGGAGCGGCCCGTGGACATGCTGGTCGGCTTCTCGCTGCTGAAAGTCGGCGGCGCGGTGGCCGGCTACTTCCTTGGCAAGGGCTGGCACAAGGTTGGCGTGGCCACGGGGAGCGATCAGCGCGCCCTGATGCGCCGCGAAGGATTCGTGGCAACCATCGGCCGGGACGTGCCGACGGCGGTGGTACCGGCGCCCAGCAACCTCGAACTGGGGCGCCGCGCGCTGGCGGAACTGCTGCAGAAGGAGCCGGCATTGCGCGCTGTCTGCTGCAGTTCAGACCAGTTGGCCCACGGCGTGTTGATCGAAGCGCAGGCACGCGGGCTGCGCGTCCCGGAGGACCTGGCCATCTGCGGTTTCGGCAATGCGGACTTCTCGGCGCATACCGTGCCGTCGATCAGCACCGTGCACGTCGACGGCCCCGAGATCGGCCGGCTCGCGGCCCGCATGATCGTCGAGCGCTGCCGTGGGGAGACCGTTGCGCAGCCCGTGGTCGACATCGGCTTCCGGATCGTCGAGCGGGGCTCTACGGCGGCCGAGACGCTCGCTCTTTCGAGTTGACCGGCCCCGACTTGCAGCCGCTGGCTACAGCGACGAGCAAAGGTGCCCGCCGTCGACCGGCACGCAGGCGCCGGTCATCCACGATCCCGCGTCGGTGGCCAGCAGCAACAGCAGTCCGTTGAGATCCTCGGGCTTGCCGAGGCGGCGCATCGGGATGCGCTTGATCAGGGCCTTGCCATAGTCGGTTTCCCACATCGCGTCGGTCATCTCGGTGCCGATGTAGCCGGGTTCGATCGCATTGACGCGGATGCCGTAGCGGGCCCATTCGAGCGCCAGGCTCTTGGTCATGTGCACGACAGCCGCCTTGGACGTCGAATACGGCGTGATGCCCGGCATGACGCGCTCGCCCTGGATGGACGCGATGTTGACGATCGAGCCGCCACGGCCGGCCGCCTGCCAGCGGCGGGCTGCGCGGACCGCGACCAGCCAGACCGCGCGTACGTTGACGGCCATCAAGTCGTCGTACGCCTTCGTCGGCAAGGTGAGCGACGCGCCTTCGCCGGATACGCCAGCGTTGTTGATGACGACGTCGAGGACGTCACCCGATGCATCGATCGCGGCGAAGGCGTCGTCGATCGACTGCTCGGAGGCCGCGTCCATCTCCACGACAGTGACCTGCGGCGAGCCCAGTTGCTCCAGGTCCTTGGCCAGCGCGTCGAGCCTGCTCTTGCGCCGCGCGGCAATCACCACCTGGGCCTTGCAGCCGGCGGCCAGGCGCGCGAAGTTTTCACCGAGCCCCGACGAGGCCCCCGTCACCAGCACCCGCTTGCCGGCGAGTTTGTCGCCAAGGTTCATGAGAAGTCTCCTCTGTTGTTCGTGGCGGAAACGCCGCGCGCTCATGTTCGCGCGCTTTGCCAGGTCACGCAATGCTGTGAAAAGACGGCGCTTCGGCACGATATGAATATTTGAACGTGCAAACGTCAGATCGAAGACGCAGGATTCCTGCGTATTGAGGCCAACACATACAAAACTTGCAAGATTGTTGCGGCGCAAATCCCTAGCATCGTGGGTATTCGATCCAACCCACACACGAGACCTCCGCATGACCGATCTTTTCGAGAACCCCATGGGCCTTCAAGGCTTCGAATTCGTTGAATTCGCCGCGCCCGTCGCCAACACCCTGGAGCCCTTTTTTGAAAAGCTCGGCTTCACGCTCGTCGCGAAGCACCGCTCCAAGGACGTGGTGCTCTACCGCCAGGGCGACATCAACTTCATCGTCAACCGCGAGCCGCACAGCCCCGCCGCCTACTTCGCGTCAGAGCACGGCCCGTCGGCCTGCGGCCTGGCGTTCCGCGTGAAGGACTCGCACAAGGCGTACGCACGCGCCCTCGAACTGGGCGCGCAGCCCATCGAGATCGCGACGGGCCCGATGGAACTTCGCCTGCCCGCCATCAAGGGCATCGGCGGCGCACCGCTGTACCTCATCGACCGTTTCGAAGACGGCAAGTCGATCTACGACATCGACTTCGAGTTCATCGAAGGCGTTGACCGCCACCCGCCGGGCCATGGCCTCAAGGTGATCGACCACCTGACCCACAACGTCTACCGCGGCCGCATGACCTTCTGGGCCAACTTCTACGAGAAGCTCTTCAACTTCCGCGAGATCCGCTACTTCGACATCCAGGGCGAGTACACCGGCCTGACCTCCAAGGCGCTGACCGCACCCGACGGCAAGATCCGCATCCCGCTGAACGAGGAATCGTCCAAGGGCTCGGGCCAGATCGAGGAATTCCTGATGAAGTTCAACGGCGAGGGCATCCAGCACATTGCGCTGTCGAGCGACAACCTCATCGACACCATCGACCAGCTGGGCCTGGCCGGCGTGCCGCTGATGACCGCGCCGAACGACATCTACTACGAGATGCTGGAAACGCGCCTGCCGGGCCACGGCGAACCCATCGGGGAACTGCAGGCAAGGGGCATTCTGCTCGACGGCACCACTGAAGGCGGCCAGCCCCGTCTGCTGCTTCAGATCTTCTCGGAGACCGCGTTCGGCGGCCCGGTGTTCTTCGAGTTCATCCAGCGCAAGGGCGACTACAGCGACGGCTTCGGCGAAGGCAACTTCAAGGCGCTGTTCCAGTCGATCGAACGCGACCAGGTGCGCCGCGGCGTGCTGCAAGCCGCTTGAGCGACCGCACGATGAAACTCCCGTCGCAAGACCTTGGCCGCCTGCTGGGCGACGTGCCGCAATGGCAGTTCAGCGAGGACCGCGGCGGCCTGATCCGTCGCGAGTTCGTCTTCGCCGACTTCCGCCAGGCCTTCGGCTTCATGACCCAGGTCGCGCTGGCGGCCGAGAAGCAGGACCATCACCCGGAGTGGTCGAACGTCTACAACCGCGTGGACATCACGCTGACCACGCACGACGTGGGCGGCCTGTCGATGCGCGACATCGAGGCCGCGTTGCAGGCCGACCGCGTCTTTGCAGCCACTGCTGCGCTGGAACACTGACATGCTCCAACAGCTTCAGACATTCGCCACCCCGCATGACGACACGGCGTTGCACGGCCTCGCAGCCGGCGAGAAGCCCGAGCGCGCCGACTGGACCATCGACCAGGGCTGGCACAACTACACCCCGGCCGAGCATGCCGTGTGGAAGACTCTGTTCGAGCGCCAGTCGAAGCTGCTGCCAGGCCGAGCCTGCGACGAGTTCGTCGCCGGCATGAAGGACCTGCCGATCGGCCCCGAGCAGATTCCCGACTTCGAACGGCTCAGCGAGGTGCTGATGAAGCGCACCGGCTGGCAGGTGGTTGCTGTGCCGGGCCTGGTGCCGGACGAGGTGTTCTTCGAGCACCTGGCGAATCGTCGCTTTCCCGCGGGGCATTTCATCCGCAAGCCGCACGAGCTCGACTACCTCGAAGAACCCGATGTGTTCCACGACGTGTTCGGGCATGTGCCGATGCTGATGAACCCGGCCATCGCCGACTATATCCAGGCCTACGGCGTGGGCGGCTTGCGGGCGCAGAAGCTGGGCGTGCTCGACAAGCTGGCGCGCGTGTACTGGTACACGGTGGAATTCGGCCTGGTGAAGCAGGCCGACGGCTTGCGCATCTACGGCGCCGGCATCGCCTCGTCGTTCACGGAGACGGTGTTCTCCCTCGACGACCCGTCCCCCAACCGCATCCGCTTCGACCTGGAGCGGGTGATGCGCACCAACTACCGCATCGACGATTTCCAGGAGAGCTACTTCGTGATCGACAACCTGGATGAGCTGCTCAAGCTTGCCGAGGTCGACTTCGCGCCGCTCTACCAGCGCATCGCCGGCCAGCGCGACTATCAGCCCGGCACGTTGTTGCCCACCGACACGCTGTTGACGCGCGGCACCGGCAGCTATCACGACGCGAAGCGCAAGCAGTCCTTCGAGGCCAGGGCGGTGGCGCACGCCTGAGCGCGGCACGCGCAAGCCGGCGCTGAAGTCGCGGTATCGTGCGGCATGACCGACACCGCACCTTCGACCACGGCGTGGTCGCCCGACAGCTGGCGCCGCTTTCCGGTGGCGCAGATGCCGAGCTATCCGGACCCCGCGGCACTGGCATTGGCCAACAGGCAACTGGCAGCCTGGCCGCCGCTGATCTTCGGCCGCGAGGCGGCCACGCTGCGGGAACGCCTCGCGGCCGTGTCGCGCGGCAAGGCCTTCCTGCTGCAGGGCGGCGATTGCGCGGAGAGCTTCGACGAACTGAGTGCCGGCACCGTGCGCGACTCGTTCCGCGTGATCCTGCAGATGGCGGTGCTGCTGACCTTCGCGGCCTCCTGCCCGGTCGTGAAGATCGGCCGCATGGCAGGCCAATATGCCAAGCCGCGGTCATCGGACATGGAGTCGGTGGATGGCGTGAGCCTGCCGTCCTATCGCGGCGACATCGTCAACGGCGCCGAGTTCTCGCCAGCCGCGCGCACGGCCGACCCGCAGCGCCTGCTGCGCGCCTACTCGCACTCCGCGGCCACGCTGAACCTGCTGCGCGCGATGGCCCAAGGCGGCTTCGCTGACCTGCACGAGGTGCATCGCTGGACCTCCGACTTCGTGCGCCACAGCCCGCAGGGCGAGCGCTTCGAGGCGGTGGCACAAAGCATCGAGGAGGCGCTGGCCTTCATGGAAGCCTGCGGCTTCGACGCCAGCAGTTCGCCGCAGGTCAAGGAGGTGGAGTTCTACACCTCGCACGAGGCGCTGCACCTTCACTACGAAGAGGCCCTCACGCGCCGCGACGACGCCACCGGCCGCTGGTACGGCGGCTCGGCCCACATGCTCTGGCTGGGCGAACGCACGCGCTCGCTGGACGGCGCGCACGTCGAGTTCATGCGCGGCATCGACAACCCGATCGGCTGCAAGCTCGGGCCCAACGCGAAGCCCGACGACCTGCTGCGACTGCTCGACACGCTCAACCCCGGCAACATCGAAGGCCGCATGGTGCTCATCACGCGCATGGGCGCCGACCTGCTGGCCGAGCGCCTGCCTGGATTGATCGCGGCGGTGCAGCGCGAACACCGCAGCGTGGTCTGGTGCTGCGACCCGATGCACGGCAACACCGTGACCACATCGGCCGGCTACAAGACGCGCGACTTCCCGCGCATCCTGGCCGAGGTGCGCAGCTTCTTCGACGTGCATGCGGCCGCCGGCAGCTATGCGGGCGGCGTGCACTTCGAGATGACCGGCCAGGACGTCACCGAATGCACCGGCGGCGCGCAAGGCTTGACCGAGGCCGGCTTGCAGGCGCGCTACCTGAGCGCGTGCGACCCGCGGCTCAATGGGTCGCAGAGCCTGGAACTGGCGTTTCTCGTGGCCGAGATGCTGAAGGCGCGACGGCGCAGGACTTGAGCCCGCCCGCCGGATGCGCGCCCTCGAGGCGGCCGCCTGGTTGCCGAAGCCTGCGCCAGGCGCGATGCTTCAGCGTTGCCGCATTGCCGTCCCCGACTCGATCGGCAGGCTGCCTTCGTTCTTGACCTCCCGCAGCACGATCGCCGAGCGCACGTGCGTCACGCCGGCCTGCTCGAACAGCGTGGCGTGCAGGAATTTTTCGTAGTGCTTGATGTCCGGCACGAGCACCGTGAGGATGTAGTCGGCCGGCCCGGTCGCCGCGACGCAGCGCACGATCTGCGGGCTGGCCGCCACCGCCTTCTCGAAGTCCCGCACATTCGACTCATGATGCCGGTCCAGGTTGACCTCGGTCACTGCCGCGAGGTTGAGGCCGACCTTCTCCCTGTCCACCACGACCGTGTAACCGCGGATCACGCCCGAGGCTTCCATCTCCTTGATGCGGCGCCAGCATGGCGTGGAGGAGAGCCCCACCTTGTCGGCAATCTGCTGGACCGTCTGGCGGGCGTCGCGCTGGAGTTCGTGGAGGATCTGCAGCGAGTGATTGTCGAGAGGAATGAAATCGTCGTTCATGGCTTGAATCGAGAATCGTGTTCTCGAATTGAGGGTTGCTTCGAGCGCAATGGAGAGAATATTCCTTGCGTATGCGAAGAACAATCCTTGCATGACTCACGCTTCCGTTGCGCAGCCGCTGGCGCGCGCCGACTACAAGCTCGCCGATGGCCTCTGGGCCCATTCAGGCGCCATCTACCTCACCGGCACGCAGGCCCTGGTGCGCGTGCTCCTGATGCAGCGCCGGCGCGACGCGGCGCGTGGCCTCCGCACGCAAGGCTTCGTCAGCGGCTATCGCGGCTCGCCGCTGGGCATGGTCGACCTGGCCATCTGGAAGGCCGGCGCCAGCTTCAAGGACGCCGGTATCCGTTTCGTGCCGGCCATCAACGAGGAGTTGGCGGCCACGCAGGTGCTGGGCACGCAACGCGTCGAGTCCGACCCCGAGCGCACGGTCGAGGGCGTGTTCGCGATGTGGTACGGCAAGGGGCCGGGCGTGGACCGCGCGGGCGATGCGCTCAAGCACGGCAACGCCTACGGCTCCTCTCCGCACGGCGGCGTGCTGGTGGTGGCGGGCGACGACCACGGTTGCGTGTCATCGTCGATGCCGCACCAGAGCGACCATGCCTTCATGGCCTGGAGCATGCCGGTGCTGCAGCCGGCCAGCGTGGCCGAGTACCTGGAGTTCGGCCTGTATGGCTATGAACTGTCGCGCTTCTGCGGCGCCTGGGTCGGCATGGCGGCGCTGTCGGAGGTGGTGGAGAGCGCGGGGACGGTCGACCTCGACATCGTGAACGCCCGTGTCGCGGCCTGGGCCGATGCAAACGCCGTGCGCGGCATCACCGGCCACAGTGCGCCGTCCGATGGCCTGCACTACCGCTGGCCCGACCTGCCGTCGCTGCGCATCGAATCGCGGCTGGCCGACAAGCTGGAGGCCGTCGCCGCCTTCACCCGCGTCAACAGCATCGACCGCCACATCATCGAGAGCCCGCATGCCACGGCCGGCATCGTGACCTGCGGCAAGGCGCACTACGACCTCATGGAAGTGCTGCGCCGGCTGGAGGTGACGCCCGAGAGCCTCGCGCGCGTGGGCGTGCGGCTCTACAAGGTGGGCCTGAGCTTCCCGATCGAGCAGACGCGGATCAAGGCCTTCGCGCAGGGGCTGGACGAGATCCTGGTGATCGAGGAGAAGGGCGCGATCGTCGAGACGCAGTTGCGCGACCTGTTCTACAACGCGCCGGCCGGTGCGCGCCCGGCGCTGGTCGGCAAGAACGACCGCGACGGCCACCCGCTGGTCTCCGCGCTCGGCGAATTGCGGCCTTCGCGGCTGATCGAACTGGTGGCGCACTGGCTCGCGGCCCGCTTTCCCGACAACACCGAACTGGGCGACCACTTCCGGCACGTCCGCGATTTCACGCTGCCCGAACTGCTGAGCAACGGCGGCGATTCGGTCAAGCGACTGCCGTACTTCTGCGCCGGCTGCCCGCACAACACCAGCACCAGGGTGCCCGAGGGCTCGACCGCGCGGGCCGGCATCGGCTGCCACTTCCTGGCCAACTGGATGGACCGCAGCACCGCCGGGCTGATCCAGATGGGCGGGGAGGGCGTCGACTGGGTCTCGCACTCGATGTTCACGCGCACCCCGCACGTGTTCCAGAACCTCGGCGACGGCACCTATTACCACTCCGGTTATCTCGCGATCCGCCAGGCCGTGGCGGCGAAGGCCACGCTGACCTACAAGATCCTCTTCAACGATGCGGTGGCGATGACCGGAGGGCAACCGGTGGACGGCGTCATCAGCGTGGATGCGATCGCGCGGCAGGTGGAATCCGAAGGCGTGAAGCAGGTGGTGGTCGTGAGCGATGCCATCGACAAGTACGACGCGCTCAAGAGTCGTTTCCCGGCCGGCACCGAGTTCCATGACCGCAGCGAACTCGACGCCGTGCAGCGTCGCCTGCGCGAAGTGCCGGGTGTCACGGTGCTGATCTACGAACAGACCTGCGCGGCCGAGAAGCGCCGGCGCCGCAAGAAGGGCGAATTGCAAGACCCGCCCAAGCGCCTCTTCATCAACGAGGCCGTCTGCGAAGGCTGCGGCGACTGCACCGTGCAAAGCAATTGCGTGGCGGTGCTGCCACTGGAGACCGGGCTCGGCCGCAAGCGCCAGATCGACCAGACCAGTTGCAACAAGGACTATTCCTGCGCCAAGGGCTTCTGCCCCAGCTTCGTAGGTGTGACCGGCGGCGCATTGCGCAAGAAGAGTGGCGCGCTTGCGGCGGGTCGTGCGGCTTTCCTCCAGCATGTGGCCGAGCTGCCGGTGCCTGGCGGGCATCGGTGGGATGGCCCGTACGACCTGCTCGTCACGGGCGTCGGCGGCACCGGCGTGGTGACGGTGGGCGCGGTGATCGCGATGGCCGCGCACCTGGAAGGCATGTCGGCCAGCGTGCTGGACTTCATGGGCTTTGCGCAGAAGGGCGGCGCGGTGCTGAGCTTCGTGCGGCTGGCCGACCGGCCCGAGCGGCTCAACCAGGTCCGCATCGACACGCAGCAGGCCGATGCCATCCTCGCCTGCGACATCGTCGTCGGCGCATCGGCCGATGCCTTGCAGACCGTGCGCCATGGCCGCACGCGCATCCTCGCGAACACGCACGAGATCCCGGTTGCCGAAGCGCTGCGCAATCCCGATGCCGACCTGAAGGTAGACCTGCTGCTGGAGAAGATGCGTTTCGTTGCCGGCGATGAACAGGTCGAGACCTTCGATGCGCAGACGCTGGCGCAGGAGTTCATCGGCGACACCCAGGCCTCGAACATCCTGGCGATGGGCTACGCATGGCAGCGCGGGCTGATCCCCTTGCGACTCGAATCGATCACGCGTGCGATCGAACTCAACGGCGTGGCCATCGAGGCGAACCACACGGCCTTCTCGCTGGGGCGGCTGGCCGCGGCGGATGCGGATGCGATCCATGGGCTGCGCAGCGCCGCCACGCATGCGCCGCAGGACGAGACGGCGCAGGCGCTGATCGCCGATGCCATCGTTCGCCTGTCCGCCTACCAGGACGCCGCCTGGTCCCGGCGCTACGCAGATCGGCTGCGCGATGTGATGGCGCGCGAGTCCGCGCTGGCGGGTGGCGACGCCAGCCTGCCCGTCACGCGCAGTGCGGCGCGCAGCCTGCTCAAGCTCATGAGCTACAAGGACGAGTACGAAGTGGCGCGGCTCTACACCGACGGCAGCTTCCGCGAGAAGTTGGCCGAGCAATTCGAGGGCGATATCCAGCTTGAATTCCACATGGCGCCGCCCTTCCTGTCAGGCCCGAAAAACGGCCAGCCGCCGCGCAAGATCCGTATCGGCGGCTGGATGCTGCCGGCGATGAAATGGCTGGCACACGGCAAGCGTTTGCGGGGCACGGCCTTCGACCTGTTCGGCCATACGGAGGAACGCCGGCTGGAGCGCTCGCTCATCGGCCAGTTCGAGGCGCGGCTCGACGAGTTGACGGCGCAGTTGTCGCCCTGCAACCAGAAGCTGGCGGCGCAGATCGCCGCGGTGCCGATGACGATCCGCGGCTACGGGCATGTGAAGCTGGCCAACATTGCGATGGCGCGTGCGCGTGAGGCCGAGTTGCTGTATCGCTTTGCGCCCGCGCGCTATCCGCGGCCGGTGGGTGAAGCGAAGGCGGGGCAGATCCGCGGCATCGCCGTTGTCGCCGGCTGATACCGTGGCTACGTCGCGGGTATCCAGCCCGGCAACTCCCCCAGCGACCACAGCAGCAGGCTGATCGTCACGAACGAAAGGACAGTCGCCAGCAGCAGCGCCGCTGCGCAGAGCGCGTCGAAGCCGTACTTCTGCGCCAGGATCGGATAGATGCTGAGCATCGGCACGCCCGCGAACACCACCGCCGCGGCGCGCAGCGAGGGGTCGCTGGGCGGCAGCAGCCACACCAGCAGCCCGACCACCAGCGGATGCAGCACCAGCTTGCCCAGCGCGATCGCCGACACATCGCGCCGCATGCCCTTGATCGGCAGCCCGACCAGCGCGCCGCCGATCACGAACAGCGACACCGCCGCCGAGGACATTGCCAGCATGTTGATCGTGCGGGCCAGCACGCCGCCCGCGATCGGCAGTTCCAGCAAGGCCACGCCGAAGCCGCCGAGCATGGCGAGGATGACCGGATTGCGCGCCAGCTTGCCCATCGATTCCAGCGCGATGCGGTACCACTTGCCGGCGCCCGAACTGCCGCTGTCCGCCATCGCCAGCGTGATCGGGATCATCACCAGGTTCTCGATGACCATGTTCATGGCCAGCGCGACCGCCGCCGTGGCAGGGCCGACCACCTGCACCGCGATCGGGTAGCCGATGAAGCCGCTGTTGGAGCTGGACATGCCCAGGCCGCACAACGCGCTCAGCGTGAAGCTCTTGCCCTGTCGCTGCCAGCCCCAGGCAAAGGCGACCAGCAGCACGATCAGCGAGCCGACCGCATAGTCGGCCATGTAGCGCGCATTGAGGATCTCGCCCACCGGCCGCTGCGACAACGCGGTGAACACCAGCGCCGGCAGCGCGAACTTGACGACGTAGGTGCCCAGCACCCGCATGTCGGCCTTGGAGAAGATCTCCAGTCGCCCCGCCAGGAAGCCCAGCGCGATGACGAGGTAGATCGGGCCGGTGATGCCGAGGATTTGGGTCATGTGCCACGAACGATAGCAAGGTGCGGACAAGGCGCGGTGCGCCTTCCGCGGCCGGGACTGCGCGACGGGCGCTTCCGGCTTTCCACGCATGGATGCGGCTGGCGCCGCGCGGGATACTGGTCCGCATGACGACAGCCGCTTCCCATCCCAGCGCACCGCCCCTGCTCGAAGGCGTGCGCGTGCTCGACTTCGGCCGCTACATTGCCGGCCCCTATTGCGCCGCATTGCTGGGCGACCTCGGCGCCGACGTGATCCGCATCGAGCGCGTGGAAGGTGGCGAGGACCGCCGCGTGCCGCCGGTACTGGAGAGCGGCGAGGGCGGCATGTTCCTGCAGTTGAACCGCAACAAGCGCTGCCTCACGCTCGACCTGGCCAGCGAGGAAGGCCGCGCCATCGTCGAGCAACTGGTGGCCACGGCCGATGTGGTGGTTGCCAACCTGCCGCCCGAGACGCTGCGCGGTCTCGGCCTCGACTACCCGACCCTGAGCGCCCGCAACCCCCGCATCGTGCTGGTGAGCGTGACGGCCTTCGGCACCGAAGGGCCTTCGGCGCGGCAGGCCGGCTTCGACTCGGTCGGCCAGGCGATGAGCGGCGCGATGTTCCTCTCCGGCCTGCCGGATGCGCCGGCGCGCACCGCCGCCACGTGGGTGGACTTCGGCACCGCGCAGGCTTGCGCCATGGGCGCGCTGGCCGCGCTGTGGACGCGCGAGCGAACCGGGCGCGGGCAATGCGTGGAAGGCTCGTTGCTGCAGACGGCCCTGGTGCACACCAACGGCGCGTTGATCGAGCAGGCGCTGCTGGCGAAGAACCGCGTGCCGCAGGGCAACCGCGGCTACCTCGCCGGGCCCAGCGACGTGTTCCGCGCGCGCGACGGCTGGCTCATCGTGCAGACCATCGGGCAGGCGATGTTCGGACGCTGGTGCGAACTGGTCGGGCAACAGGCGATGAAGTCCGACCCGCGTTTCGCCAGCGACGAGCTGCGCGCGCAAAACGGCGAGGCGATCAGCGCCGTCATGCGCGACTGGTGCGCCGCGCGTGGCCGCGACGAGGTGCTGGCGGCGCTGGCTGGCTGCAAGATCCCGGCCGCGCCAGTGAACGACCTGCAGCAGGCGCTCGAGGATGAACAGATCCAGGCCAACGGAATGCTGCAGCGGCAGCGCTTTGGTGCGCAGGCCTATCCGGTGGCGCGCCATCCGGTGGTGATGTCCGCAACGCCGGTCGACTTCAGCCGCGCCGCGCCGGCGCTCGGTGAGCACACCGACGAGATCCTGGCGGAGCTGGGCTATGCGGCGGAGCAGGTCGCGTCGCTGCGCGAACGAAAGCGCGTGTAGACGCGGCAGATGGCCGGCGCCAGAGGCTCCCTACGAAGGCAGGTCCGCCGCGTGCTGCTTCCAGAAGGCGGCATCGGGCACCACGCCCATGCCCGCCTTCGCGTTCTCGGCCATGTGTTCCGGCCGGCTGGTGCCGGGGATGGTGCAGGTCACCGACGGATGGCTCAGCACGAACTTGAGCAGCACCTGCGCCCAGCTCGTGCAGCCGATCTCCGCGGCCCAGGCCGGCAGCGGCTTGTCGCGCAGCCGGCGCAGCAGGCCGCCACCGCCGAAAGGCATGTTCACGATCACCGCCACGCCGCGCTCGGCCGCGAGCGGCAGCAGGCGTTTCTCCGCCGCGCGTTCGTCGAGCGAATAGTTGATCTGCAGGAAGTCCAGCTTCTCCGCGCGCAGCACCGCTTCGACTTCCCCGTAGGCCGACGCGGTGTAGTGCGTGACGCCGAGGTAGCGCACGCGGCCTTGCGCCTTCCAGTCGCGCAGCGTGGCCAGGTGCGTGCGCCAGTCGACCAGGTTGTGCACCTGCATCAGGTCCATATGCTGCGTCTTCAGGCGGGCGAAGGATTGCTCCATCTGCGCAATGCCGGCCTCGCGCCCGCTCGTCCACACCTTGGTTGCGAGGAAGGCCTTGTCGCGGGTCTTCGCGGCGGCCAGCAGGTCGCCCGTGTTGGCCTCGGCGCGGCCGTACATCGGGGAACTGTCGACGACGCGGCCGCCGGCGTCGAACAGGGCGTCGAGCACGCCCGGCAAGCGCGCGTATTCGGCCGTGCCTGGCGAGTAGTCGAAGCCGAGCCAGGTGCCACAGCCGATGACGGGCAGGGCTTCCTGGGTCGAGGGAATGGGGCGGGTGTTCATGCGCGTGTTCGTTGCGGATGTGTGGGCTGCAACGTGAAAGGGTAGGGCAGCGCACGCGACAGCACCCGCGCAAGCTCGCAATAGTTGCGAGCGCGAGAGGCCTATCTCATTCTGGTCGGCAGCCATAGCGCAATGATCGGGAAAGCGATCAGGATGATCAAGCGCAATATGTCCGTCGCGATGAAGGGCAACACGCCCTTGAAGATGGTGGTGAAGCTGACGTCCTTCACCACGCTCTTGATGACGAAGACGTTCATGCCCACCGGCGGATGGATCAGCCCCAGCTCCACCGTCATCACGATGATCACGCCGAACCAGATCGGGTCGAAGCCCAGCGCCACGATCACCGGGAAGATGATCGGCACGGTCAGGATGATCATCGCCATCGCATCCATCAGGCAGCCCAGCACCAGGTACATGAGCATGATGAGCGCCAGCACGCCGTAGCGGCCGATGCCCAGGCCGGTGAGGAACCCGGTGAGCTTCTGCGGGCTCTGCGTGACGGTAAGGAAGTAGCCGAACAGCAGCGCGCCGATCAGCACGGTGAACACGGCCGCGGCCGTGCGCGTGGCGGAGAGCAGGGCTTCGCGGATCTTCGGCCCGTCGAGCTTGCGGCGCAGCAGGCCCAGGATGAAGGCGCCGCTCGCGCCGACGCCGCCGGCTTCGGTGGGCGTGAAGAAGCCGCCGTAGAGCCCGCCGATCACGAACACGAACAGCACCAGCGGCGCCCACACCGCCTTGAGGTCCACCAGCCGCTCCGACCACGGCTTGTGCTCGCCAGCGGGCAGCCAGTCGGGCCGCACGCGCACGATGAGCGCGATGGTCAGCACGTACATCGTCATCGCCAGGATGCCGGGCATGACCCCGGCCATGAACAGCTTGCCGATGTCCTGCTGCGTGAGGATGGCGTAGACCGCCAGCACGGTCGACGGCGGCAGGATCGCGCCCAGCGTGCCGCCGGCCGCGATCACCCCGGTGGAGAAGGACTGCGGATAGTTGAAGCGCCGCATCTCCGGATAGGCCACGGCCGAGAAGGTCGCGGCCGTCGCCACCGAGGAACCGCAGATCGCCGCGAAGCCGCCGCAGGCCAGCACCGTGGCCACGCCGAGCCCGCCGCGCAAATGCCCGATCAAGGAGTTGGCCGCCTTGAACAGTTCACGGCTCACGCCCGACACCGACACCAGCGCGCCCATCAGCATGAACATGGGGATCACGCCGAAGGTGTAGTCGGTGACGGTGCGCATCGAGGTCTGGCCCACCAGCTTGAGGGCAGGGCCGGGGCCGACGATCCAGCTGTAGCCGACCACGCCCACCAGGCCCATCGCCATGCCGACCGGCACACGCAGCAGCATCAATGCGAAAAGCACCACGAAGCCGAGAACCGCGATCGCATCCGTGCTCATGTGGCTCCAAGCTGGCGTGGTGCGGCGATGCCCATCAATCCGCCTTCTGCTCCGGTGTCTCCTCGACCAGCAACTCGGGCTGGAAGATGAGGCGATACGTCCGGATGGCAATCAACACGACCGCGCAGACATCGCCGAACCATGCCACCGCATAGAAGGGCCAGGTCGGGATGTTGAGGTCGTAGGTCTGCACGTTGTCGGCATAGGTGCCGCGCACCTTGTCGAACAGCATGGCGGTCTGCACCGCCACCACGAACAGCAGCACCAGCGTCGCGAACACGTCGATCACTCGCTTCATGCGCGGGCCGGCCGCGGTCCACACCAGGTCGACCGTGATGTGCCCGCCGCGATAGCTCGTCGCCGCGATGCCCCAGAAGATCAGGATGCCCAGCAGCATGCGGCCGAAGTCGTAGGCGTCGGGGATGGAGGTGTTGAAGAACTTGCGCAGGACCACCGCGATGAAGATGTTCAGCGCCACGATCCCCACGAACATGGCCGCGAGCCATTCGATCGTGTTGATCATGCGATCCATCACGTTGGTCGAGCGCGTGCTCATGATGTCTTGCTCCTTCTCCCCCTGGGAGAAGGTTGGGATGAGGGCACGCAGCCTGGGCTATCAACCGCAGCGTGCCCCAACCCCACGCCTCCCCCGGCGAGAGAGGAAGACTGTTCCCCGAGCATCAAAGTGCCGCGCCGGATTTCGCCAGGCTGGCCTTCAACGCATCCATGGCCGCCTTCGGATCGCCGCCCGCCTTCTTCACGCCTTCGGCCCATTGCGCCTCGCCGGGCGCGACGGCCTTGCGCCATGCATCGAGTTGCTCGGGCGTGAGCTTGTACACCTCGTGCCCGGGCAGCGCCGCGATCTTGGCGCGGCCGGCAAACTCGAAGTCCGCCCAGGGCGAGGCGACCTTCTCGGCCCATTCGCTGGTGCAGTGGTCGTCGATCACCTTCTTCTGCGCGGGCGACATGCCGTCGTACTTGTCCTTGTTCATGGCCCAGACGAAGGGCGTGACGTAGAGCGGCACGTCCATGTGGAAGTTGACCACCTTGTCGATGCCGAACAGGCCGATCGAGCCCCACGGGAAAGTGATGGCATCGGCCACGCCGCGCTCCAGCATGTCGCGCGACTCCGGCGCAGAGGCCTGCACGTTGGTGCCGCCCAGCGAGGTGACCATCTGGCCGATGGTGCTGGTGGCAGGGCGGATCTTCATGCCCTTGATGTCGGTGGGAAGCAGGATCTTCTTGCGCGAGTGGAAAGTGCCGGGGTCGTGCACGAAGGCGAAGCAGTACTTCACGTCCTTCATTTCCTTCGCGGCGTAGTTGCGGTACCAGGCGTCGATGGCGGCCGAGCCGCCCTTGGCATTCGAGAACAGGAAGGGCAGCGAGGCGCCAGCCATGATCGGGAAGCGGCCCGGCTGGTAGCCGGGGTTGATGTAGGCGAAGTCGGCGATGCCGTCGCGCGCCATGTCGTAGTGGTCGAAGGCCTTGCCCAGTTGCTCCGACGGGAACAGCGTCGCCGTGATGGTGCCGCCCGATGCTTTCTTGATGTCCTCGGCCCAGGCGATCAGCGACGGGTTGAGCGGATGCTGCGCCGGCACCCAGCTCGACATCTTGAGGTTCACCGGCTTGTCCTGCGCCTGCGCGCTCCAGGTGCAGGCGGCGAGCGCGGCGGCAAGCGCGAGTGTGCTGAATCGGTGGCGCGTCATCGGTGTCTCCTGGTGAACGGATGCAATGGAAGCGGGCTGGAATCAAGTTATGTTTTATAAGAAGGTGAGGGTGGCGTATATCCGCGTTTACCTGTGGGATGTGAGTCCGAAAAGTTACGCGTGCCGGACCGCCCGCGCCGCACTCGGGGAGCCCCGCGCCGTGCGAGGCGCCTGGATCTCCCCTTACCATTGGCGGATGAATCGAGACCACGAAGAGCACCTCCTGGCGTTTGGCGCTTCGCAACGCCACGACTTTGATGTGGATGCGTGGGTGCAGCTTGCGAAGAGCGGCCTCGTCAGCCGCGACGAGGTCGTCGCGACAGCGCTTTTTCTCGCAGGAGGCTACTGGTACGGCCACGAGGACGGGCTCTTCCGTGTCGCCGAAGAGCTCTCCCCGGGTTCGGTCGGCCACTTTGCCGAGCGCGCAAGGGCGGCAGAGTTCAATTGCAGCCGTTTCGACAGCATGCTGAAAACCAGGATCGCCCATGAATCACGCCACCCCTGAGCTGGCGGCGGCGCTGTCGACGATGCTCGACAGGATCGACGCAACGCTTCGTCAGAACTCGTACCAGGGCCCGCCGATCATCATGTACCTGGCAGGCGGAATGGCAGTGAACTACTACTGCGGCACTCGCGTCACCAGGGACGTGGACGCGAGTTTCTCGCGGCGGATGGCACTCGATTACAACGACCTGATCGTCGACTTTGTGGACGCCACCGGCAAGCCCACTCAGCTGTTTTTCGACACCACCTACTCTCCCACGCTCGGTCCGATGCATGAGGACTACGAGGATGACTCTCAGGAGTGGGTCGGCATCGGAAACGAGCAGCGTGTCGTGAGGCTGAGGGTACTTGCCCCGGTGGACGTCGGGGTCTCAAAGCTGGGCCGCTTCGAGGGGAACGACCGAGGGGACATTCTCGCGCTGGCCGCGCGCGGCTACTTCACTGCGGCCGAGTTCCGTCGACGGGCAGAAGCATCCGCCAGCTATTTCGTTGGCAACGTGCGCCGTTTGCAGAACACCATCGACATCGTGTGCAAGGACATCGACGACCTCGGTCTCGTGCAGGCTTCCACGCCGGGGGTCAAGCAGCCATCCTCGTGATGGCCGCGCCGCCCTAAGCGGTGCTGGCGACGAGCCCCCCAAACCCGGCTGCGTTGAATCCCGCGCCCTTGCCGTACCCCTCACCTCGGCTGGGCTTGGCGCTTCATCCACCGTATCGGCTGCGCCACCACGGGGCGTGGCGGCGCGCCGTGGCGCACCAGTGCGGCATCGAGCGCGATGCCGGCGTCATCGGCCAGCGCCGCGGTGCGCGCGGCGGCAATGGCGTCGGCGCGCTTGGTGCTTGTGCAGTGAGGCAGCGGTTCGCTGGCCAGGTGGTTGATCACGTGCAGCAGGTTCGCCTTGCCGCGTTCGTTGGTGCTGCCGTAGCCCTTGATGAGCCGGCCGCACAGGGCAATCTCATGGCCGAGCCGCCAGTTGTTGCGCGTGCCCGCCACCACCGCGGCCAGCCAGCGGTCGATCAGTGCCTGCTCGTCGGCAAAGCGGCTGCCGCGCTCGCGCAAGCCGCGCAGCGAGGCCAGAAAACGCAGCGATGCCATGCCCAGGATCGAATGCGCGCCGATCTTCAGGGGCACGGCCCAGGGCGCCTTCCCCTTCGCCTGGCGCCCGCGGTCCCATGCGATCAGGCGATGGGCCAGCGCCAGCGGCAACAGTGCCGCCAACTCGGCCGCGCCGGGCTTGAAGTGGTCGTACATGCGGACGATGTCGTCCGGCCCGGCCTTCACCTCCGCATGCACGCGGCGGATGCGACTCGCACGACTCTTGAGTTCGGCCACGCGCACGATGTCGTCGAAGGCCATCCACAGCGCCAGCCAGCGCGCCATCTCGCGCGTGATGGCGAAGGCGTTGGCGCCGGCCGGGTCGGCGGCCCGCTCGGTGGCCAGCACTCTCTGCAGGCGCTCGATGTAGAGCGCGGCATAGCCGGCGTCCTGGTAGTCGAGCAGCCGCGCATGGCCCAGCGCCAGCATCGCGTGCACAGGCTGCGGAAAGGCCGATGCCAGGTCGTCCGGCAGTGGCGAGGGCGCCGATCCATCGGGCTCCTGCGTGGCCAGCAGGCTGGTCACCAGCGCGGCCTGCGCGCGCGGCGTGCTGACCGCGTCGAATGCCCGGGCAAAGCCACGCAGGCTCGCGGCGGCCATCTTGTCGACCTTCTCCGGCGCCTCGGTGTCGCGTCCGCGGACCACCGCCTCGTAGGCCTCGCGCGGAAAGGGAAGCAAGCCGCTGCCAGCGATCGCGCCGAGCATCACTGCGCTCACCACCGTGCCGCATTCGCGCGCCACTGCAGCCATGTCGAACACATGGTGCTCGCGGCTGAAGCACTTCACCGTGTCGAGCAGGCGCTGCGCATCCGCGCGCCCGTCGCCGGGCTGCATGCGCTCCGCGGTCGTCAGCGTGCGCGCGGACGATGTGATGACCAGCGTGCGCTGCGGCACGGCCATGCCGTTGCCGATCTGCCGCGCCGTCTCCAGCAGTTCCGACGAGACGATCGCGTCCAGCGTGCCCGGCACCGGGCTCAGGCTGAACACCGGGCGTCGGCCGCCGAGTTGTGCGAGCGGCGTGGGGAACACCTCGAGGTAGTAGGTGGTCGCGCCCGTGCGCTGCGCCACACCGGGGATCGACGTGCTCTGCGCCGCGTAGCCGGCATGGCGCGCAACGTCGACCAGCCATTCGGTCAGCACGCCGCCGCCTTCGCCGCCCAGGGCGCAGATCAGCAGGGTGATCGGCGATGTCCGGTTCATGATGGCTGCACCCGTGTCGTGCGCGGCTGCGCCGGTTGAAGCCAGCGCAGGACGCGCGCGCGCCATTCATGCAGCAGGCGCTCATGCCACTTCGGGTTCTGCACCACCTCGGCCCGGTAGAAGCTGGGGCATAGCGTGGCCGCATGCGCGTTCTCGCCGCACAGGCCGCAGCCCACGCAGCCGTCGATCACCACGGCCACCGGGTCCACCTTGAGCGGATCGGGGTTGTCCTTCAGCGTCAGCGTCGGGCAGCCCGACAGGCGGATGCAGGCATGGTCGCCGTTGCACACGTCCTCATCGACGCCGTACTTCACCCGCACCACGCGTTCGCCGCGCTGCAGCAGGCTTGCGAGCCAGGGCTTGATGCGGCGCTGGCGTTCGAGCTGGCATTCACCTTCGGCGACGATCACCTTGAGGCCGTTGTAGTCGCTGGTGAAGGCTTCGTTGAGCGTCGCGCGCATCCTGTCGACGCGGTAGGTGTGGACGGTGCGCATCCACTGCACGCCCAGGCCCTTGAGGGTGGTCTCGATGGTCTGGTTCTGCGCGACCATGCTCTGCAGCTTGTCGACCGCGCGGGCCTTCATGTCGTCGTCGGGCGTCGAGATGATGTCCTGGGTTCCGGTGGCCGAGGTGTAGCCGTTCTTGAAGATCAACAGCACCGCATCGTCGCCGTTGAAGAGCGCGCTCTGCACGCCGGTGAGCAGCCCGTTGTGCCAGAAGCCGCCGTCGCCCATGATCGACAGCGCGCGCCGGTTCATCATCGGCGAGACGCCGGCACGGCTGGCCAGGCTCATGCCGTAGCCGAGGATCGAATGGCCCATCGAGAAGGGCTCGAAGGTGCCGAAAGCATGGCAGCCGATGTCCGCCGCGATGTGCACCGGGCCGTTGTCGAGTTGCGCAAGCTTGAGCGCGGAAAACACCGGCCGCTCCGGGCAGCCGATGCAGAAGCTGGGTGGGCGGTTGGGCAGCGGCGCTTCGAGCTGGGCGGCGACGGCGGCGCGGCGCGACTTGTTGCCGGCCAGCCATCCTTGCGCCGAATCCAGCGCATGGCCGGGCAGCCACTTCGCCGCGAAAGCTGCAAGGCCCGTGGCCAGCACTTCCACGCCGTATTCGCCGGCCGCCTGCAGCATGTCCTTGCCATGCAGCGGTGTCTGGATGTCGCGCCGGCGCAGCAGCGTCGCCAGCTCCTGCTCGATGTATTCCGGCTGGCCTTCCTCCACCACCAGCACTGCACGTTTGTCCACGCAGAACTCGGCCAGTTGTTCCGGCACCAGCGGACAGGTCACGTTGAGCACCAGCAGCGGGATCACGCTGTCGCCGAAGGCATCGGCGAGGCCGAGTTGCTGCAGGCCGCGGATGAGCGCGTTGTAGAGCCCGCCCTGCACCACGATGCCCAGATCCGCATGCTCGCCGGGCATCAGTTCGTTGAGCCCGTGCTCGACGATGTAGCGACGTGCGGCGGGCAGCCGCTCGTCGCCCTTGAGTTTTTCGTGGCGGAAGGTCACCGGCGGATGCGCGAGCCGCATGTAGTCGAAGCCGGCCGGCTCGCTCATCAGCGCACGCGTGGAAATTCTCGGCGCGATGTTGTCCCTGCATTCGAAGCTGCCGCGCACATGGCAAGTGCGGATGCGCAGCTCCATCATGCAGGGCATGTTCGATTGCTCCGACAGGCGGAAGCCGTGCTCGACCATGTCGACCATCCGGCCGAGATCCGGCCGTGGATCGAGCAGGCACATGCTCGACTTCAGCGCATAGGCATGCGTGCGCTCCTGGATCACGCTGGCGCCCTCGCCGTAGTCCTCGCCGACGACGATCAGCACCCCGCCCGTCACGCCCGGCGACGACAGGTTGGACAGCGCATCTGCCGCCACGTTGGTGCCGACGATCGACTTCCAGGTGACCGCGCCGCGCAGCGGGTAGTGGATCGATGCGCCCAGCATCGCGGCGGCAGAGGCTTCGTTGGAACATGCCTCCACATGCACGCCCAGTTCGTCCATGTACGGCTTGGCCTGCACCATCACGTCGAGCAGGTGCGACACCGGCGCGCCCTGGTAGCCGCCCACGTAGGACACGCCGGACTGCAGCAGCCCCTTGGTGATGGCCAGGATGCCCTCGCCATGGAAGGTGTCGCCCGTGCCCAGGCGTAATGCTTCGATCTCCTTGCTGAAGGAAACTTCCATCGGGTGCTCCTCCGCTTACTTGCCGGCCGGCGAGGCGGGAAAGCGTGCGATGTAGTAGGCGAGGGTGTCGAGGTCCTCGACCGGAACCTGCGAGACGGCCCCGGCCATGGCCATGGTGTAGCCGGGGCGCTTGCCGCTCTTGAACTCGCGCATCATCAAGTTGTCTCCTTCTCGACTGTTGGATCGGCGTAGCGCCGGACGGAGTGTGCGAGGCTCGCGCCCGTCGTTCAATAAATGATTCGAACTAAGTAACATGCATTTCATGCATATCGACGCGCTCGACCTCAACCTGCTGCGTTTGTTCGACGCGGTCTACAGCGCCCGCAGCGTGAGCCGCGCGGCCGAGTCGCTGGGCCTCACGCAGCCCGCCGCCAGCCATGGGCTGGGTCGCCTGCGCACACTGCTGCAGGACGCGCTGTTCGTGCGCGCTCCCGGGGGCGTGGCGCCCACGCCGCGCGCCGACCGGCTGGCCGTGGCGGTACGCGCCGCGCTGAGGACGCTGCAGCAGGCGCTCGACGAACCCGAGCGCTTCGACCCCGCCGCATCGTCCAAGCGATTCCGCATCCACATGAGCGACATCGGCGAAGGCCGCTTCCTGCCGCCCTTGATGGCGCGCCTGGGCGAACTGGCGCCGGCCGTGGGCATCGAGACGTTGCCGCTGCTGCAGGCCGACATCGGCGGCGCGCTCGACAGCGGACGCCTCGACTTCGCCTTCGGTTTCCTGCCGCAAGTGAAGGACACGCAGCGCACGCTGCTGCTGAAGGACCGCTACATCGTGCTGCTGCGCGAAGGCCACCCGTTCGTGCAGCAGCGCACACGTGCTGGCGCGGCCCTGCTCGAAGCCTTGCGCAGGCTCGAGTACGTCGCGGTGCGCACTCATGCGGACACGCTGCGCATCCTGCATCTGCTCAAGCTCGACGACCGCGTGCGGCTGACGACCGAGCACTTCATGGTACTGCCCGCGATCGTGCGCGCCACCGACCTCGCAGTGGTGATGCCGCGCAATATCGCGCGCGGCTTCGTCGAGGAACAGGGCGGCTACGCGATCGTTGAGCCGGCATTCCCACTGCGCAACTTCAGCGTTTCACTGCACTGGAGCAAGCGCTTCGAAGCCGACCCGGCGCACCGCTGGCTGCGTCAAGTGATGACAGACCTGTTCGCTGAAGCCTGACCCACCCCCGAAGCGCCTTCCGCGCTTCGGGCGGCCGCCAGAGGCGGCTGCTCTTGCGGGCCGTCCAAGCCTGCTGCGGGCTCGGAGCCGCGGCCCTCAGCCTCTCAAGGAGGCGCACCCTACGGACCGGCAAAAGCGGTTCAGAGGTTGCTACCGAACGCGAACCGCCGCGCTCGCCGTCGTGCTGGAAAACTGATGGGGCAGCAGTGCAGCAAGGCCGCTGGAAGCAAAAAAAAGTGCATCACTTGCGCGATGCACTCTGAAGGCCGCAGTGATGCGGCTCTGCTCAACCAAGAACTTTTTTAGTGTCCGTGTGCGTGTGCCTTTGCAAACGCTTGTGCCCGGGCCGTTCCGATCGGGTTGGCGTTGGCAACCAACTCGTTGAAACGATGATTGGCGATCTTGGCAATCTCGATCAGCCCAGCCGATCGCTCCACCCCCGTTGAATTGGCCATCCGATGCCAGCCGTTGGCGATCACGCGTTCGTAGCGCTCCACTTCCTTGGCGCAGACGATCAGCGGAAAGCCGAACTGCTTGCGATAGGCGATCGCGAGTTCAAGCACTTCCTCGTGATCCTTTTCCTCCATGCCGCTCATGCCCGCGTCGGCGTGGTCCAGCAGGTAGGCGTTGTGCGCGTCGCCCTCGCTGCCGAGGTCGGCGAACGAGTTCATCAGTTCCAGCTGCTCTTCCTTGGTGCCGGTCAGCAAGGCGTCCTGGAAGGCGGAGCGCAGCGCGAGGGTGTTGGCGAAGGGCCTGCGCGCGTAGGCTGCATCCAGAACCCACGGCGTGTTTTCAACCAGGCCGCCAAAGGTCTTGGTGAACTCGGCGCGGGACATCGAATTGACCTGGTCCAGACCCACCAGGTTGCCCGGGACGCCGGCCACCGCGGTGTGCGGGCTGCCGCCGGTATGGTTGAACAGGATGTTCAGGAAGATCGCCGACAAGGCGCCCAGCGTGATGCCGCTGCCGAACACGATTTCCGCCCACTTCGGGAACGCGCCGGCCACGAAGGGCTGCGCCGTCACGAGCATGCCGAGACCGAGGCTGGTGCCCAGGATCACGATGTTGCGATGGTCATTGAAGTCGCACTTCGACAAGGTCTGCACGCCCACCACGGCCACCGCCGCGAACATGGCCAATGCCGCGCCGCCAAGAACCGGATGCGGGATGCCGGCCACCAGGGCAGCGGCCTTCGGCAGCGAACCCAGGATGATCATGATGACCCCGGCGGCAACCACCACCCAGCGGCTCTTGATCTGCGTCAGGCGCACCAGGCCGACGTTTTCCGCGAAGCAGGTGTAGGGGAACGAGTTCAGGATGCCGCCCAGGAAGGTGGCGGCGCCGTCGGCGCGAATGGCGCGGGCGATGTCGTCGGCGCGGATCCGCTTCTGCACGATTTCACCCGTGGCATACACGTCGCCCGTGGTTTCGACCATGGTGATCATCATCACGATCAGCATCGACAGGCAGGCCGTGAAGCTGAAGGTCGGTATGCCGAAGTAGAAGGGCGAGGTGTAGCCCAGCATCGGCGCCGTGGCGACGTCCGCGAAGTGCGCGTCGCCCATGGCCCAGGCCACGAGCGTGCCGATCACCAGCCCGATCAACACCGCGATGGTGGCCATGAAGCCGCGGAACAGCCGCTGGATGGCCACGATGAGCGCCAGCGTGCCGAAGGCATACATGACGTTCTTGAGCAGTACCGGGTCCTGGATCGCGAACGGACCCTTGCCCACCACGATGTCGTTGGCCGCCACCGGCAGCAGCGCGACACCGATGATCAGGATCACCGAGCCGGTCACGATCGGCGGGAAGAAGCGCACCAGCTTGGCGAAGTAGGTGGCCGCGAAGAACGTGAAGAGGCCGCCGACCAGCACCGAGCCGTAGATGGCGAGCAACCCGTCGACGCCGCCGCCGGCGCCCAGGCCAATGGCGATCATGGGGCTCACCGCCGTGAAGGTCACGCCTTGCAGCAGCGGCAGTCGCACGCCCACCTTGCCGATGCCCCACGCCTGGATGATGGAGGCGATGCCGCAGGTGAAGAGGTCGGCGTTGATCAGGTGGATCAACTGGTCGCGCGTGAGGTTCAGCGCACTCGCCAGGATGATGGGCACCAGCACCGCGCCGGCGTAGAAGGCGAGCACGTGCTGGAAGCCATAGGCCGCGAGCAGGGGTATTGGCAGGACTTCGTCGACCGGGTGGACTTTGGTTGCCCGCGCCGATCCGCGCGGCGGCGCGCCCCCGGTGGTGGTGCTGCTTGAACTCATGGCGATTCCTCTCTGATGGTTTTTCTAAAAGTGACGGGCGTCGATGGGAGAGACGGGAGCGTGCTCAGCCGAAGGCGTCGTTCCCGGCGCGCAGTGGCGGTGCTTCAACAGGTGTGGCCTTGCCTGAGCAGGCGGCCATGGCGGGGTGGCGCAGTCCGGCAAGGCGGACGGCCAAGGTGACAGTCATCTTCAAATTCCTCCCTTACTCCATCAATTCTTTGCGCCATGTCGTGCCGATAGCAATCTGCTTCGGTCACCGTTCGGGAAAACGTGAACCTTGACGGTGCATCGGTACGACAGGTGGCGTCGACTCCGCAATTCCTGTACCCACGGAAAGCGCAGGCGCAGAATGTCCATTGCCCAGCCTTGATCGTTGATGAATAGTTGGGGCTGTGACATATCGCCCGACGGATGTTTCTTATTCCTGGACTCGTATTCCGCCGGGCGCAAGAACCACTAAGTTAGAGCAATAGTCCGCACTTGCGGCGTCTTTCTTGCAAGCACCCACGAGCATGAGCACCCAACCCATCCGTTTTTTCCATCAGGGGCGCGTTGTCGACGTCTCCGATGTCCACCCCACCCGCACCGTCCTCGACTGGCTGCGCGAGGACGCGCGCTGCACCGGCACCAAGGAAGGCTGCAACGAAGGCGACTGCGGCGCTTGCACCGTGGTCATCGGCGAACTGGCCGTTCCTGGCGCTGCCGGCGCCGTCGGCGGCCTGCAGTTGCAGACCGTCAACGCCTGTATCCAGTTCCTGCCCACCCTGCACGGCAAGGCGCTGTTCACGGTCGAGGACCTGAAGCGCCAGTGCGGCAAGGTCGTCGACACCGAGCAGCACGGCAAGCATGCGGTGCAATGCCTGCACCCGGTGCAGCAGGCGCTGGTCGAGTGCCACGGTTCGCAATGCGGCTTCTGCACGCCAGGCTTCGTGATGTCGCTCTGGTCGAGCTACGAGCATCACCAGACCGCCGGCACCCAGCCCTCGCGCCAGCAACTGGCCGACGAGCTGTCGGGCAACCTCTGCCGCTGCACCGGCTATCGGCCGATCCTCGACGCGGGCCAGCGCATGTTCGACCTGCCGGCCGTGCGGGTGGACACGCAGCCCGTGGTGCAGGCGCTGACCGCCTTGCAACGCGAAGACACCTTCGAATACAGCAACACCGCGGGCGGCCGCACCGACCGCTTCCATGCGCCGAAGACGCTGGCCGAACTGGCCGCGCTGCGCGAACGCATGCCGGGCGCCCAGGTGCTGGCCGGCTCGACCGACGTCGGCCTGTGGGTCAACAAGCAGTTCCGCGATCTCGGCGACATCATCTTCGTCGGCGACGTGGCGGACATGAAGGCGGTCGACGAACGCAATGGCGAGCTCTACATCGGCGCGGGCGCGTCGCTCGAAGACGCCTGGCGCGCCCTGGCGCAGCGCTTCGAAGGCCTGACGGATGTCTGGCTGCGCTTTGCCTCGCCGCCCATCCGCAATGCCGGCACCATGGGCGGCAACGTCGCCAACGGCTCGCCCATCGGCGACTCGCCGCCGGTGTTGATGGCGCTCGATGCGCAGATCGAGCTGCGCCAGGGCGCCCGGGTCCGCCGCATGCCGCTGGTCGAGTTCTATGTCGACTACATGAAGAACAAGCTCGAACCGGGAGAGTTCGTGCAGGCGGTGTCGGTGCCGCTGTCGGTCGCTTCGCGACGCGTGCGCGCCTACAAGATCAGCAAGCGATTCGACTGCGACATTTCGGCGTTGTGCGCAGGCTTCTCGATCGAACTCGACGGCGAGGTGGTCAAGGAGGTGAGGCTGGCCTACGGCGGCATGGCCGCGACCGTCAAGCGCGCTGCCGGCGCCGAGGCCGCGCTGCTCGGCAAGCCCTTCACGCAGGCCAGCGTGAACGCGGCAAAGGTGGCGCTCGCGCAGGACTTCAAGCCGCTGTCGGACATGCGTGCATCGGCCGCTTATCGGCTGCAGGTGGCGCAGAATCTCATCCAGCGCCTCTGGCTCGAAACGCGCGCCTCGGACGCCCTGCCGGTGGAAGCCACCAGCGTCTGGAGCGTGATGCCGCACGTCGTTGCTGAAGGAGCCTGAAAGTGAACAAACCCATCGACGCCCGCCTGCTGCAAACCGCGGAGGCATTCGCGGACTACCTCAAGAACGCGGCAGCCCGCATCGACGTGGCCGCGGAAGCCAAGGCCCATGGCGACGGCGCCCGTGTCGGCATCAGCAGGCCGCACGAATCGGCGCAACTGCACGTTGCCGGCGAGGCCACCTACATCGACGACATCCCCGAACTGGCCGGCACGCTGCATTGCGCACTGGGCCTGTCGCCGGTGGCCAACGGGCGGTTGACGGGCATGAACCTCGAGGCGATCCGCACCATCCCCGGCGTGGTGGCCGTTCTCTCCGCCCAGGACATACCCGGCACCAACGATTGCGGCTCGATCATCCACGACGATCCGATCCTTTGCGCCGGCGACATCCGACACCTCGGCCAACCCGTGTTCGCGGTCATTGCCGAATCGCGCGACATCGCCCGCCGTGCAGCGGCAAAGGCCAAGTCCGTGCTCACTATCGAGGCCGAGCCACCGGTGCTGACGCCGCGGCAGGCCCACGAAAAAGGCCAGTACGTCCTGCCGCCGATGCACCTGGCCCGCAGCACGAACGAAGGCGGCGCCAGGGCTGCCATCGCCCGGGCGCCGCACCGGCTCAAGGGAAGCTTCGACGTGGGCGGCCAGGAGCAGTTCTACCTGGAAGGGCAGATCAGCTATGCCATCCCCAAGGAAGCCGGCGCGATGCACGTCTATTGCTCGACGCAGCATCCGAGCGAAATGCAGCACATGGTTGCCCACGCACTTCACCTGCACGCCAACGAAGTGCACGTCGAATGCAGGCGCATGGGCGGCGGCTTCGGCGGCAAGGAATCGCAGTCGGGCCTGTTCGCCTGCGTGGCTGCCGTCGCGGCCAACCATCTGAAGCGCCCGGTCAAGCTGCGGCTCGACCGCGACGACGACTTCATGATCACCGGACGTCGCCATTGCTTCTGGTATGAATACGAGGTCGGGTATGACGACGAGGGGCACATCCTCGGCGCCGAGATCACGATGGTGTCGCGCGCTGGCCACTCGGCCGACCTGTCGGGCCCGGTGATGACCCGCGCCATGTGCCACTTCGACAATGCCTACTGGCTGCCGGACGTGTCGATGCACGGCTTTTCGGGCAAGACCAACACGCAGAGCAACACGGCCTTCCGCGGCTTCGGCGGTCCGCAGGGCGCGATTGCCATCGAGAACATCATGGACTCGGTGGGCCGCGCGCTGGGACGCGATCCGCTCGACGTGCGCCGCACCAACTTCTACGGCCAGACCGAACGCAACGTCACGCCCTACGACCAGGTGGTGTCCGACAACATCATCGACAAGCTGGTCACCCAGCTCGAAGACAGCAGCGACTACCGCGCGCGCCGCGCGGCGATCGAGGCGTTCAACGCGACCAGCCCCGTGCTCAAGCGCGGCCTGGCGCTGGCCCCGTTGAAATTCGGTATCTCGTTCAACGTCAAGCACTTCAACCAGGCCGGCGCGCTCGTCCATGTGTACACCGACGGCTCCATCCTGGTGAACCACGGCGGCACCGAAATGGGCCAGGGCCTCAACACCAAGGTGGCGCAGGTCGTGGCGCATGAACTGGGCGTGAGCTTCGAGTCCGTGCGCGCCACGGCCACCGACACCACCAAGGTCGCCAACACCTCGGCAACCGCCGCATCGACCGGCGCCGACCTGAACGGCAAGGCTGCGCAGGATGCCGCACGCCAGATCCGCGAGCGCCTCGCAGCCTGCGCGGCCACACGCCATGGCGGCGAGGCTTCGGCCGTGCGCTTCGCCAACGACAAGGTCGAGGTCAACGGCCGCACCATCGACTTCGCCACGCTGGTCGGCGAGGCTTACATCGACCGCGTGCAACTCTGGTCCGACGGTTTCTATGCCACGCCGGGCCTGAGCTGGGACCGCGAGAAGATGAAGGGCAATCCCTTCTACTACTTCGCCTACGGCGCGGCCGTGAGCGAAGTCATCATCGACACGCTCACGGGCGAATGGAAGCTGCTGCGCGCCGACATCCTGCACGACGCGGGCCGCTCGCTCAATCCGGCCGTCGACATCGGCCAGGTCGAAGGCGCGTTCATCCAGGGCATGGGTTGGCTCACGACCGAGGAACTGGTGTGGCATCCGCAAAGCGGCAAGCTCACCACGCACGCGCCGAGCACCTACAAGATCCCGACGGCCAACGATTGCCCGCCGGTGTTCAACGTGCAGCTGTTCGAAGGCGACAACTTCAAGGACTCGATCCACCGCAGCAAGGCCGTCGGCGAGCCGCCGCTGCTGCTGCCGTTCTCTGTGTTCTATGCCATCCGTGACGCGGTGTCCGCGGCAGGCAATCACAAGAGCGACCCGCCGCTGCGCGCGCCCGCCACCAGCGAGGCCATCCTCGACGCGATCACGGCCGTCCAGTCCGCCGCACCGTCGGCCGCTTGATTGAGACGTCATGAGAGACAACGCGCTTTTCGACAAGATCGACCTGCACCTGATCCGGGTGCTCTACACGGTCTTGACGGACAGGAGCGTGTCGCGTGCGGCCATCCGGCTCGGCATGTACCAACCGGCTGTCTCGGCCGCGCTCAAGCGGTTGCGTGATCTTTCGGGCGATCCGCTGCTGGTGCGTTCGGGCACCGGCATGGTGCCGACCGATGCGGGGCTGCGCATGATCGAGCCCAGCGCCAGCATCCTGCGCGCGGCCGAGGTGCTGTTCAGCGACGCGCGTGGCTTCGATCCGCAGCACGCCACCGCCACCTTCCGCATCGCCGCCAGCGACTACCTCGACCCGCTGTTCCTGCCGATGCTCGTAGCGCAGATCAAGAGCCAGGCGCCGCTGTGCAAGATCGAGATCCATCCGCTGTCGCCCGACTCCGACTACCACGCGCACCTGTCGCTCGGCCATGTCGACCTGGTCATCGGCAACTGGCTCAAGCCGCCGGAAGACCTGCACATGGCGAAGCTGTTCGCCGATGAGGTGGTCTCGCTGGTCAGTACCGACCATCCGGCCGCACGTCGCGGCTGGGACGCACGCACCTGGCTCGCCGCCGAGCACATCGCGCCGACGCCCACGCATCCCGGTGCACGCGGCGTCATCGACCAGATGCTCGACGAGCTCAACCTGCAGCGCAACATCACCGCGCGCTGTGCGCATTTCAGCCTCATGCCCGACATGGTGGCATCGAGCCTGCTGGT
Source organism: Variovorax sp. dw_954 (assembly GCF_018449755.1). Lineage (NCBI taxonomy): Bacteria > Pseudomonadati > Pseudomonadota > Betaproteobacteria > Burkholderiales > Comamonadaceae > Variovorax > Variovorax sp. dw_954. The sequence continues at coordinate 114,946 of NZ_JAAVVD010000020.1, read as the reverse complement.
GCTGACCACCGGGCGCCAGTACTGCGAGCGCCTGGTCAAGCGGCTGCCGGTCTGCATCCTCGAGTGTCCGATCGCGCTGCCGCAGTTGATGTACTACCAGCTCTGGCACGAGCGAACGCATTCGTCCATCTCCGCGCAATGGTTGCGCGAGCGCAGCAAGAACGTGGCCGCGTCGTTGCGGTCCAGCACGGGGAGCGCCATCAAACAAAAGGCTTAAGGCCGGGCTCGCAGTAGGGGGTGATACAAAGGAGAGCGACTGGCGTCGTCCGCCCGGACGGACGTTCAGCGACTTTTCCGGCATGAAAAATGACAACGCTCCAAGGTCATGACACCCTACAGACTCCAGCTTGCGAACATCACCAAGCGCTATCCGGCCGTGGTCGCGAACAGCGACGTTTCCCTCACGGTCCAACCCGGTGAAACGCATGCCGTTCTCGGCGAGAACGGCGCCGGCAAATCGACGCTGATGAAGATCATCTACGGCTCGGTGAAGCCGGATGAAGGCACCGTCAGTTTCAACGGCCAGCCGGTCAACATCCGCAACCCGCAAGAGGCGAGGGCGCTGGGCATCAGCATGGTGTTCCAGCACTTCAGCCTGTTCGACACGCTCACCGTGGCCGAGAACGTCTGGCTCGGGCTCGACAAGAGCCTGGCGCTGGCCGAGGTCGCGCGCCGCGTCGAGGCCAAGGCCAGCGAATACGGGCTGGACATGGACCCGACGCGCCCGGTCCACACCCTGTCGGTCGGCGAGATGCAGCGCGTCGAGATCATCCGTGCGCTGCTCACCAATCCCAAGCTGCTGATCCTCGATGAGCCCACATCCGTGCTGACGCCGCAGGCGGTGCAGAAGCTGTTCGTGGTGCTCAAGCAGTTGTCCGCCGAGGGCTGCAGCATTCTCTACATCAGCCACAAGCTGCACGAGATCCGCGAATTGTGCAGCGCCTGCACGGTGCTGCGTGGCGGCAAGGTCACGGGGGTGTGCAACCCGCAGCAGGAAAGCAACGAATCGCTGTCGCGCCTCATGATCGGGGCGGAGCCGCCGCCGCTGCAGCATCGCCAGGTCAAGGTGGGGCCGGTCGCGCTGCGCGTGAAGGGGCTCACGCTGGCACGCGAAGACCAGTTCGGCGTCGATCTCGACGGCGTGAACATGGATGTGCGTGCCGGCGAGGTCGTCGGCATTGCCGGCGTCTCGGGCAACGGCCAGAAGGAGTTGCTCTACGCGCTTTCCGGCGAGGACACCCGTGCCGAGGCCGGCATGATCGAGATGTTCGGCCAGGCCGCGGCGCGCCTGCGACCTCGCGGACGCCGCAAGCTCGGCATGCATTTCGTGCCCGAGGAGCGCCTGGGCCGCGGCGCGGTGCCGACGCTGAGCCTCGCCCATAACATGCTGCTGACCCGCGACAACGCGATCAGCAAGAGCGGCTGGATTCGCACCGGCGCATTGCAGGGCCATGCGGCCGAGATCATCAAGCGCTTCAACGTGAAAGCCGGCGGGCCGGGCTCGGCGGCACGGTCGCTGTCGGGCGGCAACCTGCAGAAGTTCATCGTCGGGCGCGAGATCGATGCCAACCCGAAGATCTTCATCGTCGCGCAGCCGACCTGGGGCGTCGACGTGGGCGCGGCTGCGCTGATCCGCGCCGAGATCCTGGCGCTGCGCGATGCGGGCTGCGCGGTGCTGGTGGTAAGCGAAGAACTCGACGAGCTGTTCGAGATCAGCGACCGCCTGTATGTGATCGCCAAGGGGCAGTTGTCGCCCTCGGTGGATCGGGCCGCGGCCACGGTGCCGCAGATCGGTGAATGGATGAGCGGACTCTGGCATGGCGCCGCCGCAGCAAGGGAGCCCGCACATGTTCAAGCTTGAAGCCCGTCCGCAGCTCTCCAAATTCTGGAGCTATGGCTCGCCGATCCTGGCGTTGCTGATCACGGTGCTGATCGGCATGGCGCTGTTCGCGGCGCTCGGCAAGGACCCGGTCAAGGGCCTGCTGGTGTTCTTCTACGAGCCGATCAAGAGCGGCTACGCGCTCGGCGAGTTGATGGTCAAGGCGACGCCGCTGCTGATCATCGCGCTGGGCCTGGCCGTGTGCTTCCGCTCGAACGTGTGGAACATCGGCGCCGAAGGGCAGTTCGTGATCGGCGCGATCTGCTCGTCCTTCGTGGCGGTGACGGCGGACAAGAACACCGGCCCGTGGATCGTGCCGGCCATCATCGTGGCGGGCATCCTGGGCGGCATGGCCTGGGCGGCGATCGCGGCGCTGCTGCGCGACAAGTTCAACGCCAACGAGATCCTCGTGACGCTGATGATGGTCTACGTCGCGATCCTGGTGCTGGGCTACGTCGTCTCCGGGCCGCTGAAGGACCCGGCGGGCTTCAACTTCCCGCAGAGCAAGCCTTTCGACGTGATCACGCAGATACCGCGCCTCATGAAGGGCTCGCGCGTGAGCATCGGGCTGGCGATCGCGCTGCTGGGTGTGGGGGCGCTGTGGGTCTTCCTGTTCCGCACGCGAGCCGGCTTTGCCCAGCAGGTCGGCGGCCTTGCGCCGGCGGCTTCGCGCTACGCGGGCTTCTCGGCCCGGCGCGCGGTGTGGATCGCCTTGCTGACCTCGGGCGGCGCGGCGGGCCTTGCCGGTGCGCTCGAAGTCGCCGGCCCGATCGGCCAGCTCACGCCCTACCTGCCGGTGGGCTATGGCTTTGCGGCCATCATCGTGGCCTTCGTCGGGCGGCTGCATCCGGTCGGCATGGTGTTCTCGGCCATCCTGATGAGCATGTTCTACATCGGTGGTGAGTTGGCGCAGTCGCGCCTGGGCCTGCCGAAGTCGCTGACCGGCGTGTTCCAGGGCCTGCTGCTGTTCACCCTGCTGGCTTGCGACACGCTCATCGCGTACCGCATCCGGCGCAAGGCGGCGCCAAAGCCGGCGCCTTTCTCCGCCGGAACGGCTTCGCTGCAAGCCAGCACCCCCCTCACCGCACAACCCGTTGCACGCGCCACCGAAGGAGCGCTCTGACATGGACTCCTACGCACTCCTGCTGGGCTCGATGCTCAGCGCCGGCACCGTGCTGGCCATTGCCTCGCTCGGCCTGCTCATCAACGAGAAGGCCGGCATCGTCAACCTCGGCGCCGAGGGCCTGATGCTCTGCGCTGCCATCGCCGGTTTCGCGACCACGGTGCAGACCGGCAGCACCTGGATCGGCTTCCTGGCGGGCATGGCTGTGGGCGCCTTCCTGTCGATGCTGTTCGGCCTGCTGGTGATCTGGCTCAACACCAACCAGTACGCCACCGGGCTGGCGCTGAGCCTGTTCGGCGTGGGCTTCTCGGCCTTTGCCGGCAAGGACTACGTGCAGGCCAAGCTGCCAGAGAGCGTGCAATACCCGCTGCCCTTCCTGGGGGACATTCCACTGGTCGGGCCGGCGCTGTTCAGGCACCACCCGATCGTCTACTTCGCGGTGTTCCTGGCCTTCGCGCTGATCTGGTTCCTCTACCGGACGCGCTCCGGGCTGGTGCTGCGCTCGGTCGGCGAATCACCCGAGTCGGCGCATGCGCTGGGCTACCCGGTGCGCCGCATACGCCTGCTGGCGGTGGTCGCGGGCGGCGCGCTGTGCGGGCTGGCGGGCGCCTACCTGTCGGTGGTCTACACGGGCCTGTGGGTGGAGAACATGGTGGCCGGCAAGGGCTGGATCGCACTGGCGCTGACCACCTTTGCGACATGGCGACCGGCGCGGGTCTTGCTTGGTGCCTACCTGTTCGGCGGGGTCACCATGCTGGGCTTTCACCTGCAAAGCGTGGGTGTCGACGTTCCCAGCCAGTTCCTGAACATGATGCCGTACGTTGCCACCATCGTCGTGCTGGCACTGATCTCCCGCAACCCGGCGTTCATCCGCGTGAACATGCCGGCGTCGATCGGAACACCGTTCTACCCCGGTTCATAATCCGCCCGGATGTGTCTTTTTGTGTTTGCCAACCTGTCCCCTTTTGAGGATTTTCGACAATGACTGATCTGATGAACAAGCGCGCCCTGCTGAAGTTGGCCGCCCTGACCGCCGTGGCTTCAGCCGCACTCGTCGGTTGCGGCAAGAAGGAAGAAGCTGCGGCGCCTGCTGCCCCGCCGGCCGCTCCGGCACCTACCGCCGCCGCGCCCGCGCCGGCGCCGGCCGCGGGTCCGCTGAACATCGCCTTTGCCTATGTCGGCCCCGTGGGCGACGGCGGCTGGACCTTCGCGCACGACAACGCGCGCAAGGCGCTGGAAAAGGAATTCGGCGACAAGATCAAGACCACCTTCGTCGAAAGCGTGCCCGAGTCGGCCGACGCCGAGCGCGTGTTCCGCGACATGGCCAGCCAGGGCAACAAGCTGATCTTCGGCACGACCTTCGGCTACATGGAGCCCATGCTCAAGATCGCGCCCGACTTCCCGGACGTGAAGTTCGAGCACGCCACCGGCTACAAGACCGCGCCGAACATGCGCACCTACGACAGCCGCACCTACGAAGGCGCCTACATGGCCGGCGTGATCGCAGGCGGCATGACCAAGAGCAACCAGCTCGGCGTGGTCGGCTCGGTGCCAATTCCTGAAGTGCTGCGCAACATCAACAGCTTCACCATGGGCGCGCAATCGGTCAACCCGAAGATCACGACCAAGGTGGTGTGGGTCAACGAATGGTTCAGCCCGCCGAAGGAAACCGAAGCGGCCACCGCCCTCATCAATGGCGGCGCCGACGTGCTGTTCCAGAACACCGACTCGCCGGCCGTGCTGAAGACGGCGCAAGAGAAGGGCAAGCGCGCCTTCGGCTGGGATTCCGACATGACTGCCTACGGCCCCAAGGCCCACCTGGCATCGGCCGTCATCAACTGGACGCCGTACTACATCAAGGCCACGCAGGACGTGCTGGACAACAAGTGGACGACCGGCCAGAGCTGGTGGGGCGTGAAGGAAGGCGCGATCGACATCGTGTCGATCGCCGAAGACGTGCCGGCCGACGTCAAGGCCAAGGTCGAGGAAGTCAAGAAGGGCTTGAAGGACGGCAGCTTCCAGATCTGGAAGGGCCCGATCATCGGCAACGACGGCAAGGAGCTGGTCGCTGCCGGCGCCGTGGCCGACGACAAGTTCCTGTCGGGCGTGAACTTCTACGTCAAGGGCGTGGACGGCAAGGTGCCGGGCGACAAGAAGTAACTCGCTCGCTTTGCTGATGGAGGGCCGCTTTCGAGCGGCCCTTTTGCTTTGACAAAAGCACGCAGAAGTCGCAGAAGGATTCAAGCAAAATTTCAGGCATTCCTTTTGTGACTTCTGCGAAACCTTTGCGACTTCTGCGTTCGGCTGTCCGCTCCCGTATTCGCTCCCGTATTCGCTGCCGTTGAACTGCACTTCCCACGAACAAGACACCCACCATGACCACTGTCCGCCCCATTGCCCAAGACCGCCTGCCCGCGCTGCTGCGCGCGATGCCCAAGGCCGAGCTTCACATGCACATCGAGGGTTCGCTGGAGCCTGAGCTGATCTTCGCGCTGGCGCAGCGCAATGCGGTGAGCATCCCTTATGCGAGCGTCGAGGAACTGCGGTGCGCCTATGCCTTCACCAACCTGCAGAGCTTTCTCGACATCTACTACGCCGGCGCCAGCGTGCTGCTGAAGGAGCAGGACTTCTACGACATGGCCTGGGCCTACCTCGAGCGCGCTGCCGCCGACAACGTCATCCACTGCGAGATGTTCTTCGACCCGCAGACCCATACGGCGCGCGGCGTCGACGTCAAGACGGTGATCGACGGCCTGCACCGCGCCTGCGTCGATGCGCAGGCGAAGCTCGGGGTGAGCGCCGCGCTGATCCTGTGCTTCCTGCGCCATCTCAGCGAGGAAGAGGCGTTCGAGACGCTGGAGCAGGCGCTGCCATACCGCGACAAGTTCATCGGCATCGGCCTCGATTCCAGCGAGGTGGGCCATCCGCCGGAGAAATTCGCCAAGGTGTTCGCGCGCTGCCGGGAGTTGGGCTTCCACCTCGTCGCGCATGCCGGTGAGGAAGGCCCGCCCGCCTATGTGTGGAGCGCGCTCGACGTGCTCAAGGTCGAACGCATCGACCACGGCGTGCAGAGCAGCAAGGATCCCGCGCTCATGAGGCGGCTGGCGCAGGACAGGATCCCGCTGACGGTGTGCCCGCTGTCGAACCTCAAGCTCTGCGTGTTCCCGGACCTGTCGAAGCACAACCTTGGCACCTTGCTCGACGCAGGCCTGGTCGCGACGGTCAATTCGGACGACCCTGCGTACTTCGGCGGCTACATGAACGAGAACTTCCTCCAGACTTTCGCCGCGACCGGCCTCTCGGCGCAGCAGGCCTGGCAACTGGCGGCCAACAGCTTCAACGGCAGTTTCATCGAGGCTTCCGCCAAGAAGGCCTACGTCGACCGACTCAACGCGGCATTCGAGACTTTCGACGCCAGCTGATAGCGCTTCCTGGGCGCCAGCAGCGGCATGGCGACCAGGGCGCAGAGCCGGCCCTGGGGGCTGAGACCTTCAGCGCTTCACGCGCCAATTCCACAGCGCACCGCCCGCCATCAGCACGCAAGTGCCCAGGAACACTGCGCGCATGCCGTAGTGCCCGCCGACGAAACCGCCGAGCAGCGGCCCCACCACCTGCCCGGTGTACTGCGCCGACACCGACCAGCCCAGCATCTGCCCCGCCGCCCGCTCCGGCGCGTTGTGGCGGATCACGCTGGCGATGCAGGGCAGCAGGCCGCCCAGCGACAGCCCCATCAGGAAGCGCAGCAGCACCAGTTGCCAGGACGATGTCACGAAGGCCTGCGGCACCAGCAGCACGGCAGAGACCGCGAGGCAGCCGATGATCACGGTCCAGTGCCCGACGCGGTCCGCCAGCTTGCCGAGACGCGCCGCCGACAGGATGCTGCCCAGCGCCGCGGCCGACATCACCAGCCCGGCCATCAGGGTCACGTGCACCGGGTCGGCCACGAGTTGCGCGACGTAGACCGTGATGATCGGCTCGATCGACATGTTCGCCAGCATCAGCAGCGTGCCGGTGATGAACATCGCGACGATCGGCCCCTTGTCATCAATGGACGCCCAGCCGACCTTCACTTGCGCTCCCTTGGCCACAGGAGGCCGCTTCTCTTCGCGGATCAGCGTCACGGTGGCGAGGAAGGCCACGAAGATCACCGCACCCGCCGCGAAGAAGGTGTTGCGGATGCCGATCAGTGGCGGCAATGCGCCGCCGATCAATGGTCCGACGAGGTTGCCCGCCATGATCGCCGACGACAGCGTGCCGAGCGCCCAGCCGGTGCGCTCCTTGGGCGTCTGCGTGGCCACCAGAACCATCGAGCCGGAGGCATAGCCGCCGAGCAGGCCGGCCAGCAGGCGCAGTCCCACCAGTTGCCACACGTTGTCCGCCACGCCGATCAGGGCCATCGCCACCGACATGCCCAGGCTGGCGCGGATCAGCATCAGCTTGCGCCCATAGAGATCCGCCAGCTTCCCCCACAGCGGCGCGCACAGCGCCGCGCTGAAGAAGGTCGCGCCAAACGCGACGCCCGACCATTGCACGATGGCCGCATGGTCCGTCACACCCAGTTGCTCGACATACAGCGGCAGGAAGGGCAGCAGCAGCGTCATCGCGACGATGGTCGTGAACGAGCCGAACATGCAGACGATGAGATTGCGCCGCCAATGCGGTTGCGGGGATGCTTCAGGCATCCTCCGATTCTGCGGCGCGCCCGCGCTGCGGGCCCATGCCGATTCACGGCGCGGGCCATCGCGCCCCAAGGCGTCGCGATGAGCCGCACAGGGCTTGCAATCAAGCACAGAACAAGGCGGAGCGCTGCAGACAGCGCCGTAGCACGGCAAGGCGCTTCAACGCGGTGATGTGTTTGATTGCGAAGTCGGATCAATGCGCCTGCGAAGGCACCGCCAGGTCCGGCATCACGTTCATGATGCGCAGCGTCTGCTGCACCACCTGGCTGAACACCGGCGCCGCGACCAGCCCGCCGAAGTACTTGCCCGCCCCAGGCTCGTCGACCATCACCGCGACGATGATGCGTGGCTTGTCGATCGGCGACATGCCGGTGTACCAGGCGCGGTACTTGTTGCCGGCGTAGCCCTTGCCCTCCTGCTTGTGGGCGGTGCCGGTCTTTCCGCCGACCGAATAGCCGACCGTCTGCGCCAGCGGCGCCGTGCCGCCGGGCGCCGCGGCCAGGTGCATCATCTGCCGCACCTCGCTCGCGATCTGCGGCGTGAACACCGGGATGCCGACCGGCGGCGCATCGCTCTTGAGCAGCTTCACCGGGATCACCTCGCCACCGTGCGCGAACGCGGTGTAGGCATGCGCGATCTGGAACAGCGAGGCCGACAAGCCATAGCCATAGGACATGGTGGCCTGCTCGATCGGCCTCCATGCCTTCCACGGCCGCAGCCGCCCGGTGATGGCGCCCGGAAACTCCGTCTGCGGCTTCTGCCCGAAGCCGAGCGAAGTGAACGAATCCCACATCTCGTGCGGCGTCATGCGCTGCGAGATCCTGGTCGCGCCGACGTTGCTCGACTTCTGGATCACGCCGATGACGTTGAGCACGCCGAAGTTCTCGTCATCGTGGATGGTGGCGCCGGCCACCGTGATGCGGCCCGGGTTGGTGTCGATGATCGTCTGCGGCGTGATGCGGCCCAGCTGCAGCGCGGTGGCGACGGTGATGGGCTTCATCGTCGAGCCGGGCTCGAACACGTCGGTCATCGCGCGGTTGCGCAGGTGGTCGCCGCTGAGGTCGCTTCGGTCGTTGGGGTTGAAGCTGGGGTAGTTGGCCATCGCGAGCAACTCGCCGGTCACTGCATCGACCACCACGCAACTGCCGGCCTTCGCCTTGTTCTCGATCACCGCGTCGCGGATCTTCTCGTAGGCGACGTACTGGATCCGTTCGTCGATGCTGAGCTGCACGTCGTCGCCGTTGTCCGGCGGCACCGCCTCGCCCACGTCTTCCACCACGCGCCCGAGCCGGTCCTTGATGACGCGGCGCGAGCCGGCCTTGCCGGCCAGACTGTGGTCGAAGGCCAGCTCCACGCCTTCCTGGCCCTGCTCCTCGATGTTGGTGAAGCCGGCCACATGCGCAGCGGCCTCGCCTTCAGGGTAGAGGCGCTTGAAGTCGCTGCGCTGGTAGAGGCCCTTGATGTTGAGCTCTGCCAGCTTGCGCGCCACGGCCACGTCGACCTGGCGCTTGATCCAGACGAAGCTCTTGTCCTCGTCGGCCAGCTTCTTGTCGAAGTCCTTCTGCGGCATCCCGAGCAGTTGCGCGGCATCGCGCAACCTGGCCTGCACGGCCGGGTCGTCGCGCTCGATGTCCTCCGGGATGGCCCAGATGCTGGGCGCCGGCACGTCAGCCGCGAGGATCTGGCCGTTGCGGTCCAGGATGCGGCCGCGGCTGGCCGGCATGTCGAGCGTGCGCACGAAGCGAACCTCGCCCTGGTGAATGAAATACTGGTTGTTGAAGACCTCGACATAGGCCGCACGCGCAGCCAGCAGCGCGAAGCCGAATGCCATGCTGCCGACGATGAACTTGCTGCGCCACAGCGGCGTCTTGCTTGCGAGCAGGGGACTGGTGGCGTATCGGACGCCGGGGCCATTGCGGCTCATGAAAGGCTGCTCACGGTTGTTGATGCTGGTTGGAGAGGGTTGCGAGGCAGGGGATAGACGGGCAGCCGTTGGCGAAGTTCCGCCGCGCCAGGGCATTTCGAAGGCCCGGGGCCGCGCCGCTAAAATACCGCCCGCACCGCTGCTCCGAGGCGCCGCATTTTTTCAACCACCCGGGGCCATGTAGAGGACTACCATGTACAAAAACCTCGTGGCCGCGATCGCGGCTGCCTGCGCTTTTTCATCTCCCGCTTTTTCCCAGACCCCCGCGCCCGCCAGTGCGCCGCTCAAGGTCGGCTTCGTCTACGTTGCGCCGCTGACCGATGCCGGCTGGGTGCACCAGCACGAGCTGGGCCGCAAGGCCGTCGAGGCTGCGCTACCCGGCAAGGTCAAGACCACCTATGTCGAGAACGTCTCCGAAGGCGCCGACGCCGAGCGCGTCATCCGTGACCTGGCCCAGCAAGGCAACAAGCTCATCTTCACCCCGAGCTTCGGCTACATGGAGCCGACGCTGAAGGTGGCGCGCGACTTCCCCGACGTGAAGTTCGAATCGGTGACCGGCCTCAAGACGGCTGGCAACGTCGCGATCTCCAACGCGCGCTACTACGAGGGCCGCTACCTGGCCGGCGTCGCCGCGGGCCGCATGACGAAGACGCACCTGGCCGGCTACGTCGCGGGCTTCCCGATCCCCGAGGTGCTGCAGGGCATCAACGCCTTCACGCTTGGCATGCGCTCGGTCGACCCGAAGGCGCAGGTCAAGGTCGTGTGGCTCGACGAATGGTTCAACCCGCCGAGGGAGCGCGATGCCGCGATGTCACTGTTCAACCAGGACGTCGACGTGATCGCCTTCCACACCGGCTCCACCGCCGTCATGAGCGCCGCCCAGGAGCGCGGCAAGATGGCCGTGGCCTACCACTCCGACATGCGCAAGGTGGCGCCCGACGCCCAGATCGTCGCCGTCACGCACGAGTGGGGCGGCTACTACACGCAGCGCGCCCGCGCCGTGCTGGACGGCACCTGGAAAAGCGGCTCGATCTGGGGCGGCGTGAAGGAAGGAATGATCCGCGTCGGCGATTTCGGCAGCAAGGTGCCGAAGTCCGTACAGGACGAGGTGCTGGCCCGCCAGCGCGACATCGGCAGCGGCAAGCTCCTGCCCTTTGCCGCGACGGCCGACGTGCGCGACAACCAGGGCCGCGTGGTGATCCCGAAGGGAAGCTCGCTCACGGATGCCCAGATCCTGCAGATGAACTGGCTGGTCGAAGGCGTGCAGGGCAAGGTGAGTCGCCAGGGCGCTTGATGACTCAGCAAGCTTGGGGACCCTGAAGGTGCGGAGATCCCGTAGCGAGGGCGGTGTCCGCTGCAGGAATATTCACACCTTCAGTCGATGAAGCCGCGCGTGCGCTTGAAGTACGCCGCATCTTCCGGAATCGACTTGATGCGAACCGCGGGCTGCCCGGCATAGAGCACGCACTCCTCGGCATGCGCCTTGTTCAGCACCGATCCCGCACCCAGGATGCAGCGATCGGGCAGCACCGCCCCGCCGATCGCGGTGATGCGCGTGCCCACCAGGCAATAGGCGCCGATCGAGATCGGCTTGCAGTCCTGGCGCGCCGTCACGGCGTCGATGCCGTGCGTGATGAGCTGCGAGTGATATCCGGCCACGGTCGTGAAGGCGCCGATCGAGACGCGGTCGGTGCAATCGATGATGTGCGACTTGGTGATGGCGGCATGGGCGCCGAGCAGCAGGGCGGGGTCGCGCCCCGTTCGATGCGAGAAATGGGCGCCCGCGGGCGGGTGGCCGGTGATCCAGTTGCCCCGCTCGATGCGTGAATATTCGCCGCACGCCACGCGTCCCAGGTGAATGGCGACATTGAAATGCCCGATGTACGCATGCTCGCCCATCTCCAGTTCACCCGGGAAGATGTACGACAGCCCGATGCGCGCGCTGTCCGCGATGCGATAGCCCCACACCTTGCGCAGCAGCCAGCGCTTCAGCGGCCAGGGCAGGGCCACGACGAGGAGCGACAGCAGCTTCTTCATGCGGCTTGGCGGGCGTCGATCGCCTTGCGGTAGGTGTCGATGTAGCCCCGGGCCATGCGCTCGGACGTATAGAAGGAGGCGTTCTCGAGACCCAGCCTGCGCATCTCATCCAGGCGCGGCGCGGCCTGCTCGATCGCGCTTGCGAGTCCATCGGCGTCTTCCGGCTGCACATAGACCGCGGCCGTGCCGCCGATCTCGTTCATCGGCGCCACGTCGGAGGTGAACACCGGGCAGCCGCAGGCCTGCGCCTCGATGATGGGCCAGCCGAAGCCCTCCTGCAGCGAGGGAAACAGCAGGGCCGTGGCCTGCGAATAGAGCGCGCACAAATCTTCATGCGACACGTTCTTGGCCAGGATGATCTTGTCGGAGACTCCGCTGGAGCGGGCGAGTTCATCCAGCGGAGGGGACAGTGGCGGCCCCACGATCAGCAACTTGTCGGCCATCGGCGGCTGCCCGCTCGCGACGGCGCGCCGCTGCAACTCGATGAACGCCCTGATGATGGTGATGCGGTTCTTGCGCGGCATGTCGGCGCCAATGTGCATCACATAGCGGTCCTGCGGTCCCAGGCCGACTTTGCAGACCACGGGTGCGGCGGCCTCGGGCGCCACCGGCGCGAAGGCAGCGTTGAGGCCATTCAGGACCACGCCCACCTTGCCTTCCTGGGCCAGGCGCAGTTCCAGCAGGTGGCGGCGCGTCAGGTGGGATACGCAGGCGACTTCATCGGTGCGGTCCAGCCCTTTGGAGATCAGTCGCTGGAAGACGCGCCCGGTCCAGCCCACATTCCAGCCGGGAATCATGCCGAGACCGGCCTGGATCGCGATGACGTCGTGGCAGGTCACGATATTCGGCCTGGCGGTCACGCGGGGCACGTACATCGCGTTGGAGTGGTCCGTGACATGCACCACGTCGGCCCAGCGCACATGCCGCTTCAGTGTGAACGGGAACAGCACGAACTTGTCGACATAGCCCACCCATTTCCGCAGGCGCTCGGGCCACGGCAGCCGCTGCACCCAGGGCATGGGCGTGACCAGGCGCACGTCATGGCCCAGCCGCGTCATTTCGCGCTGGATGACGGCCTGGAACAACAGCATGCTCGTCTGCCCGTCCGCGGGCAGGTTACCTATCAGCAGCACTTTCATTGATTGCAGAGATCCAGATCCGGGGGAAGGGGTCGAGTTCTCAAGGAAAGGGCTCCCTGGAATTCACGACGATTGTGTACGGTTGCGGATACTAATTATCGGTACGCAAGCATCATTGACGTGGCGTTTCTGCTTAAGCTACCCCCCATGAAAGCGTACCGTGCCTCACTTTTGCGATTTGATTTCGATGGAAGCGCCCTGTTTGACGAAGATGGCTTGCTGGTCGTCGGCGCCGATTCCCGCGGTCGGCAGGTCGTGGTCGACGCCGGGCCATGGCACCAGGTGGCCCCTCGCCATGCCGGCCTCGGCGCAATAAGCCTGCCCGGGCGCATCCTGGCGCCGGGATTCATCGACATGCATATCCATTTCCCGCAGACCGACATCATCGGGGCGCCTGCGGATGGGTTGCTCCCATGGCTGGAGAACTACACCTTCCCTGCCGAGAGCCAGTTTGCCGACCCGGCGCATGCCGCGCAGGTGGCCGAGGTCTTCCTGGACGAGTTGATGCGCAATGGCGTGACCACCGCGCTCACCTTCGCCACCTCGCACCCGAGTTCCGTCGAAGCCATCTTTTCGGCGGCACAGCGGCGCAAGCTGCGCATGATGGCTGGCAAGGTGCTTCAGGATCGTCATTCGCCAGATGGTGTACGGGACGAAACTGAACAGAGCCTGATCGACACCGAAGCGCTGATCCGGCGCTGGCACAACGTCGACCGCCTCGGCTATGCCATCACCCCGCGCTTTGCGCCGACCTGCACCGACGAGCAATTGCGCGGCGCAGGCAAGCTGGCCGCGCGCTATCCCGACACCTGGATCCACACCCACGTGGCCGAGAACGAGGACGAGGTGAAGTGGGTCATGAAGCTGTTCCCCAAGGCGCGCTCCTACCTGGACGTCTACCTTGGCTTCGACCTGATGCGCGAGCGATCGATTTATGCGCACTGCATCCATTTCGACGACGACGATCGCCGCCTCATGCGCGAGACCGGTGCGGCTGCTGCCGTCAGCCCGACCAGCAATCTGTTCCTGGGCAGCGGGTTCTTCGATTTCGAGGGCGCCGATCGCATCGGCTACCGCTATGGGCTGGCCAGCGACGTGGGCGGCGGCACCAGCTTCAGCCCCTTCCACACCATGCTCGCCGCCTACTACGTGGGTCGCGAGGGCCGGACCAAGCCGGGCCTGAGCATCCCGCCCTCGCAACTGTGGTGGCGTCACACCGCCGGCGCGGCGCGTGCGTTGGGACTCGATGGCGTGATCGGCAACCTGCAGCCCGGCTGCGAGGCCGACTTCCTGGTGCTGGACCCCAAGGCGACGCCGCTGCTGGCGCGCAAGACCGGGCGGGCCAACAGCCTGGAGGAACTGCTGTTTTCGCTGATCGTGCTGGGCGACGACCGGGTGATCGAGCGGACGGTGATCTCGCAAGCGGCGCCCTCGGCGGGTGGCGTGCCAAAATCCACGCCCACTTCCCGCAGCCCCGACTTCACATGAGCATCAAGAGCGACAAATGGATCCGGCGCATGGCCGAGAGCAACGGCATGATCGAGCCCTTCGAGCCAGGCCAGATCCGCGAACGCGAAGGCCACAAGATCATCAGCTACGGCACCTCCAGCTATGGCTATGACATCCGCTGCGCGCCGGAATTCAAGGTTTTCACCAACATTCACAGCACGGTGGTCGACCCCAAGAACTTCGACGAGAAGAGCTTCGTCGACATGCATGGCGACTACTGCATCATCCCGCCCAACAGCTTCGCGCTGGCGCGCACCGTCGAGTACTTCCGCATCCCGCGCAACGTACTGACCATCTGCCTCGGCAAGAGCACTTATGCGCGCTGCGGCATCATCGTCAACGTGACGCCCTTCGAGCCCGAATGGGAAGGCTACGTGACGCTGGAGTTCAGCAACACCACGCCGCTGCCGGCCAAGATCTACGCGGGCGAAGGCTGTGCGCAGGTGCTGTTCTTCGAGAGCGACGAGGTCTGCGAGACCAGCTACAAGGACCGTGGCGGCAAGTACCAGGGTCAGCGCGGCGTGACGCTTCCAAAGGCCTGAGTTCCTACGCCTGCTTGCGCCGCGCGCTCCCAGCCGTCGTGCGCACGCTCGTTCAGCATGGCGCTGCCGTCGCGCACCGGGCGCGTCGCTCCAAAGGGGACCTTCATGCTGGATTCGATCAACGAGGTGCGCCAACTGTCGCCGCTGCGCAAGTTGCTGGTTGCCGTACTCGTGGCGATCGTGTTGGCGCAAGCCGTGGCCATGGCGATGATTGCCCACTCCCAGGTCCGCAAGGCCGAGTGGCGCGCGGCTGCCGAAGCGCAACGTCGCACGGAGGTCGCGCAACGCCCGTCGCGCCCGGCGGCGTTGGGGGATGGCGTCATGACCGTCGGTTACACGCCCCACCGTTGAGCCATTACTATTCACGCGCTATCCGGCGCCGCCGGTGAGGAGACAGCCATGAGATGGGAAGGCAACGAACAATCGGACAACGTCGAGGATCGACGGGATGGTGGCGGCGGAGGAGGCGGCGGATTCATCGGCGGTCGCAGTATCGGCATCGGCACGATCGCGGTGGCGTTGATCGGCGGATGGGTGCTGGGTATCAACCCGCTCACCATGCTCGGCATGCTCAGCGGCGGCGGCTCGCCGCAAGTGCAGCAGCAACCCGGGCCGGCCCACAAGCCGCCCGCCAACGATCGCGAAGCGGCCTTCGTGTCCACCGTGCTCAAGAACACCGAAGTCGTGTGGACGGCGATCTTCCAGCAGAACGGCAAGACCTACACGCCGCCCCGGCTCGTGCTCTTTCGCAACGCCACGCCCACCGCTTGCGGCACCGGCCAGTCGGCCATGGGCCCGTTCTACTGCCCCGGCGACAAGAAGGTCTACATCGACCTGGCTTTTTACGACACGCTCAAGAACCGCTTGGGCGCGCCCGGCGAGTTTGCGCAGGCCTACGTGATCGCGCACGAGGTCGGCCACCATGTGCAGGATGAACTCGGCGTGACCGGCAAGGTCGACGCGATGCGCAATCGCCTCAGCGAGACCCAGAACAACGCCCTGAGCGTGCGCGTCGAACTGCAGGCGGATTGCTTCGCGGGCGTTTGGGCCCGCAATTCGCAGGAGTCGAAGCAATGGCTCGATCCCGGCGATATCGAGGCGGCCATGAACGCCGCGCAGAAGATCGGTGACGACGCGCTGCAACGTTCCGCGGGGCGCGCGGTGGTCCCAGACAGCTTCACCCACGGCACCAGCGCCCAGCGCCAGCACTGGTTTGGCGCTGGTTATGAAAGCGGCAAGATCCAGTCCTGCGATACCTTCGCGGCGCGCAGCCTCTAGCGCTGCCGTAGTCTGGCGCGGAACGAATCCCGGTCAGGCCGCGACTTTTTTCCTGGCCTTTGCAGGAATGGCGGTGTCCAGCATGTGCGCTGCGATGGCGCGGGCCGTAGCTGCCGCGCCGCTGCCGAACTCGAGCTGGCCGGACACCGAGGCGCCGTCATAGAGCAGCATCAGCTGCCGCGCCAGCGCTTCCGGATCGGCGGCGCCGGCGTCCCGGGCCAGCCCCGTGAAGAGCTCCCGCATCCAGCCCCGCGCGTCGTCGCAGGTGGACTGGATGACGCCGCCTGCCTTTGATTCGCTGGCCGCGCGATTGAAGGCGCAACCGCGGAAATTGCCGCTTGCCATGAGGTCTTCCATGGCATCGAACACGCCGAGCAGGCGGTCCCGCGGAGTCGTGTACGTCGCGAGCCTCGCGGTGATGCGCAGCCTGCGCGCCTCCTGCCGGGACTGCAGGTAGGCGCGAATCAGTTCTTCCTTGCTGCCGAAGCAGTCGTAGAGCGAGGCCTTGGCCACGCCGGCGCGCTCGATCACGCGCTCGATGCCGACGGTGTGGATGCCGCCTTCATAGAACAGCTCGTCGGCAGCCGCCAGCAAGCGCTCGCGGGCGGAGCCGCGCTGCGGGGCAAGGGATTTTTTCGTTTCCATGGGCTTGACATTACCAGACCGGTCTGTACACTGCAACCATCAGACAGACTTGTCTGTTCGATGTCAGCCAGCTCGAACGAAGAGGCCGCCCACCATGACCAATGCCCGCACCAGCCTTTCTCACCCCGCCGCCGTGCTGCCGGCCGCTCGGCGCCTGTCGCCCAATGCGGCTTTCCTGCTGCAGGCCTCGATCACGCTGGGCTTCCTGGCCGGGTCGAGCGCGCCGACGCCCTTCTATGCGATCTACCAGCGCGCCTGGGGCTTCTCGTCGACGATGCTGACGGTCGCGTTCGGCGTCTATGCGATCGCGGTGCTGTTGGCGCTGCTGTTCGGCGGTCGGCTGTCGGACCACGTGGGCCGCCGGCCGGTGCTGATCGGCGCGGCGCTGGCCCAGGCGGCAAGCATGGTGATCTTCGCCAATGCCGATGGCTTGTCGGACCTGCTGCTGGCGCGCGTGGTGCAGGGTGTCTCGGCAGGCGTGGCCATCGCCACGGCCGGGGCCGGGCTGCTGGACATCGACAAGAGTCGCGGCGCGCTGGCCAATTCGCTTGCGCCGATGATGGGCACGGCCGTCGGCGGACTGGCCGCGGGGCTGATGATCCGCTACCTGCCCGCGCCGATGCACCTGGTCTACGCAGTGCTGGGCGTCGTGTTCGTGGCGCAGGCGGCGCTCGTGTACTTCATGGCGGAGACCGCGGCCGTGAAGGGCGGCGCGCTGGCGTCGCTGCGGCCCCGCATGTCGGTGCCGGCCGGCGTGCGCGGGCCGCTGTTGCGTGTCACGCCGGCGCTGGTGTCGGTGTGGGCCCTGGCCGGTTTCTACGCGTCCCTGGGGCCGACCCTGCTGATCGGTCTCACCGGCGGCGCCGGCTCGGTGATCCTCGGCAGCAGCGCGTTGTTCGTGCTGGCCGGCAGCGGCGCCCTGTCCGTCCTCGCGACGCGGGCGCTGGAGCCTCATGCATTGCTGCGACTCGGCGCGAGTGCCCTGCTGGTGGGCATGTCCACGGCCATGGCCGCCGTGGCGCTGCGCATGCCGGCTCTGTTCCTGCTCGGCACGGCGCTGGCCGGCGTCGGCTTCGGCACAGGATTCCAGGGCGCGCTGCGGACCATCGTTGCGCTGATCCAGCCGCAGGAGCGCGCCGGCGTGCTGGCGGTGCTGTTCGTGATCTCGTACCTGGCGATGGGCCTGCCGGCGATGATCGCGGGTTACGACGTCGCGCACCAGGGCGACATCGCGCGCACGGCGTACGAGTTCGGCTCGGGCGTGATCCTGCTGTCGGCGCTGGCATTCTTCGGCGCGGTCCGGCGCTGATCCGGCACGCCGGATTGCGGGGTTTTTCTCTGGTTTTTTGCTCAGATTTTCGGCAGTGCGACAATCGAGGGTTAATGACCAGTTCTTTTTCCAATCTTTCGCTGGCTGAACCGCTGGCGCGCGCCGTGGCCGAAATGGGCTACGAGACCATGACCCCGATCCAGGAGCAAGCCATTCCGGTGGTGCTCGCGGGTCAGGACGTGATGGGCGCGGCCCAGACCGGGACCGGCAAGACGGCAGCCTTTGCGCTGCCCCTGCTGCAGCGGATGCTCAAGCACGAAAACGCTTCCACTTCGCCGGCGCGCCATCCGGTGCGTGCCCTGGTGCTGCTGCCCACGCGCGAACTCGCCGTGCAGGTCGCGCAACAGGTCGAGCTTTACGCCAAGTACACGAACCTGCGCAGCGCGGTCGTGTTCGGCGGCATGGACATGAAGCCGCAGACGCTGGAGCTCAAGAGGGGTGTCGAAGTGCTCGTGGCCACGCCCGGCCGTTTGCTCGACCACATCGAGGCCAAGAACGCGGTGCTCAACCAGGTCGAGTACGTGGTGCTCGACGAAGCCGACCGGATGCTGGACATCGGCTTCCTGCCGGACCTGCAGCGCATCCTCAGCTACCTGCCCAAGCAGCGCACCACGTTGCTGTTCTCCGCGACCTTCTCGCCGGAAATCAAGCGGCTGGCCGGCAGCTACCTGCAGAACCCGGTCACGATCGAGGTGGCCCGGCCGAACGAGACGGCCTCCACCGTCGAGCAGCATTTCTACAGCGTGAGCGACGACGACAAGCGTCGCGCGCTCAAGCAGATCGTGCGTCAGCGCGGCATCACGCAGGCCTTCGTGTTCGTCAACAGCAAGCTCGGTTGCGCGAGGCTCGCGCGTTCGCTGGAGCGCGAGGGCCTCAAGACCACGGCGCTGCACGGCGACAAGAGCCAGGACGAGCGCCTGAAGGCCCTGGACGCTTTCAAGAAGGGCGAGGTCGACCTGCTCGTGTGCACCGACGTCGCGGCGCGCGGCCTCGACATCAAGGACGTGCCGGCGGTGTTCAACTTCGACATCCCGTTCAACGCCGAGGACTACGTCCACCGCATCGGCCGCACCGGTCGCGCCGGCGCTTCCGGCCTGGCCGTGAGCTTTGCCAGCGGCGGCAACGACGCGCGCCTGGTGGCCGACATCGAGAAGCTGATCAAGAACAAGATCGAACTCGAAGCCCTCGAGTTCGATGAAGACCGTCCGCGTGGCCGCATCAACGACGGCCGTCGCCACTGGCGCGAAGAGGGCGAGGCCGGCGATGCGCGCGACGTGCTGGACGCGCCGCGCGAACGCGGTGGCGAGTTGCGTGGGTTGCGCGGCGGTGGTCGTCCGCACCGTGCGCCCGCCGCGCCGCGCGATCCGTTCTTCGACCAGCCCTACGAGCCGGGCCAGCGCGAGGCAGCACCGGCATGGGAAGCGGCCGCGAAGAGTTCGCCCCCGGTGCGCGGCATCTCGGCCAACATCAAGAGCAAGCGCAAGGTCGCCGCCCTGTTCAAGACGCCTGAGCCGAGCAACTGAAGCTCGAGTCCGACGCGCGACGACAAAAGCCAGGTTCAGCCTGGCTTTTGACTTTGGGCGCAGTGC
This sequence comes from Variovorax sp. dw_954, assembly GCF_018449755.1. NCBI lineage: Bacteria > Pseudomonadati > Pseudomonadota > Betaproteobacteria > Burkholderiales > Comamonadaceae > Variovorax > Variovorax sp. dw_954. Next base: position 95,272 of record NZ_JAAVVD010000020.1, on the reverse strand, counting down.
ACCTCGATGTGCTCGCGCTCGGCCAGCGTGGCGCCGATGCGCGCTGCGCTCAGGCATCCGCCCCAGACGCAGCCGGTATCGGTCGAGAGCAGGTCAGGACGCGACAGCCAGCCCAGCGTGGACCAGTGGCCGAATGCCACCGTGGCCGTGGCTGTGCGCCGGCCAGGCACGTCGAACCAGGGCATGAATCCGGGCGGGGCCGAAGCGGCATCGTCCTTGGCCTCGAACTCCATCACGCCCTTGGCATCGCAGAAGCGCAGGCGGGTCAGCGCGTTGACGATGACGCGCAGGCGCTCGATGCCGACGAGCGTGTCGCGCCACTGTGCCGGCTTGTTGCCGTACATGTCGTGCAGGAATTCGCCGTATGCGGAGCCTTGCAGCACGGATTCGACTTCCGAGGCGCAGGCCAGCACATCGCCCACGTTCCATTGCGGCAGCACGCCGGCATGGACCATCAGCAGGTCCGATCCGCCGATGGCTTCATGCAGCGCCATGTGCTGGTGGCGAAGCCAGTCGAGCATGGCATCGCGGTCCGGCGCCTCGAGCACGCCCGCCAGCGTGTCGCGCCGGCCCGCCTTGTGCGCGCCCGATGCGACTGCCAGCAGGTGCAGGTCGTGGTTGCCGAGCAGGCATCGTGCCGACGCGCCGTAGCCGTGCGCGCGACGGAGCACGCTCGCCGACCCGGGGCCGCGATTGACCAGGTCGCCAAGCAGTACCAGCCGGTCGCGGCTCGGCGAGAAATCGATCTTGTCCAGCAGCCGTCCAAGCGCCTCGTCGCAGCCCTGCACGTCGCCTATCAAGTAAAGTGCCATGCTTCCCATTCTCCCCCGCGTTCATGGATGTTTTCCTCCTGGCCGTGCTGACGACGCTCAACGCGTTGTTCTCCATGTCCGAAATGGCCCTTTCGACCAGCCGCCGTGCGCGGCTCGCGGCAATGGCCGAAACGGGCGATGCCGGCGCCGTTGCCGCGCTGCGCCTGATGGAAGACCCGACGCAGTTCCTCTCCACGGTGCAGATCGGCATCACCTCGATCAGCATGCTCAGCGGCATCGTGGGCGAGGCCGCTTTCGCTGCGCCGCTGGCCGACTGGTTCGAGACGCTGGGCATGGGCAAGGGGGCCGCGAGCGTGGTCTCGACGGGGCTGGTGGTGACGGTCATCACCTTCTTCACCATCCTCGTGGGCGAACTGGTGCCCAAGCGCATCGGGCAGTTGTATCCGGAGCCGGTGGCGCGCTGGGTTTCGCGGCCGATGCGTGCTGTGGCCACGGGCGCCAAGCCCTTCGTGCTGCTGCTGTCGGGCGCGACCGCCATGATCCTGCGCTTCCTGCGCATCGATGCCAACGCGGCGCGAGTCGTCACCGAGGAGGAGATCTCGGCGAGCCTGGAAGAGGGCGTGGATGCGGGCGTCATCGAGCACCATGAGCACCAGATGGTGCGCAACGTGTTCCACCTGGACGACCGGCGCCTGTCGTCACTGATGGTTCCACGCGCCGACATCGAATGGCTGGAGGCCAGCGATTCGGTGGCCCAGGCCCTGCGGAAGGTCGCGGACGCCGGCGCGCTGAACATCGTGCATTCGTGGTATCCGGTCTGCCGGAATTCGCTCGACGACGTGGTCGGCGTGATCAGCGTGGCGCGCTTGTTGCATCTGGGTCCGCAGCATGAGGGCGTGATCGAATCGGCGGCGCAGCCGGCATCGTTCGTGCCGGAGACGTTGACCGGCATGGAGTTGCTGGAGCAGTTCCGGGAGCGGGCCGGCCGGCTGGTGTTCGTCGTCGACGAGTATGGCGAGGTCCAGGGCCTGATGACGCCGCGGGATCTGCTGGAGGCCATTACCGGCGAATTGCAGCCCGGGATGCAGACCGATGCATGGGCGACGCATCGGGAGGATGGCACCTGGGAGCTCGATGGATTGATGCCCGTGTCAGAATTGAGGGCTCGACTTGCCATCAAGGAATTGCCCGACGAGGAGCGCGGTCGCTACAACACGGTGGCCGGGCTGCTGATGTCGGTGTCCGGCCAGTTGCCGACAGTGGGCGAGCGCATCGATTGCGCGGGATGGACCTTCGAGGTGGCGGCGCTCGATGGCAGGCGAATCGACAAAGTGCTGGCAAGTCCCGACACGACCTACAACCCGGAAGATGGCTGAATACCGCCGACCCGAATGATTTCTCCATGAGCCAGGAACCTCTCCGCATCACCGTTGGCCCCCGATGGCAGCTTTTCACCTACCAGCGTGAGGGCTTTCAATTGATTGGCACCGTGCAGCGCGGCATGCAGATCGGTGCACTGGCGAAGATGCCCGATGGTGACTATGCGCAGGTCAACGGCGACATCGTCGAGACGCTGAACCGCAGCCGCGTCGAGTTCGCATTGCGCGCCGCCACGGGCACCAAGCCGGGCGAGCCGATCGTCAACATCCCCCGCGCGCCTTCGCCGGCGGTGGTGGTGACGGTGAAGAAGAAGCGCCGCATCGTCCTGCCGCCGAGCGAATAAAGGCGCCGTACGGCCGGCGTGACCTTGCGGCAATGGGCCGCTCGCGTATTCATCAGCCTATGAGGCGATCCGGAGCGACAGCAATTTCGCGGGTCGGTGCGATGCGCCGTGGAGCTGACGCGGGAACTGCTTCCGTACAGCTTCAGTCAGCGCGCGCCGTGTCGAATGGACCCGAACTTCAGCCCTGGCGCTTGAAGTACTGCACCTCACGTTCATGCTGCTTTGCTTGCGCCATGGAATCGAAGGTGCCAAGGTTGCGTCGCTTTCCGGTCTTGGGATCGACCTTGCGGGAGTAGAGGCGGTATTCGCCGGAGGCGAGCTTGCGGATCATGCTGGGCTCCTTCTGTGTTGACGGCCAGTCGGGGCAGCTTCGATCCTTGGGCTGCGCCGTGTGTAGTACGGCTTCACCTCGTGCTGCCAGCGCTGGCTTTCATGCGCTCGGCGATCGCGCAGTTCTCCCCGCGCTGGTACCGCAGGCCCGGCGCCTGAGGCGCCCGGTCAGCGCCCTTCGGCGCGCAGCGCGGCCTTCTGGATCTTGCCGGCCGGCGTCATCGGCAGTTCGGTGCGCAGCACGACCTGGCGTGGCATCTTGTAGTCGGCGATCTGGCCGGCGCAGTGCGCCAGCACCTCGGCCTCGGTCAGGTCGCTGTCTTCGCGGGCGATGACGTAGTAGCGGCCGACCTCGCCGAGCACCTTGTCGGGCACGCCGATGCCGGCGACCATCAGCACGGCCGGATGCTTCGCGATGTGCGCCTCGACCTCGGCGGGGTAGACGTTGAAGCCGCCCTGGATGTACATGTCCTTCATGCGGCCCTTGAGCGTGATGTAGCCGCGCGCATCGACGATGCCCATGTCGCCCGTGTGCAGCCAGCCGCCCTCGAAAGCGCCGGAGCCTGCTGCCGCGCCGATGTAGTCGCGCACCACGCCCAGTCCCCTGAAATGCAGCTCGCCGATCTCGCCCGGCGGCAGTGCATGGTCGTCCGCTCCGACCGCACGGACCTCGGCGCCTTCGAGCGGCTTGCCGATGCTTTGCATGAGGTCTTCGTCGGCGCAGCCCCACGGGGTCATGACCAGCGCGCCGGAGGCCTCGGAGAGGCCGTAGAGGTTCATGATCGTCGCACCCGGCATGCGCTGCTGCAGTTGCGAGAGAAGCGTGCTGTCGACGTTGGAGCCGCCCGTGATGATGAGTCGCACCGACGACAGGTCGACCGATTCCGACTCGGGGTGCATGAGGATCAGGGTCATCATCGTCGGCACGCCCACCAGGATCTGGGGCGGACGCTTGCGGATCATGTCGAGCACGGTCCTGGCCTTGAAGCTCGCGACCAGCTCGCAGCTTCCGCCGACGAGCAGTTGCGACAGGATGCCGCAGGTGATGCCGCCGACATGGTTGAGCGGATTGGACAGCTGCAGCAGGTCGCCGGCGCGCGCTTTCGTGTGGCGGGCCTGGCCGCCGGCCGAGGCGAGCAGGCTGGCATGGGTCAGGGCGCAGCCCTTGGGACGGCCGGTGGTGCCGGAGGTGTAGATGACCATGGCGAGGTCGTCGGGCTGCACGACGGTGGTGGCGGCTCCCAGGCCTCCAGGGTCCGGCCGCGTCCGGCCTCGCCCTTGCGGGGGATCCAGTCGAGATGGCAAAGCGACATCGACTTGAGAGCGCGCGGCGTCGGCGTCTGCGGACTGCATCTTCCGGAACGCTTCGCTGCCGATGGCGATGACCTGGCGCAGCGCCGGGAGGCGCGCGGCCATGCGATCGAACATCGCGAGGCAATCGAATCCATCGACCTTGTCGAGCGTGAACACCATCCTGGCCTCGCTGTCGGCCAGCATGTATTCGATCTCCGCGTCGCGGTAGCGGGCGCTGAGCGCGACCACGGCCACGCCGATGCGGGTGGCCGCAAAGAACAGCTGCAGCCACTCGATCTGGTTGTGCGACAGCACCGCGATGCGGTCGCCTCGCGCAAGGCCCGCATCCTGCATCGCGCTGGCCATGCGTCGGCTTGCCATGTGCATGTCGGCGAATGAAAGGGCCGTGTCGCCGTCGATCCAGGCCTCGATCTGGGGATGCAGCGAAGCAGCGCGTTCGAGGGCCTGGGGCAAGGTGGAAGCAGTGAAGGGGTCGGCGTGCATCGCCGCAGGGTAAGTGCGTTGCCATGGGCTGGCTTGCGTCTACTCGCTGGCTGCGGGAGTCAGCACGGGATGGCTTGCGGCCGAGCGGGCCGCTTGCCAAATCCGGCTAACGCGCGGCCACGTTGCGGGCTTACCGTCGCGCGTATTCCATGAACCACAAGGAGCACGGGGCGATGATGCGGTCAGACCACCCGGGCGGCCCGGGGCGAAGGCGCTTCCTGGCGGCGATGTCCGGCATGGCCGTGGCAGCCGCGGCTCCGTCGATCGCGCTCGCGCACGCCGGGCATGCCGCACCGGTGAGCGAATCGCCTGCGCAGACGCTGCTGCGGCCCGACCGACCCGTTGCCCGCCTGCGGCTGCGCATGGCCGGTGGCGGGACGTCCGAATTGCGCACGCTGGTCGACGGGCAGGTGACTGCCGTGCAATTGATGTTCACCGGCTGCGGCACCACCTGCCTCACGCAAGGCGCGCTCTTCGCGGCCCTGCAGGAAAGGCTGGCCGGCCAAAGCCGCGAGCGTCGCCTGCTCTCGATCAGCATCGACGCATTGGGCGACGACCCGAAGGTGCTGGCGGCGTGGCTGGGCCGCTTCGGCGCGCAAGGTGCGCGCTGGACCGCAGGCGTGCCTTCCGTCGAGGAGACGGACCGGCTGCTGTTTGGGTTCAGCGTCGGATCCAGCGCGATCAACGCGGCTGAGCACCTGAACCGGGTCTTCATCGTGGACGCCGGCGGCTTCCTGCGGGTCGTCACGTCGCTCGATCCGTCTGCCGACCAGGTGATGCGGGCCATGGACCTCTGTCGCGGCTAGCTGCGTCTCTGGCCGCCGAAGAGTTGCCCGGGAGCCGCTCAGGAGCCGCCCACAAGCAGGCGACGAGCAGGCCACGACCGGGCCACGACCGGGCCACGAGCAGCCACCGCGCGAAGCAGCCACTTCGCACAAGACCGCTCCCGCCCGATTGCCTAAGCTGCGCCATCCGCATCGTGCCGTGACCCGGCAAGGCATCACCACCCATGGCAATCATCGAGTCGACCGTTTCCCCCGGCAGCGAGGCCTTCGAGGCCAACCGCACGGGCATGCTGGCCTTGATCGAGCGTGTACGCACGTTCGAGCGGCGCAGCATCGCCACCTCGGCCAAGTCGCGCGAGCGCTTCGAGAAGCGCGGGCAGCTGCTGCCGCGCGAGCGCCTGTCGCTGCTGCTCGACCCGGGCACGCCATTCCTCGAGATCTCGTCCCTGGCGGGGCTGGGTCTCGACAACCCCGACCTGGAGAAAAGCGTGCCGGGCGGCGGCGTGATCGCCGGCATCGGCTGGGTGTCGGGCGTGCGGGTGATGGTCAATGCGTCGGACTCCGGCATCGATGCCGGCGCACTGCAGCCAATGGGCATCCCGAAGCAGATGCGCATCCATGAGCTGGCCCTGGAAAACAAGCTGCCGCTCGTTCAACTGGTCGAGAGCGCGGGCGCCAACCTCATGACCTACAAGGTCGAGGAGTTCATCATCGGCGGCGGCCTGTTCCGCAACTTGGCGCGCATCTCCGCGGCCGGGCTGCCGGTGCTGACGGTGACGCATGGTTCGTCGACGGCGGGCGGCGCGTACCAGACGGGCCTGTCGGACTACATCGTGATGGTGCGCGGGCGCTCGCGGGCCTTCCTTGCCGGGCCGCCGCTGCTGAAGGCGGCCACCGGCGAAGTCGCGACCGAGGAAGAACTGGGCGGCGCGGTGATGCACACGTCGATCTCGGGGCTGGGCGATTACCTGGCGGAGGACGACCGCGATGCCATCCGCATCGCCCGCGAGATCCTTGCCAACATCGACTGGAACCGCGACATGCCGGCCGCGCCGGCGCGCAGCTTCAAGCCGCCGCGTTACGACGCAGAAGAACTGCTCGGCATCATGCCGATGGACCACAAGCGCCCGGTCGACATGAAGCAGGTCATCGCGCGCATCGCCGATGATTCCGAGTTCCTGGAGTTCGGCGAGAACTACGGCAGCGCCACGGTGGTGGGCCACATCAAGATCGAGGGCATGCCGCTCGGCGTGGTCACCAACAACGGCCCGATCGACGTGGCCGGCGCAACCAAGGCGACGCACTTCATCCAGGCCTGCTGCCAGTCGAAGACGCCGCTGCTCTACCTCAACAACACGACCGGCTTCATGGTCGGCAAGGACTACGAGGAGGCCGGCATGATCAAGCACGGCTCCAAGATGATCCAGGCCGTGACCAACGCGACGGTGCCGCAGATCACGATCTATTGCGGCGCGTCCTTCGGTGCGGGCAACTACGGCATGTGCGGCCGCGGCTTTCATCCGCGCTTCTGCTTCTCCTGGCCGAATGCCAAGACGGCGGTGATGGGCGGCGAGCAGGCGGCCAAGACGATGGTCATCGTCACCGAAGCCGCGATGAAGCGAAAGGGCGAAGTCGACCAGGCCAAGCTCGACGTGATGGAGAAACGCATCGTCGACCACTTCGACAGCCAGATGAGCGTGTTCACCACCAGCGCACGCCTGCTCGACGACGGCGTGATCGACCCGCGCGACACGCGCGAGGTGCTGAGCAAGGTGCTGTCGATCTGTCGCGACGCGGAACTGCGCGAGCCGCAGAAGATGCAGTTCTCCGTGGCCCGTCCCTGATCGCCGTATGCAACTCACCCCCGAACACGAGACGCTGCGCGACACGCTCAAGCGCTTCATCGACAAGGAGATCAACCCGCACGTCGACGCGTGGGAAAAGGCCGAGGTCTTTCCCGCGCACGAGGTGTTCAAGCGCCTGGGCGACCTGGGCTTCCTGGGGCTGACCAAGCCGGTGGAGAACGGCGGCTCGGGCCTCGACTACTCCTACGGCGCCGTGATGGCCGAGACGCTCGCGCACATGAACTGCGGCGGCGTGCCGATGGCCATCGGCGTGCAGACCGACATGGCCACGCCGGCACTGGCGCACCGCGGCAGCAAGGAACTGCGCGACGAGTTCCTGGCGCCGGCCATCGCGGGCGACTACGTGGCTTGCCTCGGCGTGTCGGAAGTCGGCAGCGGCTCCGACGTGGCGTCGATCAAGACCACGGCACGCAAGGACGGCGACGACTACGTCATCAACGGCGGCAAGATGTGGACCACCAATGGCACGCAGGCCGACTTCTGCTGCGTGCTGGCCAACACCTCCGATGGCGCGGCGCACCGCAACAAGTCGCTGATCATCGTGCCGATGAAGACCAAGGGCGTGGAGGTGGCGCGCAAGCTGGTCAAGTTGGGCATGCATGCGTCCGACACGGCCCAACTGCACTTCGACGACGTGCGCGTACCGCAGCGCCATCGCATCGGCGAGGAGGGCATGGGCTTCATGTACCAGATGGAGCAGTTCCAGATCGAGCGCTTGTGGGGCGCGCTCAACAACGTGGGCATGGCGCAGCGCGCGATCGACGTCACGGTCAAGTACACGCGCGAGCGGCAAGCCTTTGGCCGCTCCATCCTCGACAACCAGTGGGTGCACTACAAGCTGGCCGAACTGCAGACCGAGGTGGCCTGCCTCAAGGCGATCTGCTGGCAGGGCGTGGAAGAGGTCGTGGCCGGGCAGGACGCGACGCGCACCGCCACCATGGCCAAGCTCAAGGCCGGCCGCGTGATTCGACAGGTAGCAGACGGCTGCCTGCAGTTCTGGGGCGGCATGGGTTTCATGGACGAGAGCCCCATCTCGCGCATCTTCCGCGACGGTCGGCTCACTTCGATCGGCGGCGGCGCCGACGAAGTGATGCTGCAGATCCTCAGCAAGTTCATGGGCACCTTCCCGCTCAAGGGCACGGCCTGACCACCTATCGACGACGCAACCGGACGCACGTTCCATGACCGCACCGCAGAATCCTCCCTCGACTTCATTCGCGACTCCGTTCCGCAAGATCCTGATCGCCAACCGCGGCGAGATCGCGCTGCGCATCATCCGCAGCGCCCGCGCCCTCGGCTACCGCACGGTGGCGGTGTATTCCACGGCCGATGCCGACGCGCGCCATGTGCGCGAGGCCGACCAAGCGGTGTGCATCGGCGAGCCGCTGCCGGCGCAGTCGTATTTGCGCATCCCCGCCATCGTCGATGCGGCAAGGCTCAGCGGCGCCGACGCGGTGCACCCCGGCTACGGCTTCCTGGCCGAGAACGAGGACTTCGCGCAGGCCTGCAAGGATGCGGGGCTGGTCTTCATCGGTCCTTCCGCCGAGGCCATCGTCTCGATGGGCAACAAGGCCGGCGCCAAGACCCTGATGATGGCTGCGGGCGTGCCCTGCATCCCCGGTTACCAGGGCGAGGACCAGAGCGAGGAACGGCTGGCGCGGGAGGCGGAGCGCGTCGGCTTTCCCGTGATGATCAAGGCGACCGCCGGCGGCGGCGGCCGCGGCATGCGGCTGGTGCCGTCGGCCAGGGAGTTCGCCGAGATGCTGCGCAGTGCGCGCTCGGAGGCGCAGAGCGCCTTCGGCAATCCCGAGGTGATCCTGGAGCGCGCCATCGTCGAGCCGCGCCACATCGAGATCCAGGTCTTCGCCGACCGCCATGGCAACGCCATCCACCTGGGCGAACGCGATTGCTCGGTGCAGCGCCGCCACCAGAAGCTGATCGAGGAAGCGCCGTCTCCGGCCGTGAATGCCGACCTGCGCGCACGCATGGGCGCCACCGCGGTCGCGGCGGTGAAGGCGATCCGCTACGAGGGCGCGGGCACGCTCGAGTTCCTGCTCGACAGCGAAGGCAACTACTACTTCATGGAGATGAACACGCGCCTGCAGGTGGAGCATCCCGTGACCGAGGCCATCACCGGGCTGGACCTGGTCGCGTTGCAACTTCGCGTGGCCTCGGGCGAGCCATTGCCCATCGCGCAGGACGACGTGAAGTTCAAGGGCCACGCCATCGAGGTGCGCCTGTGCGCCGAGGATGCCGACAAAGGCTTCATGCCGCAGAGCGGAACGATGGCGCTGTGGCACATGCCGCAGCACCTGCGCGTCGAGCACGCGATGCGCTCGGGTGCGCAGATCCCGCCCTACTACGACTCGATGATCGCGAAGATCATCAGCTACGGCGACAACCGCGAGGCCGCGCGCCGCAAGCTGATGTCGGGCCTGGAAGACGCCGTGGCCCTGGGCGTGACGACCAACCAGGCCTTCCTGCACCGCTGCCTCGGCCACGCGGTGTTTGCCGAGGGCGGCGCGACCACCGCCTTCATCGCGCAGAACCAGGACGCCTTGCTCGCGGCCGACACCGCCGTGCAGGCACGCGCTGCCGCCATCGCCGCGGTCGTGCTCCACGAAACCGCCGGCGAACGGCGTGCCCGCGCGCCGGGCCGGCGCATGACGCACAGCCTGCCGATCTCCCTGCGCTTCGAAGCGGATGGCGCGATGGTGACGGCGGGCCTGGTGCTCTCGGGGCAGCGCCACTTCGACGTGACGATCGGCGAGCAGGCCTTCGTGATCGAGTTGCGCGACCTGGGCGAGCACGCGGCGCACCTTGTCTGCGATGGCCTGCTCGAAGGCGTCTCGTTCTTCCGCGACGGCGCCGCGCTGTTCCTGCACTACCGCGGCAGGCCGGTGCGCATCGAGGACAAGACGCGCGCCGCGTCCGCGAAGCAGGGCGAGGCCGGTGGCGACGGCAAGCTGCGTGCCTCCATGAACGGACGCGTGGTCGCGGTGATGGCGGCGGTCGGCGACATCGTCGAGGCCGGCCAGCCGATGGTCACGCTGGAAGCGATGAAGATGGAACACATCCACGCCGCGCCTGTCGCCGGCAAGGTGACGGCGCTGCATGTGAAGACCGGCGACCAGGTCGCCGCAAGCCGCATCGTGGTGGAGATCGAGGCGGCGGCGAAGGAGTCCGCGCCGGCTTGAACCGGTGCGGCAAGACAACGAAGGAGACACGAGAACGATGACCGACACGACAACCGCCGCCGAGCCGGCCGTGCTTCACGAGAAGCGCGGCCACGCGATGTGGATCACCATCAACCGGCCCGACAAGCGCAACGCCATCAACAAGGACGTCGTCGCGGGCATCCGTGCCGGCTGGCGCGCCGCGCATGCCGACCGCGACGTGCGCGTGATCGTGCTGACCGCGGCGGGCGACAAAGCCTTCTGCGCGGGCGGCGACCTGCAGCCGGGCGCGGGCTTTTCCTTCGACCTCTCGCAGCCCACGCTCGACTATGCCGACCTGCTGCGCGAGGCGCAGAACAGCACGCTGCCGAGCATCGCGCGCATCAACGGCGTCTGCATGGCCGGCGGCATGGGCCTGCTGTGCATGACCGACATGGCCATCGCGGCGGACAACGTGCTGTTCGGCTTGCCCGAAGTGAAGATCGGACTGTTCCCGATGCAGGTGCTGAGCCTGCTGCAGGACATCGTGCCGCGGCGCGTGCTGCGCGAGTGGTGCCTGACCGGCGAGCCCTTCGGCGCTGCGGAGGCAAAGGAAGCCGGCCTGCTGAACCACGTCGTGCCGGCCGGGGAGCTGGATGCGAAGACGCAATGGCTGGTCGACCGCATCGCCGGCAAGTCGCCGACCGCCATCCGGCGCGGCAAGTACGCGATGCGGGCGCTGTCGTCGATGTCCTTCGACGAGGGCATCGCATTCACTGAGGGCCAGATCGCCTTGCTCGCGACCACCGAAGACGCGAAGGAAGGACTGGCCTCGTTCAATGAAAAGAGGAAGCCGGTATGGACAGGGCAGTGAGCCCGACTGCCGGCAGCGCGCATGCCGTGGGCCTGGCCGAGTGGCTCAGGCGCCGCGCCGCGCGTGCGCCGCACAAGCCCGCGCTGACCTGCGATGGCCTGACCTGGAAATACGGTGAGCTGATCGACCGCATCGAACGGCTGTCGTCCGTGCTGTCCGCCGGCGGCGTTCAAGCAGGCATGCGCGTCGGCTACCTCGGCTTCAACGATCCGATGCTGCTGGTCGCACTGTTCGCGGCGGCGCGCGTCGGCGCGATCTTCGTGCCGCTCAACTTCCGGCTCACAGGGCATGAACTGGCCTTCATCATCGAGGACGCCGGCATCCACACGCTGATGGTGGGTGAATCACACCTGGCCGTCATCGACGAAGTCCGCGGCGGCCTGCATTGCGCGCGCTACCTGCATCGTGCCGGCGGCTGCGAAGGCTGGGAGTCGACGGATGCGCTGATGGCTGCGGCCGTGGGCAAGCCCTTGCCAGATGCCGTGCCCGCGCGTGCCGACGACACGGCGCTGATCATGTACACCTCGGGCACCACCGGCCACCCGAAGGGCGCGATGCTCACGCACGGCAACTTCTGGGCGAACAACCTCAACGAGATCTTCCTGTGGGATCTGGGGTCGTCGGACGTCAAGCTCAACTTCGCGCCCATGTTCCACGTCGGCGGCCTGCTGTGCGGCACGCTGACCACGCTGATGGCCGGTGGCCACCTGGTGCTGCAGCGCGCCTTCGAGCCGCAGGCCGTGTTCGACGCCATCGCGCAGTACCGCGTGAGCGTGACCTTCGGCGTGCCGGCGATGCTGCTGTTCATGAGCCAGCATCCGTCCTTCGAGGCGGCCGACCTGTCGTCTCTGCGTTCGATCGCGGTGGGCGGCGCGCCGATGCCGGAGCCGCTGCTGCGCCTCTATGCCTCGCGCAACATCCCGGTGCATCAGGGCTACGGCATGACCGAGACGGCATCGATGATCACCTTCCTGCACCCCGACCGCACGATCGACAAGCTGGGCTCGGCCGGCACGCCGCCGATCCTGACCGAGATCAAGCTGCTCGGCCCGAACGACGAGGAGGTCACCGCGCCCGGCGCCACCGGCGAGGTCTGCGTGCGCGGCGCCAACGTGATGCCCGGCTACTGGAACCGGCCTGAGGCCACGGCCTCGGTGTTCACCGACGACGGCTGGTTCCGCAGCGGCGACGTGGGCTATCGCGACGCGGAGGGCTTCCTCTACATCTGCGACCGGCTCAAGGACATGGTCATCAGCGGTGGCGAGAACGTCTACCCGGCCGAGGTGGAGAGCGTGCTCTACGACCACCCCGACGTGGCCGAGGTGGCAGTGATCGGCGCGCCCGACGAGCGCTGGGGCGAGCGCGTGGTGTGCGTGGTCGCGCCCAAGCCGGGCAAGACCGTCACGCTGGAAGACCTGCATGCCTTCGCAGGGGACAAGCTGGCCCGCTACAAGCTGCCGAAGGAACTGCGCATCGTGGAAGCGCTGCCGCGCAACCCGACCGGCAAGGTGCTGAAGGCGAAGCTGCGCGAGCAGAATGCGCCGGCCGGCGAGAAGTCGGCAGCCGGCTCCTGAAGGACCAAAGCATGGCCGGCCCGACTCCCGCCTTCTGGCAAGAGCGCTTCGACACCTCGACGACGCCGTGGGACCGCGGCGCGCCCGGTCCGCAACTTGAACGCTGGATTGCAGAGGGCGCCATCGCAGCCGGCCAGCGCGTGCTGGTGCCCGGCTGCGGCAGTGGGTGGGATGTGGCGGCGCTGGCCGAAGCGGGCGTGGCGATCACAGGCATCGACTACGTGGAGGGCGCGGTCACGCGCACGCGCCATCGCCTCGCGGATCGCTCATTGGAGGCCGAGGTGGTGCAGGCTGATGTGCTGGCCTGGAACCCGCCGCTGCCGGTCGACGCGGTCTATGAGCAGACCTGCCTCTGCGCGTTGCATCCGGACCATTGGATGGCTTATGCGGCGCAACTCGCGGCGTGGGTGCGTCCGGACGGCAAGCTGTTCGCGCTGTTCATGCAGCGGCCTGATCCGTCGTCCGCCGATGGCGCGGTGACCGGCCCGCCGTATCACTGCGACATCCATGCGATGCGCGCGCTGTTCCCGGCCTCGCGCTGGCATTGGCCCAAGCCGCCGTACGAGCGCATCGCGCATCCGAGCATGGCCTATGAGCTGGCCGTGGCGTTGACGCGCGCAGCCGTCGAACCCGCTTGAGACGCTGAAATCTTCTATTGCGCCCACCGATCGCGGCTTCGGGCGTGGTCTCATTTCAGCGCGTGGACGCAAGCCCGCCGGCCACCGCTTGCATAGGATGATTCGATGGATTTCACCCATTCCGAGAAGTCGCTCGAGCTGCAGCAACGCGTGGCCGAGTTCATGGACGCGCATGTCTATCCGGTCGAGGACCGCTACCACGAGGAAGGCCGCGAGACGGGCCATCCCTACCGCACGCCCAAGGTGTTGCAGGACCTGAAGGCACTCGCCAGGTCGAAGGGCCTCTGGAACCTGTTCCTCTCCGGCGAGCACGGCAGCGGCCTCAGCAACCTCGAATACGCGCCGGTCAAGGAGATCATGGGCCGCGTGCTGTGGGCGCCGGAGATCTTCAATTGCTCGGCGCCCGACACCGGCAACATGGAAGTGCTGGCCAACTACGGCACCGACGCACAGAAGGCGCAATGGCTGGCGCCGCTGATGGACGGCACCATCCGCTCGGCGTTCTCGATGACCGAGCCGGCCGTGGCGTCGAGCGATGCCACCAACATCCAGTGCGAGATCCGGCGCGATGGCGATGAATACGTCATCAACGGCCGCAAGTGGTGGACCTCGGGCGCGCTCAACGAAGACTGCAAGCTGCTGATCGTCATGGGCAAGAGCGACCCGGACCATGCCGAGCGGCATCGGCAGCAGTCGATGATCCTGGTGCCCAAGGACACGCCGGGCGTGCGCATCGTGCGCGACCTGACCACCTTCGGGTACGACGACGCGCCGGTCGGCCATCCGGAGATCGTCTATGACAACGTGCGGGTGCCGGCTTCGAACATGCTGCTGGGCGAGGGGCGCGGCTTCGAGATCGCGCAGGGCCGGCTCGGGCCCGGGCGCATTCATCACTGCATGCGGCTCATCGGTTGCGCACAGCGTGCGCTGGAGCTGATGTGCAAGCGGGCCAACTCGCGCATTGCGTTCGGCAAGCCGCTGTCGGAGCAGGGCTCGCTGCGCGAGGACGTGGCGCATTCGTTCTGCGAGATCGAGCAGGCCCGGCTGCTGACGCTGCGCGCGGCCGACAAGATGGACCGCGAGGGCAACAAGGCGGCGCGCGACCTCATCGCCGCCGCAAAGATCGTGGTGCCGGCGATGGCCGCGCGCGTCATCGACCGGGCGATCCAGATCCACGGTGGTGCGGGCGTGTCGCAGGACACCTTCCTGCCGCGGGCCTATGTGTACGCCCGCTTCATCCGCATCGGCGACGGGCCGGACCAGGTGCATTTGTCGGCGGTGGGCAAGCAGCTGCTGAAGCGCTTCTCCGCTTGATGAAGCCGTGAATCTTTGTGCTGCGGCCACCGACCTCGGCGCTTGGGTGCCAACCATGCGTGAGTGCAGTTCCGCTCCGCGAACCGGGCTCGAGGCTGGCGCCCTCGCCACGAAATCTTCACGACTTCGTGCGTCCGCATTCCCATGAATACACCGGCCGACGTGGAAGCTCGCGCGGTGGTCAGCGCACCGCCGCTCGACCTGGCACGCCTGGGCGCATGGCTGGAGGTGCATGCCGAGGGCTTCCGCGGCCTGCGCAGGGCGGAGCGTTTCGTGGGCGGCAACTCCAATCCGATCTGGCGCATCGAGGCCGACAGCGGTCGCTACATCCTGCGCACGCAGCCGGCGGGCGAACTGTTGAAGTCGGCTCACGCGCTCGACCGCGAGGCGCGCGTGTTGAGGGCGCTGCACGGCGGCCCGGTGCCGGTGCCGAATTTGCGCGTGCTGTGCAACGACATTGACGTCGTTGGCGTGCAGTTCTACCTCATGGATTTTGTCGAAGGCATCGTGCATCGATCGGTCGGGCTGCCGGATGTGCCGCGCGAGCGGCGCGGCGAGGTCTACGCGGCGGCGATCGACAGCCTCGTGGCCATCCACCGCACTGACCTCGACGCGCTCGGGCTGCGCGACTTCGGCCGGCCTGGCAACTATTTCGAGCGTCAATTGCATCGCTGGTCGCAGCAGTACCGCACGGCGATGCCGGAAGGTTCGCCTGTCATGGACCGGCTGATCGCACGGCTGGATGCCACGCTGCCGCACGAAGACCATCCGGTGACGCTGTTGCATGGCGATTCGCGCATCGACAACCTGATGTTCGACCGGGGCGGCGAGCGCGTCATTGCGGTGCTCGATTGGGAGCTGGCCACGCTGGGCCATCCGCTCGCGGACCTGGGGCAGTTCCTGGCGGTGCAGGACTTGCCGGCCGACTACCTGCTGCCCGGATTGCGTGGCGTCGACCGCGCGGCCGAGGGACTGCCGACGCAAACGCAACTCGCGCAACGCTACTTCGAGGCCATGGGCATGGACCGGGCGACGGACATGCGCTTCTTCAAGGCCTTCGCGATGTTCCGCCAGGCGGCCATGTCGGCCGGCCTGAAGCGGCGCGCCGCGCTCGGGACGGCGGTGGCCGAGAGCGCGCTCCACTTCGGCAACACCATGGACGTGTTCGCGCAGACCGGCCTCGACATCCTCGAATCCCAGGAACCGCTCGCATGAATCCCAACCCATTCAGCCTGGCCGGCAAGGTCGCGCTCGTCACCGGCTCCTCGCAAGGCATCGGCGCCGCTACCGCGCGCGTGCTGGCGCAGGCCGGCGCACACGTCATCGTCAGCAGCCGCAAGGCAGACGACTGCGAGTGTGTCGCCGAATCGCTGCGCGGCGAAGGGCTCTCTGCCGCGGCGCGCGTCTGCCACATCGGCAGGCTCGACGACATCGCCGCCATGGCCGCGCACCTGCAGGCCACGCACGGCGGGCTCGACATCCTCGTCAACAACGCGGTGCTGAGCCCGTGGCGGCGCATCGAGGACATCGACCACGCCCTGTTCGCCAAGACGGTCGACGTCAACCTGCGCGGCTACTGGTTCCTCTCGGTCGAGGCGGTCAAGCTGATGAAGCCGCGCGGCGGCGGCAGCATCGTCAACATCTCTTCGCTGTCGGCCTGGCATCCGGAGAAGATGCTGGGCCTCTATGCCACGCTGAAGACGGCGCTGATCGGCATGAGCCGCGCCTTCGCGCTGGAGTACGGCGAGTTCGGCATCCGGGCGAACACGGTGCTGCCGGGCGTGATCGAGACGAAGCTGGCCGAGGCCTTCGACGCCGCCGCGACCGAGCGCATCGTCAGCAAGACGCCGGTGCACCGCGTCGGCCAGCCCGAGGAGATAGGCTACGCGGTGCTCTACCTGAGCTCTCCCGCCGGCGCCTTCGTATCGGGCGCAAGCCTGGCCGTCGACGGCGGCATGTCCATCTCCATGATTTGAAAGTCAGCACATGAAAGCCGCACGCATCCACCGCCACGGGCCACCCGAGAGCCTGGTCTTCGAAGAAGTGCCTTCGCCCGTGCCGGGAAGGGGCGAGGTGCTGGTGTCGGTTCATGCCAGCGCCGTCAACTTCCCCGACACGCTCATCATCGAGAACAAGTACCAGTTCAAGCCCCCCTTGCCCTTCTCGCCGGGCGGCGAGGTGGCCGGCACCATCAAGGCCGTGGGGGAGGGCGTGCAGGGCTTCGCCGCGGGCGACCGTGTGATCGCCGTGTGCGGCTGGGGCGGCTATGCGGAGGAGGTGCTGACCACGGTAGACAAGCTGGTGCGCCTGCCGCAGGGCATCGACATGGAAGCCGCCGCGGCGCTCGTCATCACCTACGGCACCTCGCACTATGCGCTGAAGGACCGCGCCGCGATCCAGCCCGGCGAGACGCTGCTGGTGCTGGGCGCGGCGGGCGGCACCGGCATCTCCGCCATCGAACTGGGCAAGCTGATGGGCGCGCGCGTGATCGCGGCCGCCTCCACCGACGAGAAGCTGGCGCTGTGCCGCGCGAGCGGCGCGGACGAGACCATCAACTACGCCACCGAAGACCTGCGCGAACGCATCAAGGCGCTGACCGGCGGGCGCGGCGTCGACGTGGTGTACGACCCGGTCGGCGGCCACTATGCCGAGCCGGCATTGCGCAGCATGGCCTGGCGCGGGCGCTACCTGGTCATCGGCTTCACCGCCGGGGAGATCCCCAAGCTGCCGCTGAACCTGGTGCTGCTCAAGGGCTGCAGCATCGTCGGTGTGTTCTATGGCGGCTTCGGCATGGCCGAGCCCGCGCGCTACGACGCCTTCATGCAGGAGCTGGTCGGCTGGCTGGCCGACGGCCGCATCCGCCCGACCATCACCGCGCGCTATCCGCTGGAGCGCGCGGCCGAGGCGCTGCGCGTGGTGGCCGACCGCCGCGCCACCGGCAAGATCATGCTGACGACCGCGCTGGGCCGGGGCGACTGATCTGGCAAGGCCGCGACGGGAAGGTCGGGATTTCCCGCCGGACGCGCAGCGTCTCGGCGCAAGACGCTGCGCGCCCCGGTCGCCACACTCCGATTCTTTGCAGGCCGATTCCGGCCGGCGGCTGACCCTAGGAGTGAACAAGGTGACAAAGAAGCATGCAACGACCCCTTCCGTTCGCTGGCGCATCGCCGGTGTCTGCGCCAGCGCCTGCGCAGCGCTGCCCCTGTTGGCCCACGCGACCCAGGGCGTGACCCAGACCGAAGTGCTGGTCGGGACGATCCAGGACCTGTCGGGCCCGATCGCCAACTTCGGCAAGGAAACGCTCAACGGCATGAACATGCGCATCGAGGAGGCCAACTCGGCAGGCGGCACGGCCGGGCGCAAGATCAAGCTCATCGTCGAGGACTCCAGCTACGACACCAAGAAGGCGGTCTTGGCCGCGCAGAAGCTGGTGCAGAACGACAAGATCTTCATCACGGTCGGCAACATCGGCACCTCGCTTGCGCTGACGACGATGCCGATCTTCACCAACGCCGGCGTGATCCATGCGTTCCCGCTGGCGTCGGCACGCGGCCTGTACGACCCGCCGAATGCACTGGCCTTCAGCTTCACGGTGCCCTACTACCAGCAGGGCAAGGTGATCGTGAAGGCGCTGACCCAGATGAAGGCCGATCGCAAGTGGTGCTCGCTCACGCAGGACGACGACCTGGGCTCGGAATTGATGAAGGGCGTCGAGGCGCAGGCCGCGGACATGAAGCTCAAGGTCATCGAGAAGACCACCTACAAGCGCGGCGCGACCGACTTCTCGTCGCAGGTGGCCCGCCTGAAGAGCGCGGGTTGCGACACCGTCGTGCTGGGCACCACGCTGCGCGAGACCATCGGCACCATCGGCGAGGCGAAGAAGAGCGGCTTCACGCCGGAGTTCATCGGCACCTCGGCCTCGTACTCGCACCTGGTGCCCAGGCTCGGTGGCCCGACGATGGACGGCTTCCTGTCCTCGCATGCCAGCTCGCAGCCCTATGCCGACGACGCGTCGAAGGCCTTGCGCGACTGGTTCGCGGCCTACAAGGCCAAGTACAACGAAGACCCGGGCCAGTACGCGGTGATGGGCTATGCCTCGATGGACTGGGTCATCAAGACGCTCGACAAGGTCGGCCCGGACCTGACGACGCAACGCTTCGTGCAGACCATGGAAACCTCGACCTTCCCGCGTGACAAGCTGGGCTTCGACACCATGAGCTTCACCAAGACCAAGCGCCTGGGCTCGGAGGCGGTGCGAATCTCGCGCATCGTCAATGGCAAGTGGGTGCCGGTGACGGACTACATGCAGCCTTGATCGATGCAGCGGGGTGCCACGCGCGTCATGCCGCCTCTGCGATGGCGCGCAGTCGGGCCGTGTCGAGCACCGACAGCTGACCGTACTGCATCGCGATCAGGCCGAGCTGGCGGAACTCGTGCAGGATCTTGCTCGTCGTCTGGCGCGACACGCCGGCCATGGCTGCGATGGCCTCGTGCGTGAGCTTGAGTTGTTCGCGACTTTCGTCAGGCTCTTGGTTGGAGAGCGTCAGCAGGATGTGGGCAATCTGCGAGCGCGGTGGGGCGCTGTGTTCCTCCACCAGGATGCCCAGCGTGGTGTGAAGGTTCTCGCAGATCAGCGCCACGAAGGCCTCGCGTGCCGGGGCTGACGTGCGATAGAGCGACTGGAATTCCGCATGGGGCAGCTGCAGCACGGTGGTCTCGGTCCAGGCGCGCGCGTCGCTGAAGCGTGGCGACTGGTCCAGCTCGCTGAGCAGACCGAAGAAGTCCCCGGCGCGCAGGCCCTGGTAGAAGGCGAACTTGCCGCTCCTGGCCGAATGCTCGAGCCGCACCTCGCCGCTGAGCACGGCATAGAGGCCGCTGGGTGCCGCGCCCGCCGCATAGATCAACGAGCGCGCCGCACAACGGCGCACCACGGCACGTTCCATCATTTCGCGCTTGAGCGCGGGCGGGAGCGCGGCAAACCAGCTGCTGCGTTCGAGCACGCGCATCCGCGCGCTGCCTGCGCCCATGCCCGCCGAAATCGTCGTTGCTTCCGTGGTCTTCATGGCCGGAGAAGCCTAGTGCATACCCCATAAATGTCAACTCTTGACATTCTTCCGACGGCCGCGGGAATAGCCTGCGGCAGCCGGTCCGATTCGAACCCAAAACCACAGGAGACAAGCAATGAACCCAGGCAATCACTCCCTCCCGAGCGAAGCAGGCGTCGATCGGCGCACGGTGCTGGCCTCGGCCCTCGGCGCGCTGGCGCTCGGCGGCGGGCTGTTGCCGCGCAACGCGCATGCGGAGGACGACGTGAAGATCGGCTGGGTCAAGCCGATCACCGGCCCTCTGGCCAGCAGCTTCGCACCGCTCTACCTGCCCGCGCAGATCGCGATGGACGAGATCAACGCGGCCGGCGGCATCCTGGGCCGGAAGCTGGTGAAGGTGGAGGTCGATGACCAGGGTTCGCCCGCGCAGTCGCCGATCGCGACGCGGCGGCTGATCGAGGACGGCGTGAAGTTCATCGTCGGCCCGATCGGCAGCTCGCAGGCCTTGGCTTCTCTGGAGGTGGCCACGCCGGCCAAGATCATCCAGGCCTCCTATGCGTCGGCCAACGAGATGGGCGACGGTACGCGCTTCCCCTATCACTACCAGTTCAACTTCACCTCCGGCGCGCAGGCCAAGCGGCATGCCGAACTGCTGGCCAAGCTGGGCATCAAGAAGGTGGGCCTGCTGATCGAGGACTCTGCTGCCGGCGCCTCCACGCGCGACGCGCTGCTGAAGGAGATCCCGGCGAACGGCATGCAGATCGTGTCCGAGCAGACCTTCCCGATCAAGGTGGCCGACATGACGCCCTTCCTGCGCAAGCTGCGCAGCGACGGCGCCGAAGGCATCGCCGCGCACGTGTCGAACAACGTCGACATCACGCAACTGCTGGTCGGCCTGTCGCGCATGGCCTGGAAGCCGCCGATCGCCGGCCACACCGGCCTGCTGTTCGCCGGCACGCCGGGCGCCGTGCCCGACAGCGCCCGCTACAACGATGTCTATGCCGCCACCTACCGCGCGCTGACCTACACCGACAAGGACCAGCCGCCCGAGCGCGTGCAGGCCTTCTGCGGCAAGCTGCTGAAGGGCAATGTGCCCGACTCGCTGCTCGGGCCTGCCGCGACCACGCCCTTCTACGACTTCATCTACGCGCTCAAGTACGCGGTGGAGAAATCGAAGTCGTGGGACACCGAACAGATCAAGAAGACGCTGGACGCATCGAACGGCATCGACGGGCTGTTCGGCAAGATGGTCTTTTCGTCGTCGCGCCACTCGGCCTACGACTCGGAAGTGGTGGCGATGGCGGTGGCCAACTCGATGGAAGACCCGCTCAGCAAGCAGTTCCACGGCCTGTTCCGCCGCCGCGCGCCGGGAGTCTGAGATGCTGCTCGAAGACCTGCTGGCACTGCTGACCACCGGCCTCACGATGGGCGCCATCTACGCGATGGTGGCCGTGAGCTTCAACATCGCCTACAAGCCGACCAACGTCTTCAACATGGCGCAGGGCGAGCTGGTCATGCTGGGCGCGATGTTCGCCTGGGCGCTGATGACGCAGCAGCACCTGTCGTGGATCGTCGGGCTCGTCGTGGTGATGGGGGCGGTGGCGCTGGTCGGGCTGTTCGAGGAGCGGGTGGCGGTGGCGACGCTGATCAAGCGGCCTTCCAGCCACCACGGCTGGATCATCAGCACGCTGGCCTTCTCGATCATCCTGATCAACGTCGGCGACCGCATCTGGGGCACCGACCCGCAGGTCGTGCCGCCGGTGCCGGGCGCCACGATGGACACGGTGCAGATCGGTTCGCTGACCTTCTCGACGCAGCAGGTCGCGGTGTTCGCGATCGCGGTCGCGAGCATCGCGATCGTCGAGTGGGTGTACGGCCACACGCTGGCCGGCAAGGCGGTGCTGGCCGTGGCCGAGGACCGCGACGCCGCGCGGCTGAACGGCATCAGCCCGTCGCGTCTCACGATGACGTCGTTTGCCATCGCGGCCGCCTATGCCGCGCTGACCGGCGTGGTGGCTGCGCCGCTGCTGCTGGCCAGCACCTCGATCGGCATGGCGCTGCTGGTGAAGGGCTTCATGGCACTGGCGATCGGCGGCGTCGGCAGCAACTGGGGTGCCCTGGCGGCGGGGCTGATGCTGGGCTGCGTCGAGAGCATCAGCTCGGTGCAGCTCACGCCCGGCTACCGGCAGTTGCTGCTGCTGGGCGTGGTGCTGGTGGTCTTGCTGGTCAAGCCCTTCGGCCTGTTCGGTCGTGGCGCGTTGCGGGAGGTCTGAGGTGAAGCCGCTCATCGCGACATCGCTCGTCTCGCCGCAGCGCGCAGGCCCGGGGCTCGCCATGCCTTCGCTGTCGCTGGTGGCCTGCGCCCTGATGGTGCTCGTGGCCGCCGGCACCGCGCTGGTCAACTCCTACTACCTGCTGCTGATGACCTTCGCGGCGATCTACATGGTCGCGGCGATGGGCCTCAACCTGCTGACAGGCTATGCGGGCATCGTCTCGATTGCGCACGGTGCGCTGGTGTGCGTGGGCACCTATGCCACGGCCATCGCCAGCGTGCGCTACGGCTGGGGGTTCTGGCCATCGGCCGTGCTGTCGGCCAGCGTCGGGCTGGGCTTCAGCGTGGTGCTCGGCCTGCCGGCGCTGCGGCTGTCGTCCTGGTACTTCGTGCTCATCACCATCGCCTTCACGCTGGCGGTGACCGCGATGCTGAACGACCTGCGCGGCTTCACCGGCGGCTACGGCGGCATCGTCGGCATTCCCAAGCCGTCGCTGGCGGGCGTCAGGTTCGATGGCTTCGGGCTGTTCGCGCTTGTGGGCGGCGTCGCGGCGCTGCTGTGGTGGGTGATGCACAACCTGATCGACTCTCGCATCGGCTGGGCGCTGCAATCGATCCGCGAGGGCGACGTGCGGGCCCGGGCCAACGGCGTCTCGACGGCGCGGCTGCGGCTGTTCGCCTTCGCCTTCTCGGGGGCGGTGGCGGGGCTGGCCGGCGCCTTCTACGCCAGTGCCAAGGGCGTGGTGACGCCGGAGGACTTCAGCTTCGACTTCTCGATCTTCTTCCTGTTCGTCGTGGTGCTGGGCGGGCCGGCGCGGCTGTCGGGGCCGTTGCTGGGCGTGGCCGCGTTCTACGTCCTGCCGGAGTTGCTGGACAGCCTGAAGGAGTACCGCATGATCGCCTACGGCGTCGGGCTGCTGGCGTTCTCGGTGTTCCTGCCGGAAGGCCTGGCGGGCGCGATCGCCAGGTTCGACGATCGGCGCCAGGCACGCCGTGCCACTTCGCCTGCGGCCACGCTGCCGCGAGATGCGGGCACGGCCGCGGTGGAGCCGGTGCAGGGCATGGCCCTGCGGATCCGCGGCCTGGCCAAGGACTTCGGCGGTGTGCGTGCGCTCGACGGCGTCTCGCTGGACGTGCAGCCGGGCAGCATCCACGCGATCGTCGGGCCGAATGGCTCGGGCAAGACGACCTTGCTCAACATGATCTCGGGCTTCTATCCGGCCAGCGCAGGATCGATCCTGCTCGATGGGGCCGAGGTGGTCGGGCGCGGGCCGACATCGATCGCGCGCCTCGGCGTGCAGCGCACTTTCCAGACGCCGAAGCTGCTCGGCGAGCTGAGCCTGCTGGAGAACGTGCGCTTCGGCGCCTATGCACGCGAGCGTTCGAGCGGGCTGGAGATCGCGTTCAGGCTGCCGCGTGCACGGCACGAGGCCTCGGCGCTGGATGCGGAGGCATTGCGCCTGTTGGCGCTGGTCGGGCTGGCGGGCCGTGCCCATGAACATGCCGCGCTGCTGCCGCATGGCCAGCAGCGGCTGGTGGAGATTGCCCGTGCGTTGATCGGACGGCCCAAGCTGCTGTTGCTCGACGAGCCGGCGGCCGGCCTGTCGATGGGCGAGCTCGACGAACTCGGCGACCTGATGCGCACGATCCGCCGCATGGGAACCACGCTGATCATGGTCGAGCACCACATCGAACTGGTCGCGAGCATCGCCAACACGGTGACCGTGCTCGACCAGGGGCGCATCCTCGCGGAGGGCACGCCCGAGCAGGTGTTCAGCAGTGCGGCCGTGGTCCATGCCTATACCGGAGGTGCGCGATGAGCCGGCCCGAAGCATTGCTGCGCGCGGAGCGCCTGTCGGTCGGCTACGGCATCGTGCCGGTGGTGCAGGAGGCGACCCTCCAGGTCGGCCGCGGCGAAGCGGTGGCGCTGCTCGGCGCGAACGGCGCCGGCAAGTCGACGCTGCTCAAGGGCTTGTCGGGCCTGCTCAAGCCGAGCGCCGGCGTGGCCACGTTCGACGGCATCGACATCGTCGGCAGCAGTGCCGAGGCGCTGGTGCCCAGGGGGCTGGCGCATGTCGCCGAAGGCCGCCGCATCTTCCGCCGCGAGACGGTGATGGACAACCTGCTGCTCGGCATGTACCGCATCAAGCTGGGCAAGGGCGAGGCGCAGGCGCGCATCGACGAGGTGCTGCAACTGTTCCCGGTGCTGCGCGAGAAGTCGCGGTTGACCGCCGGTGGCCTGAGCGGCGGCCAGCAGCAGATGCTGGCGATTGCGCAGGCGCTGGTGCGGCGGCCGGCGCTCGTGATGCTGGATGAGCCTTCGCTCGGCCTCGCGCCGAACCTGGTCGACGAGGTGCTGCAGACACTGGCCACGATCCGCTCGCGCGGCGTGGCGGTGCTGCTGGTGGAGCAGGTGGTGGAGAAGGCGCTGGGCTTTGTCGACTATGCCTACCTGCTGCAGAGCGGACGCATGACGGCGCAGGGCACGCCCGCCGAACTGGCCACCAGCGACGTGGTGCGCAGGGCCTACCTGGGCGACGCGGCCGTTGCTGCGGAGGCCGCGGCGTGACCGATCGTGCGCTGGTGCTGGGGCTGCCCTTGCTGCACGAGGCGGGGCGCGAGGCGCTGCGTGCGCACTACCGGCTCGTCGAGCATGACGACCCTGCCGAAGTGGCGCAACGCATCGCCGGGGCAGACGCCCTGTATGCCTATCCGCCGTTGAAGGTGACGGCGCCGATGATTGCCAATGCGCCGCGGCTGAAGGTCATCGCGGCGGCGGGCAGCGGGGTCGACCACATCGACCTGGCCGCAGCCCGCGCCGATGGCATCGTGGTGACGCATGCGGTCGGCGCCGGTGCGCTGTCCGTGGCAGAGCACGCGATCGGCCACATGCTGTGCCTGGCCAAGCGGCTGGTGCACCTGGACCGCGCGGTGCGCGATGGCGGGCGCTTCGGTCCGCGCCTGGACAACCCCTACGAGGAGATCTCCGGCCGCACGCTGGCGATCGTCGGCTTCGGTGCGATCGGCCGCGAATTGGCGCGCATTGCGTCGCTGGGTTTCGGCATGGATGTCATCGCCGTGACGCGCGATGGCCAACCGGCAACAGACGGCAACGTGCTGCGCACGGTGCCGCTGGGCGATGCGCTGGCGGCGGCCGACATCGTCTCGGTGCACGTGCCGCTGGCGCCGTCCACGCGCGGGCTCATCGGCCGGGCCGAACTCGCCTGCATGAAGCCGACGGCTTGGCTTGTCGATACCTCGCGCGGCGGCGTCGTCGATGCGGCCGCGTTGCACGAGGCGCTGGTGCAGGGTCGCCTGGCTGGCGCCGCGCTCGACGTGTTCGACCCCGAGCCGCCGCCCGTCGACCACCCCCTGCTAGCGCTCCCCAACGTCATCGTGTCGCCGCACTGCGCCGGCATCACGCGCGGCGCCTACCGGCGCTTGTCGCTGGCTGCGGCAACCGACATCGACCACGCGCTGCGCGGCCTGCGCCCGCCCGGCCTGGTCGCACCCGAATCCTGGGCCGGCTCACGCGCCGCCGCCTTGCAACCCCGGCCCGCCTGGGCCATCCAAACCGGAGAACTCCAATGAAGATCACGAGCGTGAAGGCGCATGTGCTGAAGCCCAACGAGCGCAAGTTCCGCTGGAAAGAGGAATGGGCGCCGATGACCATCCACCATGTGCTGCTGCGCATCGGCACCGACGAGGGCCACGAGGGCGTGTGCATCACCTGGCTGCTGGACCCCGGCGCGATCGAGACAGCGCTGCCCGGCCTGCGCGAACTGCTCATCGGCCGCGATCCGCACGAGGTCGAGGCCATCTCGTACAAGCTCACTGATTCGCTGCGCTCGCCCAGCGCGGTGGCCAGCACGGTCGACATCTGCCTTTGGGACCTCATGGGAAAGTATCACAAGGAGCCGATCTACCGCCTGCTCGGCGCTGCCCGCCCGCGCATCAAGGCCTATGCCAGCACCATCATGTACGACACGATTCCCGAGTACATCCAGATCGCCCAGGAGTCCTACGACCAGGGCTTCCGGGCCTTCAAGCTGCATGCCTTCGGCGTGCCCGACAAGGACATCGAGGTTTGCCGCGCCGTGCACAAGGTCTTCAACGGAAAGATGGACCTGATGCTCGACCCGGTCAATGCCTACGACCGGCTCGGCGCCTTCAAGGTGGGCAAGGTGCTGGAGGAACTCGACTTCTACTGGTACGAGGCGCCCATTGCCGACTCCGACCTCAATGGCCTGGCCGACCTGACGCGCAGCTTCAAGATCCCGATCACGGCCGTGGAAAGCGTGGCCGAGGGCCTGCGCGGCTATCCGAAGTATTTGTCGGGACACGTCGTCGACAGCATCCGCTCGGTCGGCGACTGGATCGGCGGGATCAGCGCGATGCGCAAGGCAGCCGGCCTGTGCGAGGCCTTCAACACCAAGTACGAACCGCACAGCTACGGAACCACGCTCGTGCAGGCGGCCCACCTGCACGTGATGCTGGCGATCCACAACTGCGACCTGTTCGAGATCCCGGTGCCGCAAGGCATCCTGGACGTCGGCATGACGGACGTGATCCGCTGCACCAGCGACGGCTATGTCGAGGCGCCGACCAAGCCGGGGCTCGGCTACGACATCGACTGGGATGCCATCAAGACCTTGACCGTCAAGGAAATCTGAGCATGAAGATCACCGAAGTCAAGCTGACCTCGTTCCGCCCGCCGATGCCCGAGGGCTTCCAGACGCCCACGCTGTATGGCGGACAGTCCATCGGCGCCTACGTCACCGACTTCCTTGCGGTGCAGATCAACACGGACGAAGGCGTCTCCGGCGAGGTGGTCAGCGCCTATGGGGGCCTGAGCCTCGCGCATTCGATCGCCGACCGCCTGCGGCCCTTGCTGATCGGCAAGGACCCGGCCTACCGCGAGGCGATCTGGCAGGACATGTGGCGCCGGGACCGGCTGCTCTACACCACCCAGTTCGCGATCGGCACGGTGGACGTGGCGCTGTGGGACCTCTATGCCAAGAGCGTGAATGCACCGCTGTACCAGTTGCTCGGCGGCGTCCGCGACAAGGTGCCGGTGTATGCCAGCTCGATGGAGCATGCGAACGTCGATCTCTTCGTCGAGGAGGCGCTGAAGTACAAGGAGATGGGCTACCAGGGCTACAAGCTTCACGTCTGGGGCGATGCGCGCCGCGACATCGACCTGTGCATCGCGGTGCGCGAGGCCGTGGGCAAGGAGTGGCCGCTGATGATCGACGTGGCCGGCAACTACAACCACGCGCAGGCCCTGATGGTGGGCAAGGTGCTGGAGGAACTGAAGTACCACTGGTACGAGGAGCCGCTGCGCGACTTCGACCTGCATGGCTACCGCATGCTGTCGGACAAGCTCGACATCCAGATCGCCGGCGTCGAGGTGGTGGGCGGATCGATGTACACGACGCCGGAGTACATCACCACGCGCGCGGTCGACATCGTGCGCGCGGACGTGTCCTTCAAGGGTGGCATCGGTCCGGTGAAGAAGATCGCGGGACTCTGCGAAGCCTTCGGCATGAACCTGGAGATCCACACCAATGCCAACACCATCATCGACGCGGCCAACCTGCATGTGATCGCCTCGATCGCCAACACCGAGTACTTCGAGCAGCTGGTGCCCGAACCGCTGTTCACGCTGGCCGGCGTGGAGAAGATCCACATCGACAAGGAAGGCTTTGCCCATGTGCCGCCGGGGCCGGGCATCGGCGCGCGCATTGACTGGGACCTTGTCGAGCGCTACAAGGTGGCGGAGATCTAGGCCACCATGGACCACGAAGCACGCGCCGTCGACGCCGCTGTCGACCCATTCAGCCTTGAGCGGCGCTTCACGCTGGAGGAAGGGCCTGTCTACCTGAACGGGACGCAGGCGCTGCTGCGCGTGATGCTCGACCAGCGGCGGCTCGACCTGCGCAACGGGCTCAATACGGCCGGCTTCGTCTGCGGCTACCCGGGCTCGCCGGTGGGCAATGTCGATCGCGAGATGGACCGCAACAAGGCGCTGCTCGAAGAGCACCACATCGTGCATCGCACGGGCCTGAACGAGGAGCTGGCCGCCACGGCTGCCTTCGGCACGCAGGTGCTGCACGACATTCCCGGTGCGCGCTATGACGGCGTGTTCTCGATGTGGTTCGGCAAGGCTCCGGGGGTGGACCGCACCGGCGATGCCTTCCATCACCACAACTTCCGCGGCGTGGGCCGCAACGGCGGCGTGCTGGCCGTGGCCGGCGATGACCCGCATGCGCGTTCGACGATCTTCCCGAGCGATTCCAACACCGCGTTCTACAAGTTCTACATGCCGGTGCTGGCGCCCGGCAACATCCAGGAGGTGATCGACTTCGGCCTGCATGGCTATGCGCTGTCGCGCGCCTGCGGGCTATGGGTGGGCTTCAAGTTCGTCAATGACGTGGCCGACAGTGCCGCGGTGGCATGGGTCGGGCCGCGCCGCGTGGTGCCGGTGATGCCGGACCTGCAGTTCGGCGGCAAGCCGCTCAAGCCCGTGATCCGCACCAACGTGGCCGGGCCGCCGATGCTCGAGGCCGAGCGGATGATCTTCGACGAGCAACTGGAAGTGGCGCGTCGCTATGCGGCGGCCAATCACCTGAACCGCATCGTGGTGCGACCGCCCGACGCGCGCATCGGCCTGCTGACCAGTGGCAAGACCTACTACGACCTGCGCGAGGCGCTGCGTGCGATCGGGCTGGACGACAAGGCCCTGCTGGCGCGCGGTATCGCCATCCTGAAGATCGGCATGCTGTTTCCGCTGGAGCCGGGCATCGTGCGCGAGTTCGCGCGGGGGCTGGAGGAGATCATCGTCATCGAGGACAAGCGGCCGTTCCTGGAACTCTTCGTCAAGGACATCCTGTATGGCGAGGCGCAGCGTCCGCGCATCGTCGGCAAGCAGGACGAGCGTGGCGTGCAACTGTTACCGGCGTTTGGCGAGTTGTCGCCGGATGCGATCGCGCAGGCGCTGGTGAAGCGGCTCGGTCCGCTGGCCGACACGCCACAGGTGCGGCAACGCGCGCTGATGCTCGATGCCACGAAGCGCGCGCCGATCATGCTCGGCACGGCGCGCACGCCCTTCTTCTGTTCGGGTTGCCCGCACAACAGCAGCCTCAAGCTGCCCGATGGCGCCATCGTCGGCGCGGGCATCGGCTGCCACATCATGGCCCTGTGGATGGGACCGGGCCATGGCGAGGTCAAGGGCTACACGCAGATGGGCGGGGAGGGCGCGCAATGGGTCGGCCTCGCGCCCTTCACCGACACCAAGCACTTCTTCCAGAACCTGGGCGACGGCACCTTCGCGCATTCGGGCAGCCTGGCGATCCGCTTCGCAGTCGCTACGAACACGCACATCACCTACAAGCTGCTCTACAACTCGACCGTCGCGATGACGGGCGGGCAGGACGTGCTGGGCGGGATGAGCGTGCCCGACATGGTGAAGTCGCTGGAGGCCGAGGGTGTGAAGCGCATCCTCATCACCTCGGACGAGCCGCAGAAGTATGCGCAAGGCAAGGTGCATGGCGCCGAGGTATGGCATCGCGATCGCCTGCTCGAGGCCCAGCAACTGCTGGCAGGGACGGACGGCGTGACGGTGCTGATCCATGACCAGCAGTGCGCGACGGAGAAGCGCCGGCTGCGCAAGCGCGGCAAGATGGACTACCGGCCGCGCTCGGCCTTCATCAACCAGCGGGTCTGCGAAGGCTGCGGCGACTGCGGCAAGAAGTCGAACTGCCTCAGCGTGCAGCCGGTGGAGACCGAGTTCGGCCGCAAGACCGCCATCCACCAGTCCTCCTGCAACCAGGACCTGTCCTGCCTGAAGGGTGACTGCCCGTCCTTCGTGACGGTGGAGCCGGTCGAGGGTGTGCAGAAGAAACGCGTGGCGCGCCATGCGCCTTTCCCTTCGGACGTCGTGCTGGCGGAGCCGGTGCGGGTCGTGCCGCAAGACCTGTTCTCGATCTGCCTGACCGGCATCGGCGGCACCGGCGTGGTCACCGTCAATCAGGTGCTCGGCACGGCAGCCTTCCGCAGCGGCATGAAGGTGCAGACCTATGACCACACGGGCTCCAGCCAGAAGGCCGGCCCGGTGGTGTCGCACCTGAAGGTGATGCCGCAGGATGTCGAGGGCTCGCCGACCGTGGGCACCGCGAGCGCGGACCTCTACCTGGTGTTCGACCCGCTCGTCGGCGTGAGCGCACAGAACCTCGCGCTGGCCTCGCCGGAGCGCACCGTGGCCATCGTCTCGACCACGCAGGTGCCGACCGGCGAGATGGTGGCCAACAAGGACAAGCACTATCCGGCCCCGGACAGCTTGCGCGAGGCGATCGACGCGGCCAGCCGCAGCGCGCACAACGTGTTCATCGACGCGCAGCACACGGCCGAGCGCCTGTTCGGTGACCACATGGCCAGCAACATGCTGCTGGTCGGCGTGGCCTACCAGGCGGGCGCCTTGCCGATTCCAGGCGATGCCATCGAGGATGCGATCCGGCTCAACGGCACCGCGGTCGAGATGAACCTCGAGGCCTTCCGCTGGGGACGGCTGGTGGTGGCCGACCGCGCGCGCGTGGATGCGGCGCTGGCGCAGGACGAACGCGGGCTGCTTGCGTCACCCGCGCCCCTGTCGCAGCAGGCGCGTGAACTGGTCGACCGCGTCGACGCAACGGGCGAATTGCAACGCGTGCTTGAAGTGCGCGTGCCGGAACTGATCGCGTTCCAGGACATCGCTTGCGCCGCGCGCTATGTCGGGCGCGTGAAGGCGTTGCGTGAGGCAGAGCGCAGGCTCGGCGGAGAAGGCGATGCGCTGAGCGATGCGCTGAGCGACGCGCTAACTATCGCCGTCGCGAAGAACCTCTACAAGCTGATGGCCTACAAGGACGAGTACGAGGTTGCGCGCCTGCTGCTCGACGGCACGGAGCAGGCGCGGCTGCAGCGCACGTTCGGTGCGAACGCCCGCATCACGTGGCACATGCATCCCACGTTCCTGCGCAAGCTCGGGGTGAAGAACAAGATCCAGTTGGGACCCTGGTTCGCACCGGTCCTGAAGCTGCTGCGCTGGGGCAAGCGGCTGCGCGGCACCGCCTTCGACGTGTTCGGCGCGACGCCGGGCCGACGCATGGAGCGCATGCTGGTCACGCACTACGAATCGCTGGTTGACACGATGGCAGCCAGTCTCACGGAGGCCAATCATGCGCAGATGGTCGCACTGGCCGGCCTGCCGGACATGGTGCGCGGCTATGAGGACGTGAAGGCCGGCAATGTCGCGCTGTATGTCGCGGAGGTGCGGCGGCGGGCGGCGGTCATGGGCATCGATGCGCACCTTGGGGACTTTCCGGTGGCTGGCGATTCGCGCATGGCGCTGGCCACCTGATGCGGCGCGCGGGCGGGGGTCAGCTCGCTGGTTTGCCTTGCGCGCGGCCGCGTTCCGCGATCTGCCGGCGTCGCGCTTCGATATCGGCGCCGCGCAAGTCGGCGGCCCATGCACGCGAGCGCTCGCGCTCCAGTTCCAGTCCTTCGGCAAGGCCGGTCCGCAGGCCATCATCGATGAGGCGCTTGTAGGCGATCAGCATCTCCGGCAGCACCGACAGCATGTCGCTCGCCAGTTTCAGCGCGGCGGGCAGCAGGGCGTCGGGTTCGACGACGCGGTTCACCAGCCCCCACGCCTCGGCCTGCTGGGCGCCGAGGAAGTTGCCGGTCAGGGACAGTTCCTTTGCGCGGCCGGGGCCGATCAGGCGCGGCAATCGTTGCGACAGCCCCCAGCCCGGGATCACGCCCACGCGCGCATGCGTGTCGGCGAAGCTCGCGCGCGTCGAGGCGATCATCAAGTCGCAAGCGAGTGCAAGTTCGAAGCCGCCGGTGATGGCTGGGCCGTTGATCGCGCCGATCACCGGGGCTTGCAGGCGCAACATGGCGAGCATCGGGTCTTCGTCGGCGGCAGGCGCCACGGCCGCGCCGGGTTCGGCCGCGGCGCCGAGCTCCTTCAGGTCGAGTCCCGCGCAGAACGCATTGCCGGCGCCGGTCAGCACGATGACTCTTGCGTCGGCATCGGACCGCAGGGCTTCAAAAGTCGCCACCAGTTCGCGTCGCAGCGCGACCGACAGGGCGTTCATCGCGCGCGGGCGATTGAGGGTGACCACCGCGCAGCCCGCAAAGGGCCTGTCGACCGTCACGAGCGCGGAAGCGTCGTTCGTCATCGGGGAGCACCGTATCGGGGCGCGCGCTTCTCCAGGAAGGCGGCCACACCCTCGGCGAAGTCCTCGCCCTGCGTACACAGCACCTGGTTGCGGTCTTCCAGCGCAATGACCGCTTCGAGCGAATTCGCATCGATGGCGATGCCGAGCGCGTCCTTCGTCAGTTGCAGGCCGAGCGGCGTGGCGCGCAGCATCTCGTCGGCGAGCGCGGCGGCTTCGGCTTCGAGTTCGTCGGGCGTTCCGATATGGCTGACCAGCCCCAATGCCAGTGCGCGCTGCGCGTGGAGGAAGCGCCCGGTGAGCATCAACTCGGCCGCCACCGATGCACCGACCATGCGAGGCAGGAAGTAGCTCACGCCGACGTCGCAGCCGCTGAGACCGAGGCGGATGAACGATGCGTTCATGCGCGCATCGGTGGTGGCCAGGCGGATGTCGGAGGCCAGCGCCAGCGCAAAACCGCCACCGCTGGCCGAGCCGTTGACGATGCTGATCACCGGTTGCGGGCAACGCCGCATCGCGATCATGATGTCGCGCACCTTCCTCTGGAACTCCAGCATCTCGCCGACGCTTTTGCGCGCACCGCCGGACTGGAAGTCCTTCAGGTCGAGCCCGGCGCAGAAGGCGCGGCCCGCGCCGCGCAGGATCACCACGCGGACGGGCGAACTGGCCCGGAGCCCGCCGAAGAAGGCAGTGAGTTCCGCGATCATCTTCGGGTTGAGCGCGTTCAGCCGCTCCGGCCGGTTCAGCGTGACCCAGGCGACGGCGCCTTCGATGTTGACTTCGAGGTGTTCGTATTGCATTGCTTTTGTTGCCTCACAGTGCGCGGGAAATGACTTCCTTCATGACCTCGTTGGTGCCGCCATAGATGCGCTGGATGCGGCAGTCTACGTACATGCGGCCGATGAGGTACTCGGTCATGAACCCATAGCCGCCATGCAGTTGCAGGCACTCATCGATGACCTTGCCTTGCTGCTCCGAGGTCCAGAGCTTCACCATCGATGCGGTGGCGGTGTCGAGCGTGCCGGCCACCAGGTCCGACACGCAACGGTCGACGAAGGTGCGCGCGACCTTGATGGTCGTGGCGATCTCCGCCAGCTTGAACCTGGTGTTCTGGAAATCCGCGATCGGCTTGCCGAACGCGGTGCGTTGCCGCACGTAGTCGAGCGTCGCCTCGTAGGCGCCTTCCATGGCCGCGACCGCGATCACGCCGATGATGGTGCGCTCGTACGGCAGGTCGGACATCAGCTGGAAGAAGCCCTGGCCCTCCTGCCCGCCGAGGATGTTGTCGGCCGGTACGGTGACGTCGTCGAAGAACTGCTCCGAGGTGTCCTGCGCCTTGAGGCCGATCTTGTCCAGCACGCGGCCGACGCGATAGCCCTCGACCTCCTTCGGCTCGACGATCAGGATCGAGGTGCCGCGGGCGCGCTGCGAAGGATCGGTCTTGGCCACCACCAGCACCAGCCCGGCGAGGTAGCCGTTGGTGATGAAAGTCTTGGAGCCGTTGATCACGTAGCTGTCACCGCGGCGTTCGGCGCGTGTGCGCACGCCTTGCAGGTCGGAGCCGGCGCCTGGCTCCGTCATCGCGATCGCGCCGACGATCTCGCCGCGCGCCATGCGTGGCAGATACCGCTGCTTCTGTGCCTCGGTGCCGTGGTTGAGCAGGTAGTGCGCGACGATGCTGTGCACGGAAGGGCTCATGCCGGTCAGGCCGCGGCGCGACATGGCGTCGTAGAACACGGCCTCATGGCGAAAGTCACCGCCGCCTCCGCCATAGGCCTCGGGAATGTCGGAGCACAGCAGGCCGAGCTCGCCCGCGCGGCGCCACAGATCATGGCCGACATGGCCGCGCTTTCGGGATTCCTCGTCCTGCGGAAGCATCTCCGTGTCGACGAAGCGCGCGACGGTGTCGCGGTACATGGAGAGCTCTTCGTCGAGCCAGGTTGGATGGAAGTCGATGGGCATGGTGTGCAGTGCTGCGCAGGGGTGGCAGTCATGGTGGCACGCCACCGGCATGCATGGATCGTCGGATCAGACGAATCCCCGCAGTGCTTCGTAACAGTGATTCAATCCGGGTCTCCAATCCCGAACAGGAGCGATGCATGGATGCGAAAAGAAAGCGTGTGCTGGTCATCGGCCTGGAGCCCAGCCTGGTCGACTTCAGCGCGATGCCGGACATGAATGCCGACAAGGTGCGCACCGGCCTTGCGACCGACCAGGCCACGTTGAACGGCCTCGGCTACGACGCGCACCTGTGCCTGACGGACCTGGGCGAGACGGCGGGGCAGGTGGTGACCGAGGTGCTCTCCGGCGAGCCCTTCGACTGCATCGCGATCGGCGCGGGCATACGCACGCTGCCGGCGTACTTCCTGTTGTTCGAGCGGCTGATCAACATCGTGCATGCGCACGCGCCGGCGGCGAAGATCTGCTTCAACACGAAGCCGAGCGATACGGCGGAGGCGGTGCGCCGCTGGGTGTAACGATGCCTCCCGATCTCGATCGCCTGCGTGCCCTTCCCAAGGCCGAGGTCCATGCCCACCTCGAAGGCTGCTTCGAACCCGCCGTGCTCGAAGCATGGGCCACGCAGGCCGGCATTGCGATGCCGCGCCCGCGCGAGCGGCTGTTCCAGTTCGAAGGCCTCGCCGGCTTCCTGCACTTCCTCGACTGGGCCTGCGGCCTGGCCTCGACGCGCGAGCGGCTGGCCGAACTGAGCTACGGCTATGCGAAACGGCTTGCCGACAACGGCGCCGGCTATGCGGACGTGATCTTCAACCCGACGCACTGGAAGGCATGGCATGGCCGCTTGCCCGCGATGATCGATGCGATGGACGCCGGCTTCACTGCTGCGGAGCAGGACGGCCTGCCGCCGGTGGGCCTGTGCGTCAGCCTGTTGCGCACGCAGACGGCGGACGAGGCGACGGAACTGGTCGATGCGCTCGTTGCTTTGCGGCATCCGCGCGTGGTGGCGCTCTCCATCGACGGCAACGAAGCCGCGGCCGGCCGCACCGGACCGCGCTTTGCCGAAGCCTTTCGCCGTGCCGGCGCGGCTGGATTGCGGCGCGCCGTGCATGCCGGCGAGTCGAGCGGACCCGAAGGTGTGCGCGATGCGATCGAGCTCCTCGGCGCGGACCGCATCGACCATGGCGTGCGGGCCATCGACGACCCGGCGTTGGTGGAACTGCTGGCCGAGCGCCGCATTCCGCTGGGTGTCTGCCCCACGTCGAACCTCGTGCTCGGGGTCTATCCGTCGATCGAAGCGCATCCGGTTGATCGGCTGCGGCGGGCTGGGGTCGTGGTGTCTCTCAACACGGACGATCCGGTGCTGCTCGGCGCGAGCCTGGTGGGGGAGTACGCGTTGTGCAGCAAGACCTTCGGGTGGTCGGACGAGGTCCTGCGTACCGTGGCGCGAGACTCGGTCTCGGCGAGCTTTGCGAACGAGGACGTGAAGACGCGGTTGCTCGCGGATCTGGCGCGCTGGTAGCCGGAGCCTCTTTCCGCGCCTGTCTGTCCGCGGACCGGACGACACGTCATTGCCCTCACGTGCCTGCGCTTGGAACGCGCCCGATTCGGCAGCCAGATCAGCCAGATCAGCCAGATCAGCCAGATCAGCCAGATCAGCCAGATCAGCCGAGTCAAGGCGTTCGGCGAGGCCCGCGCGGCGCGGCGAACTGCCCGCAAAACCGTGACAAAGTGCCTTTGTAACCTGCACAAGGTGCATGACAATTCATGCATGGATGACATTTAGACACATTTGTGTCTTGTCGTTGCGGTCCGATCTCCCCTTCCAGAAATGCCCCCCGAAGTCAACAACCCGCCAGCACCACGGCGCGTGGAAAGCCCCACGCCAAAGCAGGTCCGGGCGTTGCGCGAGGCAGTGCATTTCACGCTGGAGGAGTTCGGTGAGGTTGTCTATGCGACGGCGCGTGCCGTGAGTTCGTGGGAGTCCGGAGCCCGGACATGTCCGCCTGCTTCATGGGAGCTGATGCTGCTGTACTTCGAGCGCGTCACACCTCGACGCTTTGTTGAAGACCATGCAGCGCGACTCGCACTGCTGGACGCACCAGCGTCCCGGCAGCTCGCAAAAGATTCCAACAGAACACCGGCGGAAGACATCTCCACATGAACTACCAATCAATCCTGGCGGCCACTCCGACCCCAGTCCTGGCCACTGGCGGCGTGCTTGCCGTACTGGTCCTCGTCTTTTTCATTGTCTTCCTCGCGCCAGGCGTCCTGCACTGGGTTCGCTTGTCGTCGATACAGCAGCGCATCAAGAAATTCGAGACAAAGAACTTCGCGTCCGAGTTCAAGAAGGTGTTCGCCAAGGACAAGCGCCTCTCGCACCTCTGGAAGGAATACCAGGACTCCCTCCACATCCAGCGCGAAGAGCGCGATGGTCAGCTGACGATCGTCGCCATTCGTGCAACGGTGCCGTCCGAGCTCTACTTCAACAGCCAATTTGTCGTAGACAGCAGGCTGCGTACGGAGTTCTTCAAGCACCTCCCGGGCCTGTTTACCGGCATCGGCATCATCGGGACGTTCAGCGGGCTCATCGAGGGCCTGCGCGCCTTCCAGGTGAGCGAGAACGCGGCTACGGTTCGCGCCAGCCTTGAGTCGCTGATGCACTCGGTGGGCGAGGCCTTCCTGGTATCGGCAGCGGCCATCGCCGCTGCCATGGTCGTCACCTTCATCGAGAAACTACTGCTGGCGTCCCTGTATCGCCGCACGGAAGAGATTGCGCATGAAATCGACGCCCGCTTCGATGCCGGCGCAGGCGAGGAATACCTGTCGCGCCTGGTGCGGGCTTCGGAGGACTCGGCAAGTCAATCGAAAATCCTGAAGGACGCGCTGGTCAAGGAGTTGGGCGAACTCCTTCGTGAACTCACAACAGCACAAATCACTTCCGCAAAGGAGTCGCAGCTTCACCTCGCCGAGCGCTTCGCTCAGACCTCCAAGGAGCAGGTCGAAGCGACCCGGCAGGACAACCAGGCCCTGGGCGTGACTATCGCCGAGAGCATCCAGCAGAGTTTGCAGGGTCCGCTGCAGGATATTGCCAACACGGTGAAGTCTGCCAGCGGTGACCAGAGCGCGACGGCCGCGCGAATGCTGCAAGACGTCATGGCCAGTTTCAGCCAGCGCTTGAACGACTTGTTCGGCGGGCAGATTTCTGGGCTCAGCGATCTCAACCAACAAACGGCGAAGAGCATCCAAGAAGCCGTAAGCACGTTACAGACGCTTGTTTCCAACATCGAAGAGTCGAGCCGACGCTCAACCGACACGATGGCTGAGCGTATGGCGCAAGCCATCGAAAAGATGGAAGCCCGCCAAGAAGCAATGAACGCTCAATCAACTGCATTTGTCGAACAAATCCGCCAGCTTGTGGCATCGTCGCAATCCGAGACGAACACAAAGCTCCAGGCCACGTTGGAGACTATCGGCACTCAGGTTGCCGGCATGCTGGACACACTTAGCGAGTCGCAGGCGACGGTCTTCGAGGGCAATCGCGCACGCGAGGAGTCGATGACCGACCGGGCTAAAAGCGCTGTCAGCAGCATGTCGGAGTCTGTCGAGGCGGCCATCAAAGAGATGAGTACCGCTTCTGCGCAGATGGCCCAGAGCGTCGCAGTGCTCACCCAAACTACCAATTCCTCCGTCGACAAAATGAACGCGGGCGCAGAGCAGCTTGGTACAGCATCGCGCAACTTCGCCGCTGCCGGCGAGCGCGTTACCAGCGTGATGGGTCAGGCCGCCACAGTGACGACAAAGCTGTCCGAGACGTCCGGCGCGCTGACATCGGGTGCTTCTGCGCTCCAAGAGCTTCTCCGCGACTACAAGACGCACCGAGACGCTGTCGGTCAGTTGGTCTCAGAGTTGCGTGCCACGGTGGAGCTTGCTCGCAAGGAGGCTTCCCTCACCGGGAACGTGCTTGCCCGCATCGAGAGTTCCGCGAACCTGTTGGGCACAGCGCAGAAGCAGGCCGACGAATACCTGGCCGGTGTAAGCCGCGTGCTTGGCGAGGCGCACACGACGTTCGCCACCGAGGTGAAGCGAACCCTCGAGAAGGCAAACACCGAGTTCCATAACAAGCTGAGCAGCGCCGTCGGTCTGCTGTCGTCAGGTGTGCAAGAGCTTGAGGTAACGCTAGCGGCGATGGGCAACATGAAGCCCTTGCGGGTGTAGCCAATGATTGGCACCAGGATAGTCCTCAAACGCGGAGGCCGGGACGAGGCAGAGAAGCCCTTCTGGATTTCATTCGCCGACCTCATGACAGCGCTCATGGTGCTTTTCCTGGTGGTCATGGGTGTCGCCCTGCTAGCGGTCACGAAGAATGTGACTGAACGCGAGAAGGCAGAAGAGCAGCACCGCAAGGACATCGAGTTGATCCTCGAACGCTTCACCGCGGCTGCCAAGCGGTACGACGGTATCAAGGTCGACAAGGAGCGGCGCGTCATCGACTTCGGAGACCGAGCGCGGTTCGCCTTCGGAAAGTCCAACCTCGCCGCTGACCAGGAAAGCGTGCTGCGCCAGTTCGTCCCCGAAATTCTCACCCTGGCGAACGACGACTTGGGCAAGAAGGTGCTCAAGCGCGTGGTTGTCGAGGGTTACACCGACAAGACCGGCTCCTACCTGAGTAACCTCAACCTCAGCCTCCAGCGCAGCCAACGAGTGCTGTGCACGATGTTCGCCATGGGTGGGGCAAACGTGCTTTCGCCCCAGCAGAAGGAAGACGTCCGCAGCTTGTTCCTGGTCGGCGGGTACTCGTTCAACGCAGCCAAGGACACCGACGAAGAAAGCCGGCGCGTTGAGATGCGCATGGAGTTCCTTGGCATGGGCGAGCACCGGGCCTCGGCCATGGCTCAGTCTGGCAACTTTGGCGAGTGTGCTCTGCGATGAACCCGCTCGACCACCTCGCATCGCTGTTACGGCCTGGCACCGAGGAAGGCGCGCGAGCAATGACCGTGTCGTCGACTATCGACACCGAGCTGAAGCGAATGCAGGAACGCACCAAAGGCAACGGGAGGAGGGGGCTCTCCGAGGACCTGCAACTGGAAGCAGTTCGGCGCTTCTGGCAGAGCCAGGAGGTTGCATCTTTCCGCGACGCATACCTGCTGTCCTGGGGCCTGTGCTTGCCGCACCGGCCGAGTGGGCCCTGCGTACTTGAAGACAGGTCGCGCTTCCAGGCAGTCCTTGACGGCGTAGATGGCTGGTCAGTGCGCCCCGGTGCCTTTCGGCGCTGCTATCAAGGCTTGGTCAAGAGTTACTTCACCTACGATGCCTTGGGCGAGTCCGCTCCACCTGCGGCACGCAACAACTGGAAGATGTTGCGAGACTATCTGCGCGACAAGAATGGCCTCATCCGTGACAAGCAGGCCAATCCCGACTGGGTTGCGACAGCCATTGGGAACCAGCAGTTGTTCGGAGAGCGGCCTTGCGACCCTTACGTCGATGCCCTTCTGAGAGGCGATGTCGGCGCCATCGACCACCTATGTGAAGAGCTTGGCATTGCCAAGGCCTCCTGGTTTCTGCGCGAACTGGTTCTCGCGCAGATACGAGGCGCCACGCTGCTCGGCAACGCGCAGTTCCAGGCACTCGTGCCGCGGCTGCTTGAACTACTTGCAAGCAACGACGTGCTAAGGGACCGCGGGCTCATCATGCTGCTCGACCGCTACGTCAAGGTGCCCGGCGCGCAACTTCATCAGGGGCTTCGGGACTCGTCTGTGCTTTGGTGGGGCAATCCGTGGCTCCCGTCGAACGAAACCCGCTGGGGCGGCGTCGTCCCGGACGCTCGGACGATGGTTGCGGACTGGCTCAAGTTGGAGTTCATCGAGACCTTCTTTACCAAGCTGGCTGACGACGGGATGGGCGACCGCCGACGCATGGAGTTCTGGAAGCGATACGTCAAAGCCATCGACCATATCGAGTTCGCTCTCGGGTCTACGGCCCGCAACGCGCGTGATCCCGATTTCATCGCCTTGAGGAAGAAGATGACGGGCCTCATCTGCAAGCTCGAAGCGTCTGGCACCAACAACGCATTCATCATGACGATGGGCAACTTGATCGCCGTCGAATTTAGCGGCTTGGGCAACGCTCTATACGGGTACGACGCGCGCAAGAGCTTGCCCTTCGACACGTCCGAAGATCTTCGCCTAGCCGGCGATGCTGACAACTCGCTGAAACAGAAGTCGCAATCCATCCTCTGGCTCAGCCACCAGGACGGCATCCACAATTGGGACAAGTGGGAGCACATGTTCGAGGAGACGCTGCGTAAGGAGTTCGGCGTCAAACCCAGCGCGACAATTCCTCGGGTCACTCGAGTTCCGGCCCCAAGACCTGCAAGTCCACCGACCGTTGAAGCGACGGCAGCACGGGAACGTGCCAATGCTTTCGCCGCTGCCGCGGATCTGTCGCAGCCATACACGCGGTCGGCCCTGAACAAGTTCGCAAGCCGGCAAGGCCTGCAAGTTGACGACAAGACTTCCCAGGGCGGAAGTCTCTGGGTGCGCACGGATGCGTCCTTCGAGCACATCACAAAGATGCTTACCCGATGGGGCTTCCAACACAAGCCTGGCAAGGGCTGGTGGAAGTAAGGGAGACAAATGTTTCGGTTATTCAAGAAGAGCGGCGGCACGACTGCGGACTGGCAGCGTCGCTGGTCGCCGGCGGGAGTGGTCTTGTCGCGCGGAGCCGAGCAGGGCGGCGTGCCGCTCCTGGACCCCATGGTCGGCGGCTTTCTGACGCAGTTGTCCGACGATGGCTTAGCCATCGAGACGCCAGACGGATATGTGCTGGGTTGGGACGCGCTCTTCTTGGCGATGGCGCAGCCGGCGTATGCCTCTCTTCCAGAGGTGCTCTTGCTTCCGCGCGCGACAGAAGCCAAACCATCGCTTCGGAGCAGCAACTCGCTCACCGACGAAGACTTCTCGGTCGCGATCTCGGGCTGGCACGGTGAAGACGGGGTGGCGTTCGACTGGGAGCTTATGGGGCCGCTCATGGCGCGCGATGACCGTGCGGAGCTGATGCACCCCGAGCAGTGGAGCCTCTTCAAGGAGGTGGTCAGCTTCGCTCGGCGCCCGGCCGAAGAGCACAACGACCTGGCGCACCGCCAAGCGTGGGGTCGGATACGAAAGCTCGCCCTGCAGGCAGGCGCCCGTCTGGATGATTTCCTCTACCGCTCCGTCGTGCTGACTCCGGAGAAGCTCGAGATTGGCTTGCGACGATCGGCCGATGTCGGAGACGACCGTGTGGTCGAAATTGAACCGGGTTTTGAGGGCGCTCCCGCCGATTGGCTGGAGGCGTTCGACCGCAGTCGCGAGGTGAAGGACCGCTACGACATCGTCACCAAGGAAGGCATCGTCCAGGTCTTGGTCACGCCAAAGGTCCGAACGGTCTTGCAAGAAATCAAACGCCTGGATGGCCGGCGTGTCGCCGGCACGCGAGCGCAGGCGTTTCTGCTGAATCCGTATGCCACCCTTGGCGACGATGCCATCGACGTCATTGTCGAGTCGCAGTTCGAGAAGGCTCGTGAAGACGCCGGGCTCACCTACGAGAGATTTGCGCCTACGTACGAACGCGATGCCTCGGGCTACCCACTGCGTGTCGGTCTGCTCATCGAAACTGCCAGTTCCACGGGCCCCTCTACATCGGATACGCAATGGCTTGACGATGCAGCGCTCGGCTCCTTCGTTCGTGCTCTGCACAAGGCTCTTTCCCTCAACTACCAGCTTGTCGCTTGGCAGGGCTATGACCTGGAGATGCAGGGCGACGCGCAACGCCACCATGACGAGCTTAAGGCGGCGCTTGAGCGCAGGCTGGCACCCCCGATCCTTGTCTCCTATGCACAGGTACATGACTTGAGTGGCTACAGCTCCCGCGTTGAAAGCATCGGCGTCGAGAAGCCGTACCACTCGCCCTACATCGCCAAGAAGAACGAAGGCGAAGGGTGGTTCCCCGAGAACGTCTTGCCGGTGGTGGTCTACCAGCCTGCAGGTGCAGCGGAACCCATCGCCGTACCCACCAGCAAGGCGGCTATTGAACTGCTTGAGAAGTCGGTAAAGGCTGCCCAAGCCGGCGGAGAGACCACTGTGAAGGTTTCAGGGCTGCCCCAGGCGGTAACACTCGACGAGGCCGCGGTCATCGTCGAAACATTCAACAGGGTGTTCCAGGACCTCGAGACGGGCAGCTTCGATCCCTCCAAGCAATACAAGGCGACGAAGAACGCGCCGGACGGGTCGAAAAAGCAGCTTGTTTTGCGGGCGAACATCCAATCGCTGGAGTACGAAGAGCTTCGACGCGAGGCACTTGAGTCCGTGCCATCTGAGCCGAGGATGCCCAGGAGCATCCGGCCCGACTTCTCGCTGATGCCGCACCAACGTGCGGGTCTGGCCTGGATGCAGCACCTCTATAGCCTGCAGACCGACTATCAGGTCCGCGGCGCCGTGCTCGGCGACGACATGGGGCTCGGGAAGACGTTCCAACTCCTAGCTCTGATGGCATACCTCATCGAGCGCGATCCGAACATCGAGCCGATGCTCGTTGTCGCGCCGGTTTCGTTGCTCGAGAACTGGGCGGACGAGGCTAGCAAGTTTTTCCAAGACGGAGCGCTCCCGCTGCTTACCGCGTATGGTGAGAAGCTATCGAGCCTCCGCGTGCCTCGTGCCCAGGTGGACCAGCGTTTGCAGGCCGAAGACCGCCTAGTCAAGTTCCTCCGTCCCAACTGGGTCGGCAACGCGAAGGTCGTGCTCACCACATACGAAACGTTGCGGGACCTCGAGTTCTCGTTTGCTGCGCAGAAATGGTCGCTGATGGTCTGCGACGAAGCGCAACGCATCAAGAACCCCGCGGCCATGGTTACGCGCGCCGCGAAGAAGCAGAACGTCGCATTCAAGATTGCCTGTACGGGTACGCCGGTCGAGAATACGCTCGCCGACATGTGGTGCTTGTTCGACTTTGTGCAGCCGGGCTTGCTGGGAGCGCTCAACGATTTCGGGCAGCGGTATCGAAAACCCATTGAGGCGAAGACTGACGAAGAGAAAGCGCGAGTGGAGGAACTGCGTGCGCGCATCGCACCCCAAATCCTGCGGCGCATGAAGGCTGACGTCGCCACGGACCTGCCGAAAAAAATCGTCGTGGACGGGT
Organism: Variovorax sp. dw_954; assembly: GCF_018449755.1. Lineage (NCBI taxonomy): Bacteria > Pseudomonadati > Pseudomonadota > Betaproteobacteria > Burkholderiales > Comamonadaceae > Variovorax > Variovorax sp. dw_954. The sequence continues at coordinate 51,783 of NZ_JAAVVD010000020.1, read as the reverse complement.
GCCGCAAGTTGCCCCTATCGAACGCGCAGCGCAACCTGTACGCCAAAGCCATCGACAGTTTCAAGAAGCGTGGCGACCCCAGCCATGCGACTCCATTCAAGAACCACCTCGGGCTATTGCACTATCTGCGGCTGGTATGCACAGACCCACGACCGCACGGGTTGAACGTCTTCAAGCCGGAGCCGACCAAGCAGTACCGGGACAAGGCGCCGAAGCTCGATTGGCTGTTGACGCAGCTTAAGGTCATTCAGAAGCGGGGCGAGAAGGTCATCGTCTTCTGCGAGTTCCGAGAAATCCAGCGGTTGCTGAGGCACTACATCGAAGCCGAACTCGGCTTCAGGCCCGACATCATCAACGGGGACTCGAGCGCATCGGCCAGCCACACGTCAAGCCGCCAGAAGCGGATCAAGGCTTTCCAGGCACTGAACGGCTTTGGCGTCCTCATCCTCTCACCGGTGGCCGTGGGCTTCGGCGTGAACATTCAGGCCGCCAACCACGTTGTCCACTACACGCGAACCTGGAACCCCGCAAAAGAGGACCAAGCGACCGACCGGGCGTACCGTATCGGGCAAAAGAAGGATGTGTATGTCTACTACCCAGTGGTGTACGCCGACGACTTCATGACGTTCGACGTCAAGCTTGACCTGCTCCTCGCCTACAAACGAGGACTCGCTGAAGACATGCTCAACGGGTCGGGGGATGTGAGTCCGGGTGACTTCAACTTGGCTGATGTCGTTCCCGCTGCAGATGCCAAGGACATTGACGAGCGCGTGAGCCTCGAAATGGCGCTGCGGATGGGATGGCAGCACTTCGAATGCCTCGCAGGCGTCCTGTGGACCAAGCGCGGCTACGACTGCTATCGAACGCCAGGGAGCAACGATAACGGTGTCGACGTGGTCGCGTTGGCAGCCGGCAAAGGCCAGCTCGTACAGGCAAAGACCAGCGGGACCGATGGGGCCGCACTCAACTGGGACGCCGTCAAGGAGGTCGTGGGCGGTGAGGCGTTCTACAAACGTCGGCACCCGTCTGTTGAGTTCGACAAGGTCTGCATTACCAACCAGTTTTTCAATCGCCAAGCACAGGAAAACGCAGCGCTTAATTCGGTGGAGCTGCTCGACCAAACGCACCTCGCCGGGCTCCTCGAGCGGCACACCGTAACGATGCTCGAGGTGGAGAAGATGCTGTATGCGGAGTGGCAAGACCCGGCCTAAGCCTATGGCCTGTTGGGCAGCGCCTATTTGGCACTGGCTTCCATTAAGCCTGCGCGTACAAGCGCCGCATCCCGCGAAGCCAGCGCTCCGGGTCGGCCGCCTTGCGCTCGACCTGCGCCTGCACGAAGTCATGCGTGAGGATCAAAAAGCGCTCCTCGGCCAGCCCCTGCACCACGATGCCGGCGACCGCGTCGGCGTCGATCACGCCCTGTGACATCAGCGCGCGGCGCGCTTGGCTTTCGGCCTGCAACAAGGGCGTGTCCACCGCGCCGGGACAGAGGCAGCTCACGCGGATACCGCGGTCGCCGTAGGTGATCGACAGCCACTCGGCGAAGGCCACCGCCGCATGCTTGCTGACCGCATAAGGCGCGTCGAACTGCGACAGCAGGCCGGCGGCCGACGCGGTCTGCAACAGGTAGCCGCCGCCGCGCGCCAGCATGCGCGGCAGCAAGGCGCGGGCGGCGTGCACGTGGGCCATGAGGTTGATGTCGAGCACATGGCGCCAGTCGGCATCGGGCAACTCGGGGCCGCCGGGGATGGTGGTGCCGGCGTTGCTGCAGAAGAGGTCGATCGGGCCGTGCGTGGCTTCGACGTCCGCGACCAGCGCGCGAATGGCGGACTCGTCGGCCACGTCGAGCGTGGCCGCGACGGCGCAGCGCGGCCCGTCGCGCCGCGCGCCTGGAACCGCGATCCGGTCGGCCATCTCGCGAGCCCGCGCGCCGTCCCGATCGGCCACGACCACCACGCGCGCGCCTTCCGCGACGAAGCGCTGCGCCATCGCGGCGCCGATACCGCTCGCGCCGCCCGTGACGACGACAACCTTGTCCTGCAGGTTCATGGAAGCCGATCCTAGGCAGGAGCTGCCGCCGGATCTTGCGCGCACACGCTGAAACGTCGGCCCGACGCGCGAGCGCAGCGCCTGCACGCAAGCCAGCCGGCCCCCGCGCCACTAGCCTCGGCATCCATGAAAGCTGCTGTGTTCCGCGGGGTCGACCGCCTGCTGTCGATCGAGGATGTGCCGCTGCCGCAGGCCGGCGCGGGCGAACTGGTGCTGCGCGTGTTCTGCTGCGGCGTGTGCGGCTCCGACCTGCATTCGACGCACCCCGGCCTCTTCACCGTGAAGGACGGCACCGTGCTCGGCCACGAGTTCTCCGGCGAGATCGTCGAGAGCGGCGCCGGCGGCTGGAAGGTGGGCCAGCGCGTGACCGCCTTGCCCAACAACGCCTGCACCGCTTGCACCTCTGAAGGCCATCGGGAGTGCAGGGAGGGCCTGGGCATGATCTGCCCGCACAACCGACTCACCGGCTTCAGCCCCAATCGCCCCGGCGCGCTGGCCGAATACGTCAAGGTGCCCGTGGGCCAGGCACTGCGCCTGCCCGATGCCGTGGGCGACCGCGAGGGCGCGATGATCGAGCCGCTGGCCGTCGGCCTGCACGCGGTGGAGGCGGGCAGGGTCGGGCTCGGCGACCGCGTGCTGGTGATCGGCGCCGGGCCGATCGGGCTGGCCGTCACGGCCTTTTCAAGACAGGCCGGCGCCACGCACGTCGTGGTGAGCGAGTACGCCCAAGCCCGCCGTGAGACGGCCGCACGCTTCGGCGCGACCGCGGTCATCGACCCCAAGTCCGAACCGATTGCCGAAGCCTTTGCCCGCAGCACAGGCGCGCCACCCGACGTGATCTTCGAATGCGTCGGCGCACCGGGCCTGATCCAGCAATGCGTGGACCTGTCGAAGCCGCGTGGCCGCGTCGTCGTGGTCGGCGTCTGCCCGACCGAGGACCGGGTGCTGCCGCAGCGCGCCATGGCGAAGGAACTGAGCCTGCAGTTCGTGATGGGCTACGGCAAGCCCGACTGGCGCCGCGTGCTGGACCTGCTCGACGCGGGCAGGGTCGACCCGGCGCCGATGGTCACCGACACCGTCACCCTGGACCAGTTGCCCGAGGCCTTCGAGGCGCTGCGACGGCCCACCACGCAGATCAAGCTGCTGGTGATGCCCACGGCGCGGGTCAGACCCCATCCGGACAGCGTGTGGACGCAAGAGAGATGAACAGCCCTTTGCTAGCCTGCCCCAATGACTGAACTCGTCTCCCTCGCCCGCCATGGCGACGTCGCCGTGCTGCGCATCGCGAACCCTCCCGTCAACGCGCTTTCGCTGCAGGTAGTGACCGGCCTGGCCGCTGCCGTCGATGCCTTCGAGGCCGACCGCAGCTACGCCGCCTTGCTGCTGCATTGCGAGGGCCGCACCTTCGTGGCGGGCGGGGACATCACCTCTTTCGACAGTCCCGGCTTCACCGCCGCGCTCTACAACGGCACGCTGATGCGGCTGGAATCGCAAGACCGCCCGGTCATTGCGGCGCTGCACGGCACCGTGCTCGGCGGCGGCCTCGAACTGGCGCTGGCGTGTCACTACCGCGTCGCCTTGCCAGGCACACTGATCGGCCTGCCGGAGGTCAAGCTGGGGTTGCTGCCCGGCTCGCTCGGCACGCAACGCCTGCCGCGCGTGGCCGGCGTCGAGCTGGCGCTGGACATGATCTCCAGCGGGCGCTCCATCAAGGCGGCCGCTGCGCTCAAGGCCGGCATCGTCGATGAGCTCAAGGAGGGCGATCCCCTCGACGCGGGACTGGCCTTCACGCAGGCGCTGGTGGCGCGTGGCGCCGGGCCGCGACGCATCAGCGAGATGAACGTGTCGCAGGTCGGCCTGCCGCCGCACTACTTCGAGCGTGCCCTCGACGAGGCGAAGCGGAAGAAGTCTTTCTACCCCTCGGCCCGCAACATCGTGATGGCGGTGCAGGCCTCGACACTGCCCTTCGCCGAGGGCGAGGCGGTGGAGGCGCGCCTGTTCGAGGAGCTGCGCACGTCGCCCGAGTCGAAGGCGCAACGCCACCTGTTCTTCGCCGAGCGCCAGGCGGGCAAGATCCCCGGGCTCTCGAAGGACGTGGCGCTGCGACCGGTCGCGTCGGTCGGCATCGTCGGCGCGGGCACCATGGGCGGTGGGATCGCGATGAACTTCGCCAATGCGGGCATCCCGGCGGTGCTGGTCGAGACCTCGCAGGCGGCGCTCGATCGCGGGCTGGGCCTCGTGCGGGCCAACTACGAAGCCAGCGCGGCCAAGGGGCGGTTGACTGCCGAACAGGTCGAGCAACGCATGGCCCTCTTGCGCGGCACGCTCGACTACGACGCGCTGACGCCGTGCGACCTGATCATCGAGGCCGTCTTCGAGAACATGGACCTCAAGAAGCAGGTCTGCACGAAGCTCGGCGGCGTCTGCAAGCCTGGCGCGATCATCGCGACCAACACCTCCACGCTCGATGTCGATGTGCTGGCCGAGGCCACCGGCCGCCCGGCCGACGTGGTCGGCATGCATTTCTTCAGCCCGGCCAACGTGATGCGCCTGCTCGAAGTCGTGCGCGGCGCGAAGACCGCGCCCGAGGTGCTGGCCACCGTGATGCAACTGGCCCGCAAGATTGGCAAGGTGGCGGTGGTGTCGGGCGTCTGCTACGGCTTTATCGGCAACCGCATGGCCGAGGTCTACATGCGCGAGACCGAGTTCCTGATGATGGAAGGCGCCGCGCCGGCCGAGATCGACGGCGCCGTGGAAGCGCTGGGCATGGCGATGGGGCCGTGCCGCATGCTCGACATGGCCGGCATCGACGTGGGCGCCAAGACGGTGATCGAGTACGGCAAGGCCGGCGGCCTGCCACCCGACGACAGCTACCGCGCCATGGTGCGCACGATGTTCGAACTGGGCCGCTTCGGCCAGAAGACCGGTGCGGGCTACTACCGCTACGACGGCCGCAAGCCGGTCGGCGACCCGGAGACCACGCGGCTGGCGAAAGAGCTGGCGACGGCACACGGCATCGCCCAACGTAACGACATCAGCCAGCAGGAGATCGTTGAGCGACTGCTCTATCCGCTCATCAACGAGGGCGCGAAGATCCTGGAGGAGGGCATCGCCTACCGGCCCGGCGACATCGACATCGTGTGGACGGCCGGCTACGGATTCCCGGACCACAAGGGCGGCCCGATGTTCATGGCAGACCAGATCGGGCTGGGCGTGATCGCCGAACGCCTGGAGCACTACGCGCAGGTGCGCGGCAACGAGTTCGGCTACTGGACCTTGTCGCCCCTGCTCGCCGACCTGGCGCAGCGAGGACAGCGCATTTCCGACTGGCACGCCGCCTGAGCATGAAACAGCATCGATGCTTCCGCCGCTCGCTGCAGCCCTCTGCTTTGGGTTTGGGGCGGGATCACGCCGACGGCGTACTCCCCTCCGCGAATGTCCCCCGCCGTCAGTCTTCGACTGCCGGCTCCTCCTTTATTTCGCTGCGGGGAGCACGCCATCGACGTGATCCAGACGCGCAGTTGTTGATCGGCTGGCACGACGCACCGTGTCCTGTGCCGAGGGTGCTGGGTGTCCCCCGCAGCGAAATAAAGGAGGAGCCGAAGGCGGGGGACATTCGCGGAGGGGGATACCCAGTGCCCTCGGCACGCGCCCCGAACGGACTTCGCGCAACGCATGCAACCCGTGCACTGGAAACCTGACATGGAAGACAAGACCCTCGTCCAAAGCCTGCAACGCCAGGCCACGATCCGCCCCGACGCGCCGGCCTACCGCAACGGCGACCGCTGGCTCACGTTCCGCGACGTCGATATCCACACCAACCGCATCGCCAACGCACTGGCCGCGATGGGCGTCGGCCGCGGCACCCGCGTCGCGGTGCTCACCAAGCAACACATCGAGTGCATCCTCGTCACGCTGGCCGCGTGCAAGCTCGGCGCCGTCTGCATGCCGGTGAACTGGCGCCTAGCTCCGCACGAGGTCGAGTACATCGTCAACAACGGCGAGGCGCCGTTCCTCATGGCCGATGCGGCCTTCATGCCGACCGTGCAGCAAGCCGCCAAGCTGCCGCTGGTCCGCCGACTGGTCTGCACCGAATCGCAGCAAGGCGACGTCCCCTCGCTCGCGCAGTGGTATGCCGATGCCAGTCCCAACCTGACGCCTGTCGAACTCGACACGCACGACGCCGCGCTGCAGCTCTATTCGTCCGGCACCACCGGCCTGCCCAAGGGCATCGTGCTCTCGCATGCGGGGCTTCTGTCGACCAGCCGCGTGGTCGAGCGCGAATGGAAGTTCGAGCAGTCGAGCATCCTCGGCAACCCGCTGCCGGTGTTCCACGTCGCGGGCATGACGATGCTGCTGATGCCGTTGCAGAACGGCGGCCTGACGACCGTGTTCGCCGACTTCGACCCGGTGCAGTACCTCGCGGCCTTCTCCACGCACGGCATCACCCACACCTTCGTCGTGCCGGCGATGCTGCTGTTCATGCTGCAGGTGCCCGGCGCCAAGGCCGACGGCTATGCCGGCGTCAAGCTCATTGCCTATGGCGGCTCGCCCATCAGCGAGACCACGCTCCAGCAGGCCTTCGACCTGTTCGGCTGCGACTTCCTGCAGGTCTACGGGCTCACAGAAGTCTCGGGCCCGGCCACCTTCCTGTTCCCCGAGGACCATCGCTCGGGCGATGCCGAACTGCTGCGCTCGGCGGGCCGGCCCATCGGCGGCGGACGGTTGCGCATCGTCGACCCGATCACGATGCAGGAACTGCCCGATGGCCAGACCGGCGAGATCTGGATCGAGTCCGACCGCAACCTGAAGGAATACTGGCGCAACCCCGAAGCCACCACTGCCGCCTACCCCGAAGGCCGCAATGCCAACGGCGGCTGGCTGCGCTCGGGCGACGGCGGCTACGTCAAGAACGGCTACCTCTACATCAACGACCGCATCAAGGACATGATCGTCTCGGGCGGCGAGAACATCTATCCGGCCGAGGTCGAGAACGTGCTGATGCGCCACCCGGACGTGATGGACGGCGCCGTCATCGGCGTGCCGGACGAGACCTGGGGAGAGGCGGTCAAGGCGTGCGTTGTCCTGCGGCCCGGCGCCACGGCCGATGCGCGCGACATCATCGATTTCATGCGCGCCAACCTCGCGCACTACAAGTGCCCGAAGAGCGTCGATGTCGTTGACGAATTGCCGCGCAACCCGAGCGGGAAGATCCTCAAGCGCATCCTGCGCGCCCCTTATTGGCACAACCAGCAACGCGCTGTGGCGTGACCCCAACCTGATTCAAAGGAGACCACGAGATGATGCTGACGAAGAGATTGATGGCCGGCGCCGCGTTGGCGCTGGCCGCATGCCTCGCGCTGCCCGCCGCCGCGCAGGACAGCAAGCCGATCAAGATCGCGCTGATCGCGAGCAAGACCGGCCCGTCCGAGGCCTATGCGCGCGACACCGAGCGCGGCTTCCGGCTGGGCATGGAATACCTCACCGGCGGCACGATGACGCTGATCGGCCGCAAGGTCGACATCGTGGTCAAGGACGACCAGATGAAGCCCGAGCTGTCGAAGGCCATGCTCACCGAGGCGCTGTCCGACGACAAGGCCGACATCGCGATCGGCACCTCGTGGTCGGGCGGTGCGCTGGCGATGGCGCCGGTGGCGGAGGAGTACGGCAAGCTGCTGATGGTCGAGCCGGCCATTGCCGACTCGCTGACCGGCGCGGCCTGGAACAAGTTCATGTTCCGCGCCAGCCGCAACTCGTTCCAGGATGCGCTGGCCAGCGCGGCCAGCCTGAAGGACGGCGACAACATCGCCTTCCTCGCGCCCGACTACGTCTATGGCCGCGACGGCGTGAAGGCCTTCAAGGACGCGATGGCGCAGACCAAGAGCAAGGCCAAGGTCGTGCAGGAGGAGTTCATCCCGCTGGCCACCACCGACTTCACCGCGCCCATGCAGCGCATCTTCGACGGCATGAAGAACGTCACCGGCAAGAAGTACCTGGTCGTGATCTGGGGTGCGCCCAATCCGATCCGCAAGATCTCCGAGCTGACCCCGGGCCGCTACGGCATCGAGTTCCTCTCCATCGGCGGCGCCAACCTCGAGAACACCAAGCCATGGAAGGGGCTCGACGTGACCGGCGGCACCTTCTACTACTACGGCTTCCCGAAGAATACGATGAACGACTGGCTCGTCGCCGAGCACCAGAAGCGCTACAACGTACCGCCGGACCTGTTCACCGCGGGCGGCTTCGTCAGCGCCGCCGCCATCGTGGCCGGGATCAAGAAAGCCAACTCGGTCGACACGCCCAAGCTCATCGCCGCGATGGAAGGCATGGACTTCGACACGCCCAAGGGCAAGATGACCTTCCGCAAGGAAGACCACCAGGCCATGCAGGCGCAGTACCAGTTCAGGATGAAGAAGAACCCGGCGAGCGAGTGGGACCTGCTGGAACTGGTGCGTGAGATCCCGGCTTCGGAAATGCCGGTGCCGATCACGGTCAAGAAATGACCGCAGCGCCGGGCGGCCGCAGGCATGCTCGCGTCCCCTCGGGGCGCGGTGAGGACACGGTAGTGCCGAGCGTGGAGGCCTCGTGACTTCTGCACTCGCCAGCACCGGCCTGGGCATCAGCTTCGGCGGGCACGCCGCCGTCGATGGCGTGACGGCCGCGTTCGGCGCGGGCACGCTCACGGCCATCGTCGGCCCCAACGGCGCCGGCAAGACGACCTACTTCAACCTGCTGTCGGGCCAGCTGCGCGCAAGTTCGGGCACGGTGCAGCTCAAGGGGGAGGACATCACGCGGCTGAGCGCGGCGCAGCGAACCAGCCGCGGCATCGGCCGCGCATTCCAGCTCACCAACCTGTTCCCGCGCCTGACCGTCGCAGAGAACGTGCGCCTGGCCGTGCAGAGCCGCCACAGCGCGGGCTTCAACATGCTGGCCATGTGGCGCGGTCGCCGCGACCTGATCGAGCAGGCCGACCGCTACCTGGAGGAAGTCGGCCTGGCCCATCGCCGTGCCGACACGGCATCGAAGCTGCCGCACGGCGACAAGCGCAAGCTGGAGGTCGCGATCCTCATGGCGCTGGAGCCGGAGATCCTGATGTTCGACGAGCCGACCGCCGGCATGAGCGTGGACGAGGTGCCGGTGATCCTCGAACTCATCCGCAAGCTCAAGGCGCGCGGCGACAAGACCATCCTGCTCGTGGAACACAAGATGGACGTGATCCACTCTCTGGCCGACCGCATTGTGGTGCTGCACAACGGCAAGCTCGTAGCCGACGGCGCGCCGGCCGAGGTGATGGCCTCGGCCATCGTGCAGGAGGCCTACCTGGGCGTGAGGCGCCCGGCCCCGAACAATAGCGACAAGAGCGACAAGAGCGCGGAGTCCGCCCATGCCTGACGCACCCAACACCCGGCCCAACACCGCGCCCCTGCTCACGCTCGAAGGCGTGCACACGCACATCGGCGAGTACCACATCCTGCAGGGCGTCGACCTCGTCGTGCCGCGCGCCGGGCTCACCGTGCTGCTCGGGCGCAACGGCGCCGGCAAGAGCACCACGCTGCGCACGATCATGGGCCTATGGCACGCGAGCGCCGGTGCCTTGCGCTTCGACGGCCACGACATCACGCAGGAACTGACGCCCGACATCTCGCGGCGCGGCATCGCCTTCGTGCCGGAAGACATGGGCATCTTCTCTGGCCTGACGGTGCAGGAGAACCTGCGCCTCGCGGCCATCGGCGGACGCTTCGACGAAAAGAGGCTCGACTGGATCTTCGGCCTGTTCCCGGCGCTCAAGCGCTTCTGGCTGCGGCCGGGCGGCACGCTGTCGGGCGGGCAGAAGCAGATGGTCGCCATCGCGCGCGCCATCATCGAGCCGCGCAAGCTGTTGCTGATCGACGAGCCGACCAAGGGCCTCGCGCCCGCCATCGTCGACAACCTGTCGCAGGCATTCCTCGAACTGAAGGCGCATGACACCACCATCCTGCTGGTCGAGCAGAACTTTCATTTCGTCCGCGCGCTCGGGGACCACGTCGCGGTGATGGACGACGGGCGCATCGTGCATGCCGGCAGCATGCAGGCGCTGTCGGACGACGAATCGATGCAGGCGCGCCTGCTCGGCCTGCATGCCGGCGCGGTGCACTAGGAAGAACATGGCCGCTCTCGAATCCATCGCGACACCGTCGGCATTGCCCGTCGCGTCCACACCCCCCGAATCCGCCGCGCTCGAAGCGCTGCCGGGCCGCAAGCGCGATCTCGTGCCGGGCATCCTCATCCTCGCCTTCATCGCGCTCGCCTTGCCGGTGGTCGGCAGCGTGCCGACCTGGATCACGCTCACCATTGCCGCGCTCGCGATGGGCATGATGCTGTTCATCATGGCCAGCGGGCTCACGTTGGTGTTCGGCCTGATGGACGTGATGAATCTCGGCCATGCCGCCTTCGTCGCGGTCGGCGCCTACACCGCCACGCTGATGGTCGCGCCGCTCAAGGGCCTGCTGGAGTCGGGGCAGGTCGGCCTGAGCCTGGTCGCCATCGCCGCGATCATCGTGGTGGCCATGCTCGTCACGGCGGCGCTCGGCTGGGTCTACGAGCGGCTCTTCATCAAGCCGGTGTATGGCGACCACCTCAAGCAGATCCTCATCACCATCGGCGCGATGATCATCATCGAGCAACTGGTGCTGGTGCTGTTCGGCGCCAACCAGATGCTGCTGCCGCTGCCCGAGACCTTTCGCGGGTCGTTCGTGGTGGGGGACGTGGCCATCGAGCGCTACCGGTTGGTTGCGGTGGTGATCGGGTTGCTGGTCTACGCCGGCCTGGTGCTGCTGCTGACGCGCACGCGCGTGGGGCTGCTGATCCGTGCCGGCGTGGAGAACCGCTCGATGGTCGAGGCGCTCGGCTACCGCGTGCGCGGCATCTTCGTCGCGGTGTTCGTCGGCGGCTCGGCGCTGGCTGGGCTGGGCGGCGTGATGTGGGGCTTCTACCGCGAGCAGTTCACCGTGGCCATTGGCGCCGAGGTGCTGGTGCAGATGCTCATCATCGTGATCATCGGCGGGCTCGGCTCGGTCACCGGTTGCTTCGCGGGCGCGATGCTAATCGCGCTCAGCACCAACTACGTGAGCTTCGTGCTGCCGGACCTGGCGCTGGTGTCGAACATCCTCGTGATGATGGCCGTGCTGCTGTGGCGGCCGCAGGGGCTGTACCCCGTGAACAAACATTGACGCGGACCACGACGCCATGCTGAACCGAATACTCTCCGGCGACTTCCCGCGCAGTCGCGTGCTCACGGCACTGCTGGTGCTGATCCTGCTCTACCTCGCGACCGCGCCGTTCCTGTTCTCCGGCGCGCGCTCGCTCAACGTGGCGGCCACCATCTGCGTGTTCGTCGTGCTGGTGGCTTCGTTCGACCTGCTGCTGGGCTACTGCGGCGTGGTGTCCTTCGCGCATGCGATGTTCTACGGCATCGGCGCGTACGGCGTGGCGATCGCCATGCACAAGCTCGGGCCGACCTGGAGCGCCATGGCGATTGGCAGCAGCGCGGCGCTGGGCCTGTCGGTGCTGCTGTCGTTCCTCATCGCGCTGGTCTCGCTGCGCGTGAAGGCGATCTTCTACACGATGATGACGCTGGCCGTGGCCTCCGCATTCGGTGCGCTGGTGATGCGGCTCGGCAACTTCACCGGCGGCGACGACGGCCGCACCTTCAAGCTGCCGGAACTGCTGACGCCGGCCTTCCGCCTGTTCGAGAACGACGTGTTCGGCACCACGATCAACGGCAAGGTGCTGACCTACTACCTGATCCTGCTGTCGTCGGTGCTGCTGTTCCTGCTGATGCTGCGCGTGGTCAACTCGCGCTTCGGCCGCGTGCTCGAAGCGATCCGCGAGAACGAGTTCCGCGCCGAGGCCATCGGCTACCGCACGCTGTTCTACCGCGTCGCCATCAACTGCCTGTCGGCCGCGCTCGCGACCTGCGCGGGCATCCTCATGGCGCTGTGGCTGCGCTATGTGGGCCCGCAGACGACGGTGGGCTTCAACGTGATGCTGAACATCCTGCTGATGGCCGTGATTGGCGGGCTGGGCACGGTGTACGGCTCGGTGGTCGGCGTGGCGCTGTATGTCGTGGCCGAGAACTACCTGCAGAGCCTGATGGGCGGAGTCAGCGGCTCGCTGGAGTCGGTGCCGCTGCTGGCCAAGCTGTTCCATCCCGACCGCTGGCTGCTGTGGTTCGGCGCGGTGTTCGTGCTGTCGGTCTATTTCTTTCCGAGCGGCATCGTCGGCAAGCTGCGCTCGACCACGCGGGAGGTGCTTTGAGCGACTTGCAGGAACCCGTTCTCGTCCGCATCGAAGGCCACGTGATGGTGGTCACGATCAACCGTCCGCAGGTGCGCAACGCGATCAGCCTGGCCGTGGCGCAAGCCCTTGCCGCGGCGATGGCCGAACTCGATGCCAACCCGGCATTGCACGTGGGCATCATCACCGGCGCCGGCGGCAACTTCTGCGCGGGCATGGACCTCAAGGCCTTTGCGTTCGAAGGCGTCGAGCCCGTGATCGAGGGCAGGGGATTCGCCGGCCTTTGTGAAGCGCCGCCGAGGAAGCCCTTGATCGCGGCTGTCGAAGGGCATGCCGTCGCGGGGGGCTTCGAGATCGCGCTGGCCTGCGATCTGATCGTGGCCAGCCGCTCGGCGAGCTTCGGCTTGCCGGAGGTCAAGCGTGGACTGGTCGCGTCCGCGGGCGGCTTGATGCGCCTGCCGCATCGGATTCACATCGGCCTGGCGATGGAGATGGCGCTCACCGGCGATCCGATCACTGCGGCGCAGGCGCAAGGCTGGGGGCTGGTGAATCGGCTCGTCGAGCCGGGCGATGCGCTGCGGGATGCTTTGACACTGGCTGCGCGCATCGATGCCAATGCGCCGCTGTCGGTGGCGGCGAGCAAGCGGATCATCCAGGGCTCGAGGACCTGGAGCGACGACGAGATGTTCGAGCGGCAGCGCAGCGTGGCGCAGGTCGTGAACAAGTCGGCCGATGCGCGGGAAGGTGCGGCGGCGTTTGCGGAGAAGCGTGCGGCGGTCTGGCAAGGGCGTTGAAACCAGATTCGTGATCGCTGGGGCAGTTCGGGCCGCTGCGGGAGCCGTCGAGTGCTGCTTGATTCCGAGCGCCCGCACCTATGCGCCCGTCGTGCAACGAGCACGGCCGATCACAGTTCCTTCTCGGGAATGAACGGCCCGATCAGGCTCAACCAGAAACGCTGCCAGGTGGTTGTCTCGGGCGGTTGGTCGTGGACGATCTGCGTGCCGTCGTCCCCTTCCTCCAGCCATTCGACGTTCCGTCCATCGGCGCTCAAGCGCAGTTCGTAGGAGCTGCTGGCGTCGCCGAAACTGTCCAGCTGCCGTGCCATCTCCGGGCTGTCGATGATCAGTCCAAGCTCGGTGTTCAGCTTCGCCGAGCGCTGGTCGAGGTTCATCGAACCCAGGAAAACCTGCTGGTGGTCGACGATGGCGTTCTTCATGTGCAAGGCGCCCGTGCGGTGACCGAAGATGCCGAGCTTGTGGCGCTTGACGCTGAGCGAAGGGCTCAGTTCCCACACCCTCACGCCTGCCTTCAGCAGCGCCTTGATGTGCGCCTCGTAACCCACGTAGACCCACGCTTCATCGGTCGACGCGAGCGAATTGGTGATGAGTTCGACACCGATGCCTTCCTGCGTGGCCCTGGCGAGGCTCGCCACCCCGCTGTCGGTCGGCACGAAGTAGGGCGACACCATCTTGATGTTGCTGTGCGCGGTCCTGAACCAGTTGATGACCGCTTCGGTCACCGTGCCCCTGATCGAGTCCTGCGCATCGTTGAGTCCTTCGGTCTTCGTGACCGGATCGAACACGACACGGGCATTCGCCCAGATCAACGGGCTCAGGCGCCCGGCCGCAAGCTCGAATGGCAGGTTCAACATGGGAACAAGATCCAGCGGCAACGCGCTCGGCTCGCCGCCTGTGGGATCGAGCGGTCTGCCGTTGGCCGGAATCTCGCTTGCCCGCGGTGGTGTGGCGTTCGCGGTGCTGCGCTCGAACGCCTGCTGCAGTTGGGCTGGCGTGGCGTCGCTGTGCGCGATGCCCTGCACCGGAAACACGACCTCGCTGTTCCAGTACGCGTCGAATGCATGGGACAGGTCTCGCACCAGCGGACCGGCGACGAAGGTGTCCATGTCGATGAAGTTGCTGCCCGCGGCGTTCATCACATACTCGTCGGCCATGTTGCGCCCGCCCGCCACGGCGGCGACGTTGTCTGCAATGAAGAGCTTGTTGTGCATGCGCCGGTTCACGCGGCTGAAGTCGAAGCCGGAGCGGACAAAGCGCGTTGCGTCGTGGCCGCGGCCGGCGGGAAAGGGGTTGAACAGGCGCACCTCGACATTCGGATAGCTGGCGAGGCCCAGCAGCAGTTCGTCTTCCCCCACCGTGTACAGGTCGTCGATCAGCACGCGGACGCGCACACCCCTGGCGGCCGCGTCGCGCAGCGCGCGCATCAGCGCGCGGCCCGTGTTGTCTCCCTGCAGCAGGTAGTACTGGACGTCGAGGCTTCGGGTCGCCACCTTGGTGAGTTCGATGCGTGTCGCGAACGAGTTGGGCCCGTAGGGCAGCAAGCGGAAGCCGGATCGGCCATCGCCTGGCAGCGCCTTCTGCGTGACTGCCGCGAGTGGCGTCTGTCCGTAGTCGTCGATGGCGGAAGTCGCAGCGGGGCGCGGGATCGATGGCAGGCCCGCACACGCCGTGAGCAGCAGGGCAATGCCAAGCAGCAATGCCGTGCGCGCCCCGCGCACCAGCCGCCGGGTGCGGGCGGGGTGCGTGAGTTGCGTGAGTTGCGGGGAGTCGGCGTTCGATGTCATGAGGGCCATCAAGCTGTGCATACCCAGCTTCCATCCTCATCTTATCGATGCGAGATATGCGGCACGCGAGCAGCAGGGACGCCTTCATGTGTCCACGCTTCGGGCACCGCGACCCACGTCAGGATGCCCGCCACGACAGCGGCCGCTCGAACGACGGCCGAAATGAGGCAGACCCGCCCGCCTGAACACTCACTCGACGACGGTCACCTTGTCGGGCGCCCAGCCCCCGTGGAAGCCGAAGGGCACGCGAACGGGCAAGCGGATCGTCGCGACCGGCTCGCCGGCGAAGTCCTGGGCATCCAGGATGACCACGTCGCTGAGGTCGCGCTTCGGGTCGTAGACATAGGACAGCACCCAGCCTTCGTCCTCGGCGGCGGCGCCCGGCTTGCGAACGAAGACCGGCTCGGAGGTCATCATGCCCGCGCCGTAGTCATGCACCTCGGTCGTCCCGCGCGTCATGTCGTGCTTCATCGCAGGGCCGAAGGCCACGTCGTCGCCCCAGAAGGCGGTGTAGGCGTAGCGATAGGGCAGCCCGGCATGGCGCCCGTTGATCCGCGGGAACTCGATGCCGCGGTCGTCGATCACGGTCTCGCTCACACGGCCGGAGGGGCGGTGGAAGGTCCAGCGAACCAGGACGGGTGCGCCTTCGTTGGGCCCGTTCTGGTCGGTGAGGAACATCCGCTCGTGTCGTGCCAGGTCGACGATGGTGAGATCGCCTTCGTCGTAGGCATTGACGAAGTGGAAGGCGAAGCAACGCGGCACCTCGAACCACTGGATGGCAGACACATCGCCGTCGCGTGGCAGGAGTCCGATGCGCGAGGCCCGGCGCTCGTCCCAGAGCCACGGGAAGTCGGTGTGGGACAACTCGGGTTGAAAGGTCACCGGGAAGTCGGGCACGACGATGAAGCCCTGCGTGAACGCCATGTCGTGGATCAGCGGGATGTGCGGCAGGTCGATGCGCGCCTTCGTTGTGGCACGCCCGTCGCCATCGACCGAGATGTAGCGGATCGGCTGGAAGGGTTCGTAGGCCAGGGCGTGGTGCACGCCCGCGACCGGATCGAACTTCGGGTGGCCGGTGAAGCCTGCTTCGAGCGTGCCGTCGAAGTCGGTGCGCCGCACGCTCGTCAGTTCGTAGTCGAGCTCGACCGGGATGCTGCCCGCCTCGACGACCGCGCACAGCTTGCCGCCGACGTTCATGAGGCTGGTGTTGACGTTGCCGTCGCGCGTGCCTTCGCCAGGCCCCGGGATCGGCTTGCGGCTCAGGACCCTGGCGGCATCCCGGTCCAGGACGAAGCGACTTCGGAACCAATCCGCCTCGCCGCCGTGCAGGCGCAAGCCGTGCGCCATGCCCGAGCCCGCGAACCAGTGATGGCGCACGAGCTGCACACGGTCCAGCTCGTCGATCGGATTGGGGCCGATGCGCAGGAAGCGTCCGTTCAGTTCCTCGGGGACTCGGCCGATCACCTCCAGGTCGAAGGCCGTGACCTCGCTCTTGAGGGGCGCGAAGTTGCCGGCGACGTAGGGCGCGCCGGTGCTGTTCGCCGAAGGGATCTTCTCTGCCGACATGGACTGGTTCATGATGAACTCCTTGGTGTGTGGGTGGAGCTCGCGAAGGCCAGCAGGTCCGCGTTGAGCTTGGTCCGGTCGGTGTCGCCCAGGGCATGCGAGCCACCCGGATAGATCTTCAGCACCGAGCCCCGGACCAGCTTGGCCGACAGCAGTGCGGACGCGGCGATCGGCACGATCTGGTCGTCGTCGCCGTGGATGATCAAGGTCGGCACGTCGATCTTCTTCAGGTCCTCGGTGAAGTCGGTCTCCGAGAAGGCCTTGATGCAGTCGTAGGCGTTCTTGTGGCCCGTCATCATTCCCTGCGCCCACCAGGCCTGGATCATTCCCTGCGACACCTTCACGGCCGGACGGTTGAAGCCGAAGAAGGGGCCGCTGGCGATCTCGAGGAAGAACTGCGACCGGTCGGCCAGGTAGGACTTGCGGAAGTTGTCGAAGACCTCCATCGGCAGGCCGCCGGGATAGGCCGCGGTCTTCACCATGATCGGCGGCACCGCGCCCATCAGCACCACACTCGCGACGCGGCCGTTGCCGTGCCGCCCGACGTAGCGCGTCACCTCGCCGCCGCCGGTGGAGTGGCCGATCATGGTCACGTTCTTCGCATCCAGCGCAGTGAAGAGCTCGTTCAGGTCGTCGGCATAGGTGTCCATGTTGTTGCCGTTCCAGGGCTGGCTGGAGCGGCCATGGCCGCGCCGGTCGTGCGCGATGCAGCGGAAGCCGTTCGATGCCAGGTGGAACATCTGCGACTCCCAGGCGTCCGAATTCAGCGGCCAGCCGTGGCTGAAGCTGACGACGGGGCCCGATCCCCAGTCCTTGAAGTAGAGCTGGGTGCCGTCCCTGGTGGTGAAGGTGCTCATGGTTCGCCTTTCGCTGTGGAGGTTGGGGTTGGGCTGTGCGCCCGGCCGGGGCGCGGCAGATGGATCGGCGGCGGCAGCCACCAGCGGGAAGCCGAGCGTCGCTGCGGCCGCCGCCCCGCCGACGAGCAGTTGGCGGCGGGTGGTCGGCAGGTCCGGCGTGAAGTCAGGGTCGTTCATGGTCGATCTCCATGGAGGGTCGGATAGCGTGCCGGGCGGCGCGTCACACCGCATCGGAAAGAGGTCCAGTCCGGTCCTCGTACCTTTTGGCGAGTCCGGCTTGCCGGGGACGCGATCAGAGCGTCAGCGCATGCCGCAGCGCTTCGTCCACGGTCCACGACCGCCCTGTGTTCCACGCGAGGTCGAACGCAGCATCGTCCGCGAGGGCGTTGCGCGCGCTGGCCATCATGCGGCCGCGCCGCGCACGCTCCGGCGTGGACATCGGCGCCCCGATCTCCTCGCGCAGCCGCTGCACGCAACCCCACAGGCGCGCCGCGCAGTCCGCGCCCGCGAACGCTGGCGCGAGGCCGGCAAAGGCATCCAGCCACGTCGCATGGGACAGGGCGTCGCCGGTCGGTACGAGATCCAGCGCTTCGATGAGCCGGGCTCGGGCCGCAGCGATGTCGCCGCGATCGTGAGCGACGGTCGACAGCCCGACAAGTGTCTTGGCCATGCCGGGCCGGTCCCCGAGTTCGCGGTGCCCCTTCAGCGCTTCCAGCAGCAGGGACTCGGCTGCATCGAGCGCACCCTGCGCATGGCGTACCTCGCCCAGCACCGACAGCGCCACCGCCGCCCGCCAGGCCCCGATGTCGCGGCTGACGGCAACGCATTCCTCGAGCAGTGCCTGCGCCGCGGCATAGTCGCCCGCGTTATAGGCAACCGCGCCCAGGCAGTGCAGGCCCATGGAGATGCTGCGCCGATCGCCGATCTCGCGTGCGATGGCCAGGGCGTCTTCGTAGAGCCCGCGCGCGGCCGCAGGCTCGCCCCGCGCATCGGCGATGCTCCCGAGGCTGATGAGCGAGCGGACGTTTCCCCGGCGATTGCCCAGCCGGCTCCAGATGGCGAGTGCTGCCCGATGGCGCCGCTCCGCCACTGCGTAGTCGCCCTGAAGGTAGGCCAGCGATCCGGCCGCATGGAACGCGCTGGCGTGCGCTTCCCCTCGCTCGGTGTCGGGTGCGATGGCCAGGAGCCGGGCGATCCAGCCGCGCCCTTCGCCGTAGTGGCCGCGCATTCTCCAGAACCAGTGCAACTGCCCTGCGAGCGCGAGCCCTTTCGTGGATCGCGCGGGCGAGGTTTCGCACCATGCGAGCGCGGCGCGTACGTTGTCGTGCTCTTGGTCGAGTTGCAGCAGCTTGGCCTGGAGTTCGGAATCGGTTTGCAGCGGGTCGAGCAGCCTGCCCGCCATCGCCAGGAAGTACTCGACGTGGCGATCGCGCAGCGGCTCGTCCTCGCCGCTCTCGCGCAGCCGGTCCCGCGCGTAGTGGCGCACGGTCTCGAGCAGGCCGAAGCGCGATTCGTCGCCCTGCATGTCGATCGTGACGAGGTTCTTGTCGACGAGGGAGGCAAGGCGCTCCAGCACTTCGGCGCGATCGATGTCACCGCCGCTGCAGACGGCTTCGGCCGCCTGCAGCGTCCAGCCGCCGGCAAACACCGACGCTCGCCGAAGCGCCACCTTCTCGGCCGCGCCCAGCAGTTCGTGGCTCCAGTCGATCAGGGAGCGCAGCGTGCGGTGGCGCGGCAGCGCCGTGCGAGACCCGCCGGTGAGCATGCCGAAGCGGTCGTCCAGGCGATGGCTCAACGCCTGCAGCGACATCACGCGCACCTGCGGTGCAACCAGTTCGATGGCCAGCGCGATGCCGTCCAGGCGCCGGCAGATCGACGCCAGGGCCGCGGCGTTCTTCGCCGCCACCTCGAAGTCCGGTCGCTGCAGCCGCGCGCGATCGATGAACAGGCGTGCGGCCTCGCAAGACAGGACGTCCTCGCTTGTCGCGTCAGATTGCGCCTGCGGGACGGACAGGGATGGCACGCGGTAGGTGAGTTCGCCCTCGATGCCCAGGCGCTCCCGACTCGTGACGAGGAGGGTGAGCCCGGCGCAGCGCCGCAGCAGGGTGTCGGCGAGCCGCGCACATGCCTCGAGCAGATGCTCCGCGTTGTCCAGCAACAGCAGCAACTGCCGCGACGCCAACCACTCGGCCACCGTCTCCATGAGGTCCTTGCCGGATTGCTCAGTGATGCCGAGGGCCTTGGCCATCGCCTGGGCCACCAGCGACGGGTCGCCCAGCGGGGCCAGCTCGACGAACCAGACGCCATCCGGATACCGCTCCAGCATCGAGGCGGCAACTTGCAACGCCAGCCGCGTCTTGCCGCAGCCGCCCGCACCGCCGAGCGTGAGCAGCCGCGTTGTGGCCAGCCACTGCCTGACCTCCGCGATCTCCCGCTCTCGGCCGATGAAGCTCGTCAGGGGCTGGGGCAGGTTGTGCCTTGGCTGCGAGGCGCGCGCGGGCGCGGCGGTGTCGCGGAGGACGTCGAAGTTGAAGCGGTAGCCGCGCCCGGAGACCGTGGTGATCGCTTCGGGCCCCAGCACCTTGCGCAGTGCCGAGACATGCGCCTGCAGCGTGTTGTCCTCGACGACCACCTTGCCCCAGACCTGGGCCAGCAGTTCGTCCTTGCTGACCAGGTGCCCGGCGCGCTCGACCAGTGCGGCCAGCAGATCGAGGGCATGCGGGCCGAGATGGACTGCCTGGCCGCTCGCGAGCAGGCGGCGCTCGTCCGGCTGGAGCTCGAAGCGCTCAAACCGGTAGCGGACCCATTGAGCTGGAGCGGTCATTAAAGCGATGCCAGGCGCTTGTGCGAAAGCGAGTCTACGCCGCCACCCCAAGACATCAGGAAATCTTCAGGCCGGCGCCAATGACATCGGCCGTGGAAAAAGCGAAGCTCTCGTCTGGCGCGTTCGAACGCTGCCTGCTGCCCCTGTGGAGATAACGATGAACCACGTTGCGCCTCGCCCCTCGACCATCCTTGTCATGCACCCTGACCCGCTGCTCCGCGCAGGACTCGTGGCATCCCTGCGCCAGTTCTCGGCCTTCGAGACCTTCGTCGATGAAGGCGATGCCGTGGCTGCAGGCCGACCCCGCATCGACGTTGTCGTCACCGACTATGACAACGCCATGCGCCTTGCCGTCTCCTTCGGGGAGCTGTCGGGGGCAAGGATCCTCGTGCTCACGACCAATGATTGCGAGGTGGACATCCGACGCGCGATCGAGGCGGGCATCCATGGCTACATCGTCCTGGGCGGCCCGCTGGACGAGCTGATCGAGGGCGCGACTTCGGTGGCCGCCGGCCGCCGCTACGTCTCCCGCTCCGTCGCGCAGCGCGTGGTCGACAGCCTGACGCATGCGTCCCTGACGTCGCGCGAGATCGAGGTCCTTCGCCTCGTCGCGAGCGGCGATTCCAACAAGGCGATCGCCAGGGATCTCGAGATCAAGGCGGGAACGGTCAAGTCACATATGACGGCGATCATGAGCAAGCTCGGTGCGAGTTCGCGCACCCATGCCGCCACCATCGCAGCCACGCGCGGCCTCGTGCGGCAGCGGGACTGGACGAGTAAACCGCGGGGCCAGCGGCGTGTAGGCGCGCTCGCGGCCTGCATGAGCTTGCCCCCCGACCTTCTCGAAGCCCTGGCAGGACCGCTCTCCTGGTGCGCGGTTGCCCTGGACGGTTGCACGGCGCTCTGCGCACGCTGACGACGCGCTTGCAGAGTCGCCGCCAATCCGAACTCAACCCAGCGATAGCGCCGACATCCTCGGCAGCGTCCGCTCCCCCGATTTCTGCAGATGTTCGCGGAGAGGCGCGGGGCGGTCTGGCAAGGGCGTTGAAGCTGGGGCCTTGATGCTTCATTGCGCGCGATCCGGCCATGAGGAAAATTTCCAGATTGGCGACGACATGCGAGCTGCGCTCCAGCGGTACCGGGCGGCTTTCGACGCCAACGACTTCGCGGCCAGGCACGCGATCTGCGCCGTCACCGAGGCGATGTCGATTGGCCATTTGTCAGACCTGACCCGTCGCCAGCGCACGGTCATGCCGGTTTCCTACAAGCTGCGCTCGGACTGAGCAGGCGCGAAATCCTGCCAGCGCCTAAGGTGGGACCCATACCTCAGGAGCGCCCAATGACCGATTTCCTGGCCAAGTCCTCGGTGGTGAGCTCGAACGCACTGTTCCCGGATGCGAGCAACGAGTCGCTGACCGACAGATATTCATCCGACTTCTTCGATCCGCCCGCCGCGCCCCGATCGACTGTCGCAGCGCCCGCCACGCGGATCGTCATCGGCATGCCCTCGCCGACACTGGTGTGCGGACTGAGGTCGCTGCTGCTGCTGTCGGGCATCGCCACCTTGACAGGATCATCGACTTCCATCGAAGGCTTCCTGGCCTGCTGCTCCCGGGATGGTGCGGCCGTCGCGCTTGTCGATCCCGCGCTGGGCAACATGCCGATGCGCGACTTCATGAAATCGATCCGACTGGCGGCGCCGAAACTGCGTGTCATCCTGATGACTGATCTGCATCAGCCCCACGTGGTTCGAGAAGCGATCAGAGCGGGCGCCGGCGCGATCATCGAGAGAACGGCCGATGCCCGCGAGATCCATGCGGCGGTATCGGCAGTCGCGCAAGGCAGCCGATACATCGCGCCAACGATCGCGGTCCAACTGGCGGAAGCGCTCACGCTGATGGACCTGACGAACCGCGAGACCGAGGTGCTTGCCCTGCTGTCGCAGGGCGAGTGCAACAAGAACATCGCGCGAGGCTTGGGTGTGACGGTCGGCACTGCAAAGAGCCATGTGCGGGCGATCATGAACAAGCTTGGCGCGCGCTCGCGGACCGAGGCCGTGCACAAGGCGTATCGCCTCGGCATGGTCTGCCTGGACCATTGACCAGGCCTCGCCTTTTCGACATCTCAGGAGAAGCTCGTGAAGCTATTGATTCACTTCGCTGCACTCGCCTGCGCCTTCGGCTGCATGGCGGCATCCGCTGCGCCGCCCTCGGAAAACGTGACGCCGCTGCTTGGCCAGCCGATCGCCAATCTCCCCGGCAAGACGTTCACTTCCGCGGTCGTCGAATTCCCTCCCGGCGCGAAGGCCGGACCGCATCGGCATGGCGAAGCGTTCGTGTACGCCTATGTGCTCTCGGGCAACGTACGCAGCCAGCTCGAAGACGCGCCGGCGAAGGTCTATCGCGCCGGAGAGAACTGGTACGAGGCGCCTGGCGCTCATCACGTGCTGACGGAGAACGCCAGCCGCACGAAACCGGCGCGCCTTCTGGTGGTGTTCGTCGGCCCGACCGGCGCGCCGCTCAAGGTTCCAGACCCTCGCTGAAAGGAGATTCCCATGACCCAACGCCTCGATCACCTCGCCTTGACGCCTGAAGGAATGCGCGGGCTCAACGGCCTCTACCACCACGTCGTCACCAAGTCTGGCCTGCCGCAGATGTTGATCGACCTGGTCTATCTGCGCGCGTCGCAGATCAATGGCTGCGCCTATTGCATCGCCATGCATTCACGGGATTTGTTGAAGGCCGAGATGCCGGTTCAGAAGCTGATGCTGCTGTCGACGTGGCGCGAAGCGGCCGGGCTGTTCGATGCGAGGGAGCAGGCCGCGTTGCGCTGGGCCGAGGCCGTGACGCTGATCTCGGAACAGGGCGCGCCCGATGCCGACTACGAAGCGGCGATGGCCCAGTTCTCGCCGAAGGAACTGGTCGAGCTGACCCTCGCGATCGGCGTCATCAACGCCTACAACCGCATGGCGATCAGCTTTCGTCGCACGCCGGAGGGCGTGCCCGCGTCATGACAGCGCATCTCGCCGTTCGCATCGAATGATCGGCGGCGGCAGGGCATGCCTCACATCCCGTGTGCCTTCAGCCACGCGATGCAGGCCGCCGCGACATCGTGCCAGCCAAGGTCGATGGTCAGCGAATGGCCCCGGCCTTCGAACTGCCTGAGTTCGGTGACAGCCGTCGAGTCACGGTATTGGCGGAAGGTGGCCTGGGTCGTGACGTCGGGCACCGTGTGATCCGCCGTGCCGGAGATCAGGAGCAGCGGACCGCGCGAGTCGTTGCGCGTATCGACCTTGGCTGGCGAATGAAGCGTGAAATTCGCCAGCGCCACTTCGAACAGCCCGCGCGCCGGAGACGGGATGCTCCACCTTTCGTGGAGGGCATCGGACTCCTGCTCGCTCAGGGCGTTGCCGAATCCGTAGCGAAACTCGCTCGTTGTCAGCGACACCGCGCGGTGCTTGTTGAATGGATTGCCAAGCGCCGGCAGGGCAGACCGCAACTGCGCGAGCGGCAGGGGCAGCACACCCTTGATCTGCGCCGGGTCGATCGCGATCGCGGCTCGCCCGACGCCCTGGCCGAGCAGCTTTTCCGCGATCAGGCCGCCGAACGAATGGCCGACCAGGATCGGCGGCGCGGGCAGCGCGTCGACGATCTGGCCGAAGTGCGCGACGAGGTCGTCGATGCCGCGGTCGGCGACAGCTTCGGGCGACTCGCGCGAGGCGGCCACCGTCGCGGGTTCGCCGGGCCAACCCGGCGCCGTCGACGCATAGCCGGCCTCGTCGAACAGCCGAAGCCACGGCTCCCAACTGCTCGCGTGCAGCCAGAGGCCATGAATGAAGACGACGGGCGTGCGGGTGTCGGTGCTCATGTCGATTTCCTTGGGGTCTGGTATGGGCAGGGGAGGGCTCCACTGTCGCGGTGCGACGGACATTTCACAACGATTTCCCTTCTGAACGCCAGTGAGCCGCCGCGTCAGCGCCAGCCGCCGCCAAGCGCCTTGAACAGGCTGACCTGGCTGTCGATGATCCGGGTGTCGGCGGCAGCCAGCACGGCGCGCGCTACGAGCAGGGTCTGCTCGACGGTGAGCAGGTCGAGCTGGCTCAGGGCCCCTTCCCGGCGTCTGATTCCCGACAGGCGATAGGCGTCCGCTGCGTGCGTCTCGGCATCGGCGAGCGACGCACGGCGCTGCGTCTCGGCGTTGCATGCGGTGATGGCCTGCTCGACTTCCTTCAGCGCCCGCAGCACGGTGCCGTCGAAGTTCGCCAGCGCGGCCGCAGCCGCCGCATCGCTTTGGGCAATGCGCGCGCGGGCGACGGCCTGGTCCGGAAAGCTCCACGAAATCAACGGCCCGATGGCGAAGCTGACGGCATTCGAGCTTCTCAGCACCTCGTTGTTCGCAAAGCCGAGGCTCGCACCAAGGCTCACGCGCGGGTAGAGCGCCGCCGTCGCGACGCCGATGCGCGTGGTGGCCGCAGCCAGGCGACGCTCGGCCTGGCGAACATCGGGCCGACGCGCCAGCAGTGCGGCGCCGTCCCCTGTCGACAGTGGCATCGGCAGGCGCGCTGTCGTGCTTCCCTGCGCGACTTCGAACGGCGCCTCGGCGGGCACCCGTCCGAGCAGCGCCGCAAGTTCGAACAACGCGGCCTGACGCCGCCCCTCGAAGGCGGGCAATTGCGAACGGGCCTGGTCGGCCAGCACGCGCACGCGGGCGACATCGAAATCGGATGCTGCGCCCTCGGCGGCCTGGCGCGCGACGATCGCCAGCGCCTGTTCCGCGATCGCGACCGATCGCTGTGCGACGTCGAGCTCACGGCCGGCGCTGCGCACCGTCTGATAGGCGCGCGTGGTCTCCGCCGCGACCGCCACGCGTGCCACGTCACGCATCGCCGCGGTCGCCTCCACATCGAAGCTGGACGCAGCGATCGAACCCGCGACACGGCCGTAGAGATCGATTTCGTAGCCGACATCGATCCCGCCGAGCAGGGTCGTCAGGTTCTCGGCATGGCCCTTGAAGGCGGCGGCGATCGAATTCGCGATCAGGTTGCGGCCATAGACGGCGCCCGAAGTCAGCGTGGTGGTCGGATAGCGTCCGGCGCGGGCCTCCTGCCACACGGCCTGCGCGAGCGCCAGGTTGGCCGCAGCGACGGCCAGGTCGGTGTTCCGGTCCAGGGCTTCGGTCACGAGGCGGGCAAGGGCGTCGTCGTCGTAGAGGCGCCACCAGGCATCGGGTGCCTCGCTGGCCGCCTCGGCATCGGGCAATGCGCTCACGAAGGCGCCAGCGGACCTGGCGGGCAACGGCGGCTGCCTGAATTCCGGTCCCAGCGTGCAGCCCGAGATCGCGGCCATCGAGGCCATCGCGACGATCGCGATCGGTCGACGGGCCTTCACGTTCCGCCCCCGCGCCAGCGCAGGACATGCGGCGAGGCCGGCCCCTTGGGTGGCGCATCGAGTGCGAGCAGCAGCCAGAACGCGAGCGCCGTGCTGGCCGCGATGAGCCCGAATCCCTCGATGCAGGCCTGGAGGTTGGCCTGCGTGCGCACCGCCTGCGCGAGCAGTGCCGCCGATCTTGCCAATGCCGCACCCGCGCCTTGAGGTGCAACACCAAGGCCCGCGCCGATGCCCTGCAAGCGCGCCAGCGTGCCGACCACGCCGGCCTGGACATGATTGCCGAAGACATGCGATGCCAGTTGCTCGCTGGTCCGCACGAAGGTCACGGCAAACGCGAAGCCGACCTCGGCGCCGAACAGGCGGGCGATCTGGATCATCACGCTGAAGGTCGGAATGTCGGGCGGCTTCAGGTTCAGCACGCCGATGAAGATCGCGGCGCTGATGGCGCAGGTCTGTCCGAGGGCCTGGAGCAACTGGGTCGGCAGGAAGTCGGCGCTCGACCAAGAGGCCGTCAGGCCGTTGGACGTGATGGCGCAGGCGCTGCCGATCATCGCGATGCCGGTGAAGGCGACCCAGCGCGGATCGACATGGCGCAGCAGCAGCACGGCCAGCGGGACCGCGACCAACTGCGGCAGCGCGAGCCAGAGCAGTACGGCGCCGACCTCGGGCGGACGGAAGCCGCGCACGGCGGTCAGGAACTGCGGCACCAGGAAGCCGGTGCCCAGCGATGCGAAGCGGACCTCGATCACCAGCAGCAGCAGGATCGGGAGGTAGCCTCGCGTGAGCAGCCTCACGTCGATCCAGGGCTGTGGCGTGATCGACTCGTGCACGAAGAAGGCGACCACCAGCGAGCTGCCGCCCACCAGCAGCGCGACGACCAGGCCCGACGCCAGCCAGTCGAGACGATTGCCCTGGTCCAGCGCGGCATAGAGCAGCCCGAAGCCGAGCGAGGCGGAGGCCATGCCGAACCAGTCCGCGTCCCGCGCGGCCTTGCGATCCACCGGTTCGCGCGGCATGCCGAAGTGCACGCAGAAAGCCATCGCGACCGCAAGCGGCAGGTTCTGCCAGAAGATCCACTGCCACGAGAGGCGGTCGACGTAGAAGCCCTCGACCGATGCCGCGATGTTCAGCGAGGCCTCGATGTTGAGCGCATAGAGCGCGATGCCGAGTGCCCAGTAGCGCGGCGGCAGGTTGCGCAACACGAACATGATGGTCAGCGGCATGAAGCAGCCCGAGCCGAGGCCACCGATGAACTGGAGCGCGAGCAGGGGAGCGATACCGCGGCTGAAGGGCGCGAGTGCCGAGGCGGTCGCGAACACCACGCAACCGGCCAGCAGCACCCGCCGCGGGCCGAACACGGTCGCAGCCCAGACCGCCAGCGGCGCGACCATCATCTGCGCGGCCGTCTGCGCCGTCGTGAGCCATGCCGCATCGTCGAAGCCCAGGCCCATTGCACCGCGGATGTCGGCGAGGCCGAAGGTCGACAGCCGGCCGTTGAGCGTCGAGACGAAGGCGCCGAGCAGCACCGCGCCCAGGCCCAGCAGGGGCGGCGCCTGCGGACGCGACGCGGCTGCCGGTGTCATTCGTCGGTCCTGACGGAAGCCACGACCGACAGCCCGGGACGCAGCAACTCGGCGAGCGAACCCTGGTCGTCGAGCGCGATCTTCACGCCCACGCGCTGGACGACCTTGGTGAAGTTGCCGCTCGCGTTGTCGGGCGGCAGCAGCGCGAACTGGGAGCCGGTGCCCGGTGCGAAGCCGATCACATGCCCCGCCAGGCGCGAGCCGGGGAACGCATCGACGGCGATCTCGCAGGGCTGGCCGATGCGCATGCGGCGGATCTGCGTTTCCTTGAAATTCGCGAGCACCCACAGGCGGGGCAACGCGGCCAGCACCGCCACCTGCTGCCCGGTCGAGACGTACTGGCCGACGCGCACCTGGCGCTGCCCCACCACGCCATCGTCAGGCGCGACGATGCGCGTGTAGCCGAGATTGAGGGCAGCGATTTCCCGGTTGGCACGGGCGGCCGACAGGGCCGCGTCCGCCTGCTTGCGCTGCGCCGCCAGCACGTCGAGCTGGCGCTCGGCGGCCGTCGACTGGGCGCGTGACTGTTCGAGCTGCGCGGTGCTCTGCCGCTCGCTGGTATCGGCGGTCTCGCGCGACTGCTCGGTGCCGGCGCCATCGCTGGCGAGCCGGCGCTGGCGCGAAGCCTCGCGCTGGTTGCGCGCAAGCACGGCCTGCGCGTTCGCGATCACCGCCTGGGCGGCTCGCACGTTGGCATGCTGGAGATCGACCAGTGCACTGTTGTTGGCGAGTGCCGCCAACGCCGCGGCCACGTTGGCATCCTGCTGCGCGAGCTGGGCGCGGTAGTCGTCGGGCGCCAGGGCCACCAGCAACTGGCCGCGCCGCACGGCCGCGAAGTCGCCGGCCGGCGCTTCCAGCACGTAGCCCGAGACCTTGGCGCCGAGGGGCGTGATATCGGTCTGGAGAAAGGCATCGTCGGTCGTCTGGTGCAGCCTGCCGCCGGTCCATGCGTCCCAGCGTTGCGCGATCATGAACACCAGCAGCACCAGCGCGACGAGCAAGGCCATGCGGGCGAGGGTGCGCCACGTGCGCGCGACCGGTGCGGGCGGCGTGATCGACGCGACCGGCGGTGGGGCCGGTGCGGGCGGAAGCGAAGGGGCGTCGGGCATGGAGATGACTGTGACGCTGGCCGCAAGGTCCTGCGTCCCGCGCGAGGTCCATGAAAGGCTGCGTCGAAAGACGGAGATTCGCTGGCGCGGCGTCGGTGTCGCCAATGCCTTTGCACGGATTCGTCCAATGGCCCTCGCTTTGTGAAAGACGCTCCGGATGGCGCCGATGAAGATGGGCAGGCACCACCACTGAACTCACCACCAGGAGCTCCGACCATGCGCAACCAGGACGACTACTTCGACAAGCTGAACCTTCGTGCGGCACAACTCGGCGTTGCCACCGCAATGACCATCGCCGGCGTGGTGGGAGCGGTCACGCCCGTCCACGCGGACGCTGCGCCGGAGGCGGTTGTCCCGAACCAATCGCCGAAGGACCTCGTCGACGCGCTGCACAGCGCGTTCGGCGAACACCACGCCCGCGCCGTGCATGCCAAGGGCGTCATCCTGAAGGGGACCTTCGTTGCGGATCCCCACGCCAAGTCGCTGTCGAAGGCGCCGATCTTTGCGGGCGGCGGCCCCTTGCCGCTGACCGTCCGCTTCTCCGATTTCACAGGCATCCCGGACATTCCCGACACCATTCCCGAAGCCAATCCGCGTGGCTTCGCCGTCAAGATCAAGGCCCGGGACGCGGAGGAATTCGACGTCGTGACCCACAGCTTCAACGGTTTTCCCTCACCGACGAGCGACGAGTTCGCGGCCCTGCTGCGCAGCATCGGCGCCAGCGGTCCGGAAGCGGCGCATCCGACGCCGGTGGAGCGATTCCTGGCCGATCATCCTGTCGCCAAGACCTTCCTGACCACGCAGAAGCCGCCGCCGGTTTCCTACGCGACGGCCGCCTACTTCGGCGTGAACGCCCTCAAGTACACCAACGCCGAGGGGAAGGCGGTCTATGTCCGCTATCGCTTCGTGCCAAGGGCCGGTGAGCACTACCTGTCGGCAGACGAGTTGAAGGCGAAGGGACCGGGCTATCTTCGCGAAGAGATTTCCCAACGCGTCGCGAAAGGTCCGATCGTCTTCGACTGGTTTGCCCAGATCTCGGGTGCCGGCGACAAGATCGACGACCCCTCCATCGCCTGGCCCGATGACCGGAAACTCACCAGGCTCGGCACGCTCACCATCGACGCGCTGGCGGACGATGAGGCCACCGACAAGAAGACGCTCTTTCTCCCGGGCTCGGTGCACGCGGGGATCGAAGCGGCGGATCCGATGCTGACGCTCCGGACCCAGGCCTACCCCATATCGTTTGGCGGCCGGCAGTAGCGGTCGGGAGGGCCACTCGCCGACACGCTGCTTCGGCATCCGTTTGTGTCAGCTGACATCGGCTTTCCGAAGATTCCATCGCTGACCATACACACCATCGGCGAATGCGCGTCCAATTCGTGCATGGACGAACCCGCCATCGATTACGCGGCCGACATTGCAAGCGGTCCCGCTTCGATGTCCGTGATGAAACTGCACGACGATGGCGAAACGCTGCTGATGCGTCACACCTTCGATGCCGGCCGGACCGAACTGTCGCGGCGTCCCCGCGCCCATCTCAGCCTGGCGGGGCGCCAGCGCCTGCAGCATGAGTTTGCATTGCGCAACCGGCTGCAAACGTCCTGGGCGGCGGTTCCGCTGGAACTGGATGCCACCGCGGAGCGTCCGGCCTTGAGGACGACGGACCCTGGAGGCGTGCTTCTCGAGCACGTCATCGGGCAGCCCTGGGACATCGACCAGTTCCTGCGCGTGGCGGTTGGAATCGCGGAAGCGATTCGCAGAACACATGATGCCGGGCTCGTTCACAAGGACGTTCGGCCCAGCAATGTCTTCGTGGACCTGTCGAGCGGTCGTGCCTGGCTCAGCGGATTCGCGAACGCCTCGGCCGCGCAGGCGACGGCGCCAGTGATTCCGGGGCAAGGCCTCGCCACCTCGGCCCTGTCCCACGCGTCCCCCGAAATCGGCGGGCGAATCAACCGCCGTGTCGATTCCCGCAGCGACTTGTATTCGTTCGGCGTCCTGCTCTATCAGTTGCTGACGGGTCGACTGCCTTTCGTCACCGCTGACGCTCGCGAACTGATCCATGCGCACCTTGCCAAGCCGCCTGCGCCGCCATCGGAAATCGTGGCGGGCGTGCCGCCTGTCCTGGAGCGCATCGTCCTGAAGCTCTTGTCCAAGGCCGCCGAAGACCGGTATCAGACCGCAGTGGGGTTGGAAGCAGATCTGCGCTTGTCGTTGTACGCCTGGCGCGCGCACCGGCACATTGAACCCTTTGCGCTGGCGTCATCGGAAACCGCGGGTCGATTGCGGGTGCCGGACCGCCTCTACGGACGCGAGCGTGAAGTCGAGTCGCTGCACAACGCGCTCGCGCAAGTGGCCTCGCAAGACCGGATCAGGATCGTGCTGTTGTCCGGCTTTTCGGGCATTGGCAAGTCGGCCGTCGTCGCCGAGTTTCAGCGTTCGCTGCCCGGCGGCAGCGGCTTCTTCGCTTCCGGAAAGGCCGATCAATACCAGTCCGGCGTCCCTCATGCCACGCTGGCCCAGGCACTGCAATCCCTTGTGCGCCCGTTGCTCACCTTGCCCGAGACCGAGCGCGAGGGCTGGCGACAACGCCTGCAGGAGGCGGTGCTTGGCAACGGCCGAATCATCGCGAACATGGCGCCTGAGCTGGTCGAACTTCTCGGCCCTCAACAAGCGCTGCAGGAGTTGTCGACGCGTGACCATCAAGTCCAGTTTCAAACCACGCTCAGCCGGTTTCTCAAGGTCTTCGGTTCGGAGCCCTCGCCGTTGGTGCTCTTTCTGGACGACCTGCAATGGACGGACCGCGCGACGCTGGATTCGATCGAACACGTCCTCCTCGCCGAATCGAATCTGAAGCTGCTGCTCGTATGTGCCTACAGGAGCAACGAGGCCGAGTCGAACCATCCACTGCGTGACTGGCTGGGAAGATTGCGAAGCCGGATCGCGGACGTCGAGGAAATCTTCCTCGAGCCGTTGCTGGCCGGAGAGATCTCCAGGCTGGTCGGCGACACCCTTGCGTGTGCGCCGCAGGCTTGTGCGGAAGTCGCTCAGCTGGTGTATCGGGCCAGCGCCGGAAACCCCTTCTTTGCCACGCAGTTCATCAGCGGACTGTCGGATGAAGGCCTGTTCCAGCAAAGAGGCGATTCCGGCGAGTGGACCTGGGACATGACACGGCTTCGCGGCCACTCCCATCAGGCGGATTTGCCGGCGCTGATGATCGAGAGAATCCGCAAGCTGCCGCCGACGACGCGAAAGACGCTCAAGGCCTTCGCGTGCCTGGGCGTCCGCAGTTCAACGGCGACGCTGGCGCACGTTGTCGGACTTGTGGAGGACGATCTGCATTCGGCGCTGTGGCCCGCGGTCATGGGCGGGCTGTGCCTGAGATCGCAGGGCGACTATCGATTCCTCCACGACCGTTTTCAAGAGGCCGCCTACGCGATGATCCCGGACGATCAACGTGCGGCGGCACACCTCGAGATCGCCCGCCGACTCCGCGGGATGTCGTCACCGGCCTTCGACGCCGTCCGCGATCCGGGCGGCTTCGATCTCGTGGGACAGTTCAACCTCGCCGCCACCGCATTGGGATCGCAGGAAGAACGCGACGCCGTTGCCGGGTTGAACCTGAAGGCAGCGCAGCACGCACTGACGGCAACGGCCCATGCCGCGGCCCGGGGCTTTGCACAGGCAGGAATCGATCTCCTTGGACCGGATGGCCATGCGCGACAGCGACGCATCAGCTTCGAACTCGAATTGACTCGCGCGGAAAGCGACTTCCTCGCGGGACTCATCGAGCCCTCCGAACGCGCGTTGCACCGCCTCATGGAATTGGCATGCACGCCCTTGGAAAGCGCGGCCGTCGGTCGGCGCCTGATCGAGCTCTATGTCGTGGGCTCCCGCCATGCAGAGGCCGTCGAGCAGGCCGTGACCTGCTTGCGGCTCTTCGGCATCGACATCGAGGCGCACCCCCCGGACGCGGAAGTGGACCGCGCATTCGCCGAGGCGATGGCGTTGCTCGCGGAACGTCCCATCGAATCGCTGGTCGACCTGCCGGTTTCCGTGGATCCCGCCGTTGCAGCAGCCATGAACGTGTTGGGCGAGATATTCTCCGTCGCTTATTTCACCGATCTGTCGCTGGTGGTCGTGCATCTCTGTCGAATGGTGCGGCTCACGCTCCAGCATGGGTTGACGCCTGCATCCGCGCACGGATTCGCCTGGTTCGGCGTCATGATGGGCCAGCACTTCGGCCGCTACCTCGAGGGGCATCGATTCGCGACGCTGGCTCGAAGCATCGTCGACAAGCACGCATTCGCCGCGAGCGAGGCGAAGACGATCCTCGCCTTGCAGATCGCAAGCGTCTGGGCGAAGCCGCTGTCGATCGCGGTCGAGACGGGGCGCGCCGCCCACGCGGCTGGCATCAACCGGGGTGACGTTGCCGTCGCTTGCTGGGCCTGCAACCACACCGTCAACGACCTGCTGGTCCGAGGCGATCACCTCGACGACGTGGCGAGCGAGATCGACAGATCCCTCGACTTCGTCCGTCGCGCACGGTTCCGAGACATTGCCGACGAACTGGTGCATCAGCAGCGCTTTGTCGCGGCACTGCGCGGGCTTACCCCGGCGCTGGCGGAGTTCGACGGAGAGGGCTTTCAGGAAGCCGTGTTCGAGGCGCAGGTCGTCGAAGGGCGCCTGCCGACGATGTTGTTCTGGTACTGGGTCTTGAAAGGCCAGCTCCGGTTCATCGCCGGACGGTTTGACGAATCCCGCGACGCTCTTGAACGGGCGACGCCCTGGAAAGCCTCGGCCATCCAGAGCCAGTTGGTGAACTACCACCTCTACACGGCGCTTGCCGCTGCGGCCGGCGCGGGCGCCTTGTCCGAGGAGGACGCCGCGGACAGGCGCGCGACCGTCGTGATGCACCTTGAACGCCTGCGCGCCTGGCGCGCCTGCAACCCCGCGACCTTTGCGGACAAGAGCGAACTGGTGGAGGGCGAACTGGCGCGCTGCGAGGGCCGGTACCTGGATGCAGAGATTCACTTCGAGGAAGCTGTCCGCCTGGCGCGCGTCAATGGCTGTACCTGTGTTGAAGCACTGGCCAATGAAGTGGCGGCTGGATTTCATGCCGATCGGGGTCTGGTCACGATCGCGCACGCCTATCTGCGCCAGGCGCGCTACGCCTATCTCAGATGGGGCGCCATCGGCAAGGTGAAGCGACTCGAGCTCGGACATCCGTGGCTTTCCGCAGACGCGCTGCCTGAGGCGGACAGCGCGCCACACACGCTCGTCGAGCTGCTCGACTTCGAGACCGTCCAGGCCGTCTCGGAGGCGCTCTCCAGCGAGATCGAATCCGAGCACTTGATAGAAACCTTGCTGAAGGTCGCGCTCGAACACGCCGGAGCCCAGCGCGGATTGCTGTTCCTGCGCGGCATGGACGGGATGGAATTCGAGGCGCAGGCGGAGATCTTCGGCGACGGCGTCAAGGTCATGCGCCGCGGTGCGATGAGCCTGGAAGTGTCCCGGCCCACTTCCGTGCTGGAGCTCGTCGAGAAGAGCCTGGACACCGTGCTCCTCGATGATGCAGCGCATTCGGGCCAGCACTCCGGCGATCCCTATTTCCAACGACGTGGAACGCGTTCCGTCTTGTGCCTGCCATTGCTCAAGCAGGCGCGCCTCGCCGGAGTTCTCTACCTCGAAAACGACCTGATGACTGGCGCGTTCACACGCAAGCGCACCGCCGTGCTCAGGCTCGTCGCGGCGCAAGCGGCTGTCGCACTGGAGAATTCGCGGCTCTACCTCGATCTGAAACGAGAGAACCGCGATCGCCGGTTGGCCGAGGAGGGCGCCGAGCGCGCGGCCCGCGCCCAGCGCGAGAGCGAAGGGCGGTTCCGCGCCATGGCAGATGCCACGCCTGACGTGATCTGGATCACCGAAATGGATCCGGAACGCGTGCTGTATGCGAGTCCGAGCTTCGAACGAATCTGGGGCGTCGATCTGGCGGCACTCTACCGGGACCCGCAAGTGTGGCTGGACGGCATCCACGTCGATGACCGGGCGCGCGTGAAGATGGCATTTGGCAACTGGATCGAATCGGACGGCAGCACGGCGTGGGAGGTCGAGTTCCGGGTCGTTCAGCCCTGCGGCGCGATACGTTGGATCCACGAACGCGGCGTGTTCCTTCCTGACGAGGGTCAAGGATCGCGCCGGGTGAGCGGTATCGCGACGGACGTCACTGCGCAGCGCACGGCCGTGCTCGCATTGCAGCGGTCGGAAGACCGTCATGCGCTGGCCATGGAGGCTGCGCGCGACGGTCACTGGGATTGGATTGCCGAGACGGACGAGTTCTACGCGTCGCCGCGAATGCTCGAAATCTACGGCTTCCCCCCGGACACCCGTTTCAACGGAAGACAGGACTTTCTCGACCGCTTCCCGTTCCATCCGGAAGATCGCGCCAGGTGGCAGGCTGCCGTCGCCGAGCATTTCGCCAGCACAAGGTCTCGCCTCGAGATCGAGCTGAGATTGATACGCCATGGCGAGGTGCGATGGATTCACACCAACGGCTTGCTGTCTCGCGATGATCAAGGTCGACCCAGGCGCTACACAGGTTCCGTGGGCGACATCACGGAACGCAAGGCAGGCGAGGCTGCGTTGCGTGAATCGGAGCAGCGGTTCGCGCTTGCCACCGAAGGCTCGAATGACGGCCTCTGGGATTGGGACCTGGACACCCATCAGATGTTCCTGTCCCATCGGGCGCAACAGCTGTACGGGCTCGAGCCCGGCGCCTTGATACGGCCGCGACGCGACTGGGTCGCGACTGTCAGGCTGCATCCCGAGGACGTCGGCCACCAAGGCCAATTGATCGATGCGTATCTGAATGGATCGGTGCCGAGCTACGACGGCGAATGGCGGGTCCTGCACCCGGACGGCCTGTACAGGTGGGTGCGAATTCGCGGCGTCTGCTTGCGGGACCCCGAGGGTCGCGCAACGCGGATGGCGGGTTCGGTCAGCGACGTGGATGCGCGCCGGCGCACAGAAGCCGCCATGCAGCAGATGCAACGCCTCGAAGCTGTAGGCACGCTTGCGGGCGGCGTGGCGCACGACTTCAACAACATCCTGGCGGTGATCCTCGGCTTTGGCGAAGCCTCGATGAAGCACACGCGGCCCGGCAGCCGAATGCGCCGGGATCTGGAGCGCATCCTGTCTGCCGGCGAACGGGGGCGCGCATTGGTCGAACGCATCCTCGCGTTCAGCCGCAGCAGCGTCGGCGCGCGCATTGTCGTGAACATGGAAAGCGTCGTCGCGGAGTCGCTGGCGATGATCGAAGCGACGCGCCCTCCCAACGTGGGTCTGCACGCCCGGCTGGAATCGGGCCACGCGACGATGATCGGCGACCCCACGCAGGTGCACCAGGTGCTGATGAACCTGGCCACGAACGGCATGCAGGCGATGCCTTCTGGCGGATCGTTGCAGGTCGGGCTGACTTGCGAAAGCCTCGCGCAGGAGCGGATGGCGACGACAGGCCCGTTGCCCCCGGGCGAATACGTGGTGCTGTGCGTTCGTGACAGCGGCGCAGGCATTGACCCCGCCATACGAGACAAGATCTTCGACCCGTTCTTCACGACGAAGGACGTTGGCACGGGAACGGGTCTGGGCCTTTCCCTCGTGCATGGCATCGTGACCGAGCTGGGCGGCGCGATCGATGTATCGAGTGAATTGGAGGTTGGCAGCGCTTTCACGGTCTACGTCCCTCGCAGCGGTGAAACTGCTCCGGGTCAAAAGGAGGAAAAGGCGCTTCCGCTGGCGCGAGGAAAGAACGAACGGATCCTTGTCGTCGACGACGAAGAGTCCCTGGTGCAATTGAGCAGCAACATGCTGGCCGAGCTTGGCTATCGGCCCGCTGCGTTCACCTCCGCGGAGAAAGCGCTGGAGGTCTTCCGCCTCGATCCTGATTCGTTCGACGCTGTCATCACCGACTTGCGCATGCCGCACATGTCGGGCCTCATGTTGATCAGCGCGCTGCGCGGATTGCCTTCGGAGGTCCCGGTACTGCTGGTCAGCGGATTTCTTGCGGGGACGGCTGCCGATCAGGCGCGCGACGCGGGCGCCGACATCCTCTTGACCAAGCCGCTGTCACGGCGCGACCTTGCCCTTGCACTGTCAGAGGCCCTGGCGGACAAGCCGCATCGCGGGCAGGCAGCGCCATGACAGGAGAACGCGCGATGCAGGCTGTCGCCGTCTCGGCGCTCGCTCACGTGATGGCCGTGGATGACGATCCCTATGTGCTTGACCTGATCAGCAGCTACCTTGGCGATCACGATTTTCGCGTGAGTACGGCCGCCAACGAGCGCGAAATGTGCGAGGTAATGGCCCGGGATGCAGTCGACATCGTCGTGCTGGATCTACGGCTGGCGCGTGAAGACGGGCTGGAAATCGCGCGCCGCCTGCGCGAGCGGTCGAAGGTTCCCATCATCATCCTGACCGGTCGTCTCGAAGAGGCCGACCGCGTCATGGGCCTCGAATTGGGTGCTGACGATTACGTGACCAAGCCCTTCTCCCCGCGCGAGTTGCTCGCGCGGGTTCGGGCATTGCTGCGTCGCACCCGGATGCATGAGCGCGTGACCGATTCGCTTGCGAGCGTGCGAGCCTATCAATTCGACGGCTGGGAACTGAACATCCGCCTGCGGCGCCTGACCTCCCCGCTGAACAAGCCGGTGCCATTGAGCAACAGCGAGTTCAATCTTCTCGTGGCATTCCTGGCTGCCCCGCAGAAGGTGCTGGATCGCGAACAGCTTCTGGAGTTGTCACGGCTTCACAACGCCGAGGTCTTCGACAGGGCGATCGATGTGCAGGTTGGTCGACTGCGTCGAAAGATCGAGTCCGACCCCAAGGCGCCGACATTCATCGTCACCGAGCGAGGCAGGGGCTACGCGTTCAACGCGAACGTCGATGTCGTTCGAGGCTGACAACCGCGACGAGTCACTTCGCCAGCGACTGCCGAACTGCGGCAAGCAATTGGCGCTGAGTAAAGGGCTTCGGCAGCACGCCTTTGACGCCCAGTTCATCTGCAAGATCCACGGAGCCGCCCTGACCTGTGCGGAACCTTGCCGAGAGCAACAGGACAGGCACGCTGCGCCCGGGCTGAAACAGCTGGAGCAACAGCGGTTCCGCGGCGCGCGGGCTCGCGACGTCGGCGATGATGAGATCGACAGCGGCCATGCGCGCTGGCGTTGAAAAGGCTTCCACGAAGTACCCCGCATCGACCAGCCATTGCCGGACGAGCTCTCGCACCAGATCGTCTCCCTCGATCACCGCAATTCGGCCTGTCGCTTTCATGTCATCCATAGCCCTTTGACTGCCTCGCTGCATTGGACCCGACATGCGGGCGGTGCGCACTCATATTCGTCATGGTCCATATGTCAACCGACATGTTGGATGGCATCGCCTCGCGAATGTGGCGGCTCGAATGTGTCAATTGACAGACGCGGTGCGGAGGTCGGACATCGTGCGCGGGCAACGCCCTGTCAATCTACCGGCTCCTCATCCACATCTGATTTCGAGGGCTCCTCATGAACACATACTCTTCTGCCTCGGTCGGGCAGGTGCCCGTTGCCATGAACATCCTGGTGTCGCATTCCAACGCGCTCGTGGCCGCTGGCCTGGTGGCCACGATGCAGAGGATTCATGGATGCGATGTCCAGTTCAGCGCGGCCGGCGATGATCCGCATTTCGAAACCTCGCTTGAGAACGTCGACCTGCTGATTTCTGACTCGGATTCGCTGGTGCGCTCGGCCCGCACGCTCTCGATGCCCAAGATCGTGCTGCTGACGGCGACAGCCGAGTGCAAGTCGAGCGCGGCTCCTTTGCCGCCAGGCATCAGCGCATGCTTGCCGATGAACTGCGGCCAGGACGACTTGCTGAAAACGGTGTGCGGACTGATTGGTTCGGATCGCCCTGGGCTGCAAGACTCTCCGGCCGTGCGAGACCATGCGAGGATCGAGCCAACCACTGCGGCGCGCCCGCAAGGCGGCATCGCTCCGTCTGCATTACGGCGGGTGCGCGAGCACATCGAGAACCATCTTGGCGAGCACATCGAGGTAGGTCACCTCGCGACGCTCACCAGGTTGTCGGCCTGCCATTTCTCGCGCGCCTTCAAGCAAAGCGTGGGCATGCCGCCGCATCGATACGTGACTTCCCGCAGAGTCCTTGCGGCGGCGAAGCTGATCGAATCGACGGACAGACCCATGTCCGAGATCGCGCTGGAGCTCGGTTTTTCAGACCAGAGTCACTTCACCAGGGTATTTACTGCGCATATCGGCGAGTCTCCGCGCCGGTTCCGGCATCAGCATCGATGAGGTGCGTGGGGTCGATCGCAATCGGGCGGGTATCCCTGGCGGACTGCAAGCGACCGGCACACGGTCGGGAGGTGCCGCAACCACTTCCCGGCTCGCTCGGCTCGATCAGACCCGCGAACTCACCCCAGCGAAAACGCCGACATCCTCGGCAGCGTCCGCTCCCCCGACTTCTGCAGATGCTTCCGCGTCCGCGCCTCGGCCTTCACCGGGTCTCCTTCAAGGATCGCCTCGGTGATCCCGCGGTACTCCGCCACCATCGAGCGCAGGTCCGCGGTGGTGAGGAAGTTGTAGAACTGCGCGCGGAACAGGTGCGCGCGCGCCTGCGGCAGCACGCGACTGAGTTCGCTGCTGTCGGCGATCTCGAACATCACGCGGTAGTAGTTGGCCCGCCCGTCGAGCACGCGGTCGAGCGCCTCTGGCGTGCTGGCCGAGATCAGCGTCTGTGCCGCCGCCTCGAAGCGTTTCGCGTTGTTGCCGATGTGGATGTTGGTCGCGGCCAATCGCGCTGCCAGGCCGGTCAGTACCTCCAGCACGCCGAGCAGGCTGGCCGCATCCTCGCGGCTCAGCGAGCGGATCACGGCGCCGCGATGCGGCGTCAGGTCGACCACGCCGCTCGACGCCAGGATGCGCAGCGCCTCGCGCACGGTGCTGCGGCTCACGCCGAGGTCGCGGGTGAGGTCGGCCTCTACCAGCCGTTGCCCCACCGTGAAGCGGCGCGTGAGGATGCCCTTGCTGATCGCGTCGGCCACACGGTCGGGCGTGCTGCGCGGCTTGGCAGGCGCCTCGGCCACCGCCTTTTTCCTGGCGGCGGCAGTCTTGGTGGAGGGGGCTTTGGTGATGACGGTCATTCGGGTTCGCGCGTGCAGCTTGGGCGGTCTGGATTCTAGGAGAGGGCTTGCGTCGCAGCGCTTAGAACTGCGACGCGGCCACCTCGGGGAAACCATCGGTCGTATGGCTTGATTGTCTGGCAATCGTGGCTGACAATCAACGTAAATGCATCGGGGCGAACCCTCTCGATGCCGCCGCCAGAAGTCACATCACCCATGAGCCCTCCCAACCACTCGCAGCCCGCATTGCCGCCGCTCGCGGCGCGCACGCTCGGCGCGGTGCTTGAGGGCCACCTGCGCACCGCGCCGGACAAGCCCGCCGTGCGCGACGTCGAGCGGGGCATGAGCTACGCCGCGCTGTACGAGGAATCGCTCGCCTTCGCCGCTGGCTTCGTGCGGCTCGGCGTCGGCCCGCAGCAGTTCGTGTTGCTGATGCTCGACAACCACCTCGACTACGTCATCGCCTGGTGGGCGCTGTCGCTGACGGCGCGCGTCGAGGTGCCGGTGAACACCGCCTACAAGGGCTCGATCCTGGTCCACGTCATCAACAACTGTGGCGCGAAGGTGATCGTCATCGAGGCGCACTACCTGCCGCTGCTGCTCGACGTGGCAGACCGTTTGCAGCACCTGGAGCACGTGGTGGTGCGCGGCGCCATGGGCAGCCTGCCGGCGGTCGGACGCCTGCGCTTCGTGCCGTGGGATGCGCTGCGCGGCCCGCGCGAGGCGCCGGCGCAGCTCGCGCCGTGGGACCTCATCGGCATCATGTACACCTCGGGCACCACCGGCCCGTCGAAGGGCGTGCGCGTCACGCACGCGCACGCCTATGGCTACTCGGCGCCGCAGGTGCTGGGGCTGGCCGATGCCAGCGATGTCTCGCTCTGCACGCTGCCGCTGTTCCACATCGGCGGGCAGTGGGCCGCCATCTACAACAACCTCATCGCGGGTGGCAGCAACGTCGTGCTGCCGCGCTTCTCGGCGACCACCTTCTGGGACGACGTGCGCCAGTACGGTTGCACCTACACGATGCTGCTCGGCGCGATGGCCAACTTCCTCTACCGCCAGCCGCCGCGCGCGGACGATGCCACCCATCCGTTGCGGCGCGTGATGATGGTTCCTGTGATGGCGCAGATCGAGGAGTTCCGCACACGCTTCGGCATCGAGGCGGTCTGCACCGCCTACGGGCTCACCGAGGGCTCGACCGTGCTGCGTGCGCCGGTCGGGCAGGCCGAGCCGGGCAAGGTCGGCTGGCCGCGCCCGGACTTCGAGGTGCGCCTCGTCGACGCGCACGATCAGCAGGTGGCCGACGGCGAACTCGGCGAACTGGTCATCCGCACGCGCGAGCCCTGGATGGTGATGGACGGCTACCACGACATGCCCGAGGCCACGGTCGGTGTGTGGCGCAACCAGTGGCTGCACACCGGCGATGCGTTCCGGCGCGAGCCCGATGGCCAGTTCGTCTTCCTCGACCGCATCAAGGACGCGATGCGCCGGCGCGGCGAGAACGTGTCGAGCTTCGAGGTCGAGAAGGAGATCAACGAGCATCCCGCGGTGCTCGAATGCGCCGTCGTTGCCGTGGCCAGCGATGCCAGCGAGGACGACATCAAGGCCTGCGTGGTGCTGCGCGAAGGCACGGCCGTGGCGCCGGCCGCGCTGCTGGCCTTCCTCGACGAGCGGCTGCCGTACTTCATGGTGCCGCGCTACGTCGAGTACATCGCCGAGCTGCCCAAGACGCCGACCGCCAAGGTGCGCAAGCAGGTCTTGCGCGAAGCGGGTGTGACCGCCGGCACCTACGACCGCACGAGCGACCCGGCCGCCCCCGCAAGGAAGAAATGAGCGACGACACCAACCTCGGCGCGACGCGCCTCGCCTACGCGCAATTCACGGCCAAGCGGGACGGCCTGGTCGATGCGGTGCGGCCCGCGGCCATCGCGCGCCAGCATGCACTCGGGAAGCTGTCGGCGCGCGAGCGCATCGCACTGCTGGTCGATCACGGCAGCTTCCATGAAGTCGGCGGCCTGGTCGAGCCGAAGCGCGACACCTTCGACACAGAGTCGCTGCAGGCGCCTTCCGATGGCGTGCTCACCGGCTACGCCAGCATCGACGGACGGCCGGTGTGCCTGTGCGCCTTCGACTTCACGGTGCTCGGTGGTTCGAACGGTCGCATCGGCGAGACCAAGGTCGAGCGCATGGCGACGCACGCGCTGGAGCACGGTTGCCCGATGGTGTTGCTGCTCGATGGCGGCGGTCACCGCATCCAGGAAGGGCTCGACAGTCGCCACTTCGCGCAGGGCTCGCGCTACTTCCAGATCGCTGTCGCGCTGTCGGGCTGGGTGCCGACGGTGGCGGTGGTCATGGGGCCGGGCTTTGCCGGCCCGTCCAACTTCGCGGCGCTGTGCGACTTTGTTGTGATGGTGCGCGGCACGTCCACCATGGGCATCGCCGGCCCTGCGCTCGTCGCGGCCGCCACGGGCGAAACCACGGACAAGGACGCGCTCGGCGGCGCCGCCGTGCAGGCCGACCTCAACGGCCTGGCCGACATCGCCGCCGGTGACGATGCCGAGGCCATCGAATACGTGCGCGACTACCTGGCGTTCCTGCCATCCAATGCGCGGCTGCCCGTGCCGACGAAGGCCCCGCGCGAGCCCGATGCCGAATTCGAGCGCGGCCTGCTCGACGTGATGCCCGACAACCCGCGCAAGCCCTACGACATCTGCGACGTGATCCGCGGCGTGGTCGAC
This sequence comes from Variovorax sp. dw_954, assembly GCF_018449755.1. Taxonomy (NCBI): domain Bacteria; kingdom Pseudomonadati; phylum Pseudomonadota; class Betaproteobacteria; order Burkholderiales; family Comamonadaceae; genus Variovorax; species Variovorax sp. dw_954. The sequence continues at coordinate 9,641 of NZ_JAAVVD010000020.1, read as the reverse complement.
GAAGGCTCGCTGTTCCAGATCAAGCCGGGCTTCGCGCCCAACCTCGTCACCGGCTTCGCGCGCATCCAGGGTCGCGCCGTCGGCATCGTGGCCAACCAGCCGATGCACCTGGCCGGCACGCTCGACGCGAAGGCTTGCGAGAAGGGCGCGCACTTTGTCTCGGTCTGCGATGGCTTCGGGCTGCCGCTGGCCTACCTCGTCGACCTGCCGGGATTCCTGGTCGGCAGTCAGGCCGAGGACACCGCACTCGCGCGGCGCAGCGCGCGCCTGCTGTTCGAACTGGGGCAGGCCACGGTGCCGCGCGTGTCGATCGTGCTGCGCAAGGGCTACGGGCTCGGCTACATCGCGATGTGCGGCGGCCGCAGCTTCGATGCCGACCTCTGCGTGGCCTGGCCGACCGCCGAGATCTGCGCGATGTCGATCGAGGGCGCGGTCGACGTCGCCTACCAGAAGCAGGTGAGGGCGGCGGCCGATCCGGCGGCGAAGCGGGCCGAACTCATCGGCCGCTTCCGCGAGCAGCTGGGCGCGCTGCACGCGGCCGAGCATTTCGGCATCGACGACGTGATCGACCCGCGCGACACGCGCTCCGTGATCGTGGCCACGCTGGAGCGCTGCGCGCCGCGCAAGAAGCACCGCGCATGGCCGGACAAGCCACACGGCATCTCGCCGATCTGATTCCTTCACGAAGCCCTTCCGCCATGACCTTGCCCATCCTTCTCGAACACCGCGACGGCGTCGCCTTCATCACCTTGAACCGGCCCGAGCGCGCCAACGTGCTCGACTTCGAAATGGGCGACGCACTCATCGCGACCATCGATGCGGTGGCGGGCGACGCCGGCGTGCGTGCCGTGTTGCTGCAGGCGCGAGGGCGGCAGTTCTGCGCGGGTGGCGACATCGGCGGCTTCGTGCATGCGCGCGATCGCCTGGCCGACATGCTCGACGAGCACATCCCGCCCCTCCACCGCGCAATCCACAAATTGGCCACGCTGCCGGTGCCGGTGGTAAGCGCGTTGAACGGCCCCATTGGCGGTGGCGGCATCGGCCTTGCGCTGTGCGCCGACATCGTGCTCGCAGCCGAGTCGATGAAGCTGCGCGGCGGCTATTCGGCGATCGGTCTCACGCCCGACGTGGGCGGTTCGTGGTTCCTCGCGCGCCGCGTCGGGGCTGCGCGCGCGAAGGAGATCTTCTTCACCAACGAGCCGCTGTCGGCACGCGAGTGCCTGCAGCTCGGCGTGGTGTCGCAGGTGCATCCGGACGCCGAATTGGAGGCAAAGGCGCATGCGCTGGCGGCGTCGCTGGCGCGTGGCGCGACCGGCTCGCTGGGGCGCATCAAGGACCTCGTCGATGGCGCCGGGCAGCGTTCGCTGGAGGCGCAACTCGCGCTGGAACATCGCTACATGGTCGAGTCCGGTGGCACCGCGGACGCAGCGGAGGGCGTGGCCGCATTCATCGAGAAGCGGGCTCCGGTGTTCGGCCCGAAGCCTGCTTGATTCCTCCTGATATGTCGGACAAACACTGATTGATTGTCAGACAAGATCTTCGTACAATTCGTCGATGCTGAATGTGAAGGCTCTCGCGGAATGGATGCTCGTGCACATCGAGGGATTCCGCGCACCGCTCACGCTGGAGCGTTTCAAGGGCGGGCAGTCGAACCCGACCTACCTCGTCACCGATGCTGCCGGCACGCGCTACGTACTGCGCAAGAAGCCTGACGGAGAGTTGCTGCCATCGGCCCATGCGGTGGACCGCGAATACCGCGTGATCGCGGCGCTGCACGGGACCGGCGTTCCCGTTGCACGCACGCGGGGCTACTGCGACGACGCATCGGTCATCGGCACGCCGTTCTACGTCATGGATTTCGTCGACGGCCGCATCTTCTGGGACCCGGCCTTGCCCGGACTTGCCAATGCTGAACGCAGCGCGATCTACGCCGGCATGAACCGGGCCGTGGCCGCGCTCCACACCGTCGACTACCAGGCCCTGGGTCTTGGCGACTACGGCCGCAGCGGCAACTTCTTCGAGCGTCAGATCGGCCGCTGGACGCGCCAGTACCAGGCCGCCGCGGCAGAAGACCCGATCCCGGCGATGGAGCGTCTCATCGACTGGCTGCCGGCCCATGTGCCGCCCGACGACGAGACCACGCTCTTCCACGGCGACCTGCGCATCGACAACATGATCTTCCACCCGACGGAGCCGCGCGTGCTCGCGCTGCTGGATTGGGAGTTGTCGACGCTGGGCCATCCGCTGGCCGACTTCGCCTACCACGCGTTGCCCTGGCGGCTCACCGCCGTGCAGTTCCGCGGCATGGCGGGCGCCGACCATGCGGCGCTGGGCGTTCCCGACGAGGCGTCGTACCTGCAAGCCTATTGCGCAGGTGTCGGCCGTCCGGCCATCGACCCGGCGCACTGGGAGTTCTACCTGGCCAACAGCATGTTCAGGCTGGCCGCCATCCTCCACGGCATCTCGCAACGCGCGCGCGACGGCACGGCATCCAGCGCGGAGGCCGCCGAGACCGGGGCCCGCGCGCGGCCGATCGCCGAGGCTGCATGGCGACAGGTCGAGGCCCACTTCCCGGCCGGCGAGCGCTGAGGCGCGGGTCACCCACAGAAAGGTTCACGTGTACGAGTTCTCCCCCAAGGTCCAGGACCTGCAGAAGCGCCTCGGCGCCTTCATGGACGAGCACATCTATCCCAACGAGGCCCGCTACTACAAGGAGGCCGAGGAACTGGGGCCATGGAAGGTCGCACCCATCCTCGACGAACTGAAGCCCAAGGCCCGCGCCGCCGGCCTGTGGAACCTGTTCCTGCCGGAGTCGGAGCACGGCGCCGGCCTCACCAACTTCGAGTACGCGCCGCTGTGCGAGATCATGGGCCGCTCGCACCTCGCGCCCGAGGTCTTCAACTGCTCGGCACCCGACACCGGCAACATGGAAGTGCTGGCACGCTACGGCACGCCGGAGCACCAGGAGCGCTGGCTCAAGCCGCTGCTGGCCGGCGAAATCCGCTCCTGCTTCGCGATGACAGAGCCCGCCGTGGCATCGAGCGATGCCACCAACATCGAGTCGAGCATCGTGCGCGACGGCGACGAGTACGTCATCAACGGCCACAAGTGGTACACGACGAATGCCACCGACCCGCGCTGCAGGATCGCGATCTTCATGGGCAAGTCCGACCCGGACAACGCCGACCGCCACCAGCAGCAGTCGATGATCCTCGTGCCGATGGACACGCCCGGCGTCACCGTGGTGCGCCCCATCGCGGTGTTCGGCTTCTACGGCGTGCCCGACCGCGCATCCGAGGTCACGTTCAAGGACGTGCGCGTGCCGGCGTCGAACATGCTGCTGGGCGAGGGCAGGGGCTTCGAGATCGCGCAAGGGCGCCTCGGACCGGGACGCATCCACCATTGCATGCGACTGGTCGGCCTGGCCGAGAAGATGCTCGAACTGATGTGCAAGCGCACCCAGTCTCGCACGGCCTTCGGCAAGCCGATCTCGCAGCAGGGCGTCACGCTGGAGCGCATCGCGCAGTCGCGCATCCTCATCGAGCAGGCGCGCCTGCTCACGCTGAACGCGGCCTACCGCATGGACACGGTCGGCAACAAGGTGGCCAAGGCCGACATCGCGATGATCAAGGTGGCCGCGCCGCAGATGGCCTGCCAGGTCATCGACTGGACCATCCAGGCCTTCGGCGGTGGCGGCACCAACAACGACGTCGGCATCGCATCGGCCTACGCCACGGCGCGCCTGCTGCGCCTGGCCGACGGGCCCGACGAAGTGCACCGCAACCAGATCGGCAAGCTGGAACTGGCCAAGTACCGCTGAGAGAGCACGCAACGACAACCCAAGGAGACAAGAACATGCATCAGGACGAGCAGATCAGGATCGAACCCTCCACCCGGCGCCCCGAGCGCGTGATGTGGCTCAACGCGGACCGCGTGCTCTACGTCGGCCTGCTGGGCGAGCCGACGGTTCGCACCCTGGGTGCGTTCTCGATCTACGTGTCCTTGACGCAGCCGCACCGGATCAGCGTGGAAGGCGGCGCGTGGGAGGCTGCGGAGCTATCGGTGGTGCCGCCCGGTGTGCCGCATCGCATCGTGGCGGGCGAGCGGATGATCTTCAGCATCCTCGTCGAGGCGGAGACGGTCGACGTGCCGGCCTTGCCGGAATGGATTCGCGATGGCGGCGGTGCCGTGGACGATGCCGACACGCTCGCCGCCCTGCGCGATGCGCTCGACCGCTTCAAGGCCGCGCCGCGCCGGCAGTTCGATCGCACCGAGGACTTCGACCGGCACTTCTTCGGGCTCGCGCTGCCCACGCGGCGGATCGAACGCCGCATCCGCGCCGTGCTCGACCGCATCAAGCACGACCCCAACAGCCACACGTCGGCCGAGGACTGCGCCGTGGCCTGCCACCTCTCGGTGTCGCGCTTCCTGCACCTGTTCCGCGCCGAGGTCGGCGCGCCGTTCCGCAGCTTCCGCACCTGGCAGCGCGCGCGCAGCGTGCTGTACTTCGTGACCCAGAGCGCGAACCTCGCCAACATCGCACTGGACGTCGGCTACCCGGACTCCACGCACTTCAGCCACTCGGTGCGGCAGGTGTACGGGCTCACGCCCAAGTCGATGTTCGCGGGCTGTCGGAAGCTGGCGCTGTATGGCTATGGGACGGCTGCGGCGCAGGGCATGGGGGCTGGGCGGGCGCCGGCCTGAGTGCTCACCCCGGAAAGAACCGGTTCGCCGGCCGCGGCAAGCCCAGGTTCTCGCGCAAGGTCTTGCCTTCGTACTCGCGGCGGAAGATGCCGCGGCGTTGCAGTTCGGGGACGACCTTGTCGGCGAAGGCATCGAGCCCGCCCGGCAGCCACGGGAACATGATGTTGAAGCCATCCGAGCCTTCGGACTCCAGCCACGTCTGCATGTCGTCGGCGATGGTCTGCGCGGTGCCGACAAAGGCGAGCCCGCCGTAGCCGCCGAGTCGCTGGGCCAGCTGGCGAACGGTGAAGCCTTCGCGTTCGGCCAGCGCGATCACGCGCTGCTGGCCGCTCTTGCTGGCATTGGTCTCGGGCACGGGCGGCAGCGGCTTGTCGGGATCGAACTTCGAGGCATCGACGCCGAGCGAGATCGACAGCGACGCGATCGCGCTTTCATAGTGCACGAGGCTGTCAAGCTTCGCGCGGATGGCGCGCGCTTCCTCCACCGTATCGCCCACCACCACGAAGGCGGCCGGCAGGATCTTCACGTGATCGCGTTCCCGGCCGAGCGCGGGAAGGCGGCCCTTCACGTCGGCGTAGAAGCTGCGGCCCTCGGCCAGCGTGCCGTGCGCGGCGAAGATCACTTCGGCCGTCTCGGCGGCCAGTTGCCTGCCGGGCTCCGAGGCGCCGGCCTGCACGATCACCGGCCATCCCTGCACCGGTCGCGCGATGTGCAGCGGTCCGCGCACCGACAGGTACTTGCCCTTGTGGTTCAGCGTGTGCAGCTTCGCCGGGTCGAAGTAAAGGCCGCTCGCGGCATCGCGGATGAAGGCGTCATCGGCCCAGCTGTCCCACAGGCCGGTCACCACGTCGTAGAACTCACGCGCCCGGGCATAGCGCTCGTCGTGTTCCATGTGGTCTTCCAGCCCGAAGTTGAGCGCCGCATCGGGGTTGGAGGTGGTCACCACGTTCCAGCCTGCGCGGCCGTTGCTCAGGTGGTCGAGCGAGGCGAAGCGGCGCGCAATGTGGAAGGGCTCGTCGAAGGTGGTCGATGCGGTGGCGACCAGGCCGATGTGCCCGGTCGCCTGGCTCAGCGCCGACAGCAGCGTGAACGGCTCGAAGGAAGTCACGGTGTGGCTGCGCTTCAGTGCCTCGATCGGCATGTTCAGCACCGCCAGGTGGTCGGCCATGAAGAAGGCATCGAACTTCGCGCGCTCCAGCGTCTGCGCGAAACGCTTCAGGTGCGCGAAGTTGAAGTTGGCATCGGGGAAGGCGCCGGGATAGCGCCATGCGCCGGTATGGATGCTGACAGGGCGCATGAACGCGCCGAGCTTGAGTTGGCGGGTGGAGGGCATAGGGGGCGGAGATGGGAACCCTGCCCTTTTATGCGATCCCGTGCGGCGTGGCAAAGACGAAATCGTCCCGAGCTTATGGGCGTGGCGAATGTGCGCAGCATGCGTCCCGGCCCATCGCCGGTGCTTCAAGCCTTGCCTAGCGGCGGCCGGGAGAAAAGCCCGGAGGCACTGCTCAACGAGGCCAGTTCGCGAGTGGCCTCCAGCAGCATCGGCCCGAGCTGTTGTATCCGGGCGAAGTCGAGCCGCGTCTTCGGTCCGGCAATGCTGATCACGCCCATCGCCGGCCGCTCGCCGCGCCGCACCGGCGCCGCGACGGCGGTCATGCCCGGGGCAAAGACCTCGTCGATCATCGCGTAGCCACGCACGCGAGCGGCGTGCAGGAAGCCGAGCAGGGCTTTCACGGTCGTCGGGGCCTTGGGGCCATAGTCCTGCTGCGAGCCGAAGCCCTGCTTCGAAACGAGCGCGACGGCCTGTTCATCCGACAGTGTCATCAGCCACGCATGGCCTGACGACGTGCACGAGAGCCGCGCGTCGCGGCCCATGTCGGGGTCGTAGCGGAATCCCTTGCGGTTGCCTTCGACCTTGGCCACCCAGGTGAGCCGGTCGCCGTCGACGACCGACAGGCGCGCCAGTTCGCCGGAGACTTCCGCGACCCGCTCGATGACCGGGTGCGCGATGTCGACGATGCCCGAACTGCTCAGGAAGCCGAGGCCCAGCGACGCCAGCCGCGTGGTCATGACGTATTCACCGCGCTCGCTGATCTGGCGCACATAACCGCGCAGCTTGAGTTCGGCGAGCACTCGGTGGCAAGCGCTCTTGGGAATGTCGAGTGCGTCCGCGATGAGTTCCAGCGGCATGCCTCCGGGGTGCGCCAGGAGGTATTCGAGGACTTCCAGCCCGCGTGTGAGTGCCGTGCTCATGGTGTCGATTCCAGCTTCAGATCCCGCAATATAAAACCGAATTCCAATTCGGAACGCCCGGGCGGCGGAGCCCAAACAATCGGCTCCAGCCCACCAACTCCCGGAGACACGCATGACAACAAACTCCATGGCATCTGACGCACCGGCCCATGCGCCCGCGGCAGCGGCCTCGACCGACTCGATGGCCACGCGCGCCGTGACGGCTGCAACCATCGGCACCGCATTGGAATGGTTCGACTTCACGCTCTACGGCACCGTTGCCGCGACCGTGCTGCCCAAGCTGTTCTTTCCTTCGATGGACCCGACCTCGGCGCTGCTGGCGTCGCTGGCAACCTTCGGCGTCGGCCTGGCCGCACGACCGCTCGGCGCCATCATCTGCGGCCACCTGGGCGACAAGCTCGGCCGGCGCAACCTGATGCTGGGCACCGTCAGCATCATGGGCCTGGCGTCGGTCCTGATGGGCTTGCTGCCAACCTACGACCAGATCGGCGTGTGGGCGCCCATCCTGCTCGTGATCCTGCGCATCGTGCAGGGCTTCGCATTGGGCGGCGAGTCGACCGGTGCGCAACTCATGGCACTCGAGCACGCCCACCCGGGCAAGCGCGGCAAGTACTCCGGCCTGCTGGGCTTGTGCTCGCCCTTGAGCCAGATACTGGCGAACGCGGTGCTGCTACTCTTGTCTTCGAGCCTGAGTCCCGAGTCGTTCGACAGGTTCGGCTGGCGCATTCCATTCCTGCTGAGCTTCGTGCTGGTCGTGGTCGGCGTCTACATCCGCCTCAAGGTGGAGGAAACCCCGGCCTTCGTCGAACTGAAGAAGAACAAGGTGGCGCAAGTGGGCAACCCGCTGCGCGACGCCGCGCAACTGCACTGGAGGACCATCCTTCGCCTGATGTTCTTCTTCTGCGGCCCGGCGGCGATCTTCTACCTGATCGTCGTGTTCTCGCTGAGCTACATCACCAAGAACCTCGAAGTTCCGAAGCAGACGGCTTTCCTGCTCTTGATGGGCGCCAACGTCTGCGCCATCGTTGGCGCGCTCGCCGGTGGCCTGCTGAGCGACCGCATCGGCCGCAAGAAGGCGCTCGCCATCGGCTCGACGGCGACGCTGCTGATCCTGTTCGTGTACTTCGGCATCCTGGGCACCAGGAGCTTCTGGCCGATGCTGGGCATCATGGGCCTGTTCCTGGGCTTCACGCAGTTCCAGAGCGGCATCCAGCCGGTGTGGTTTGCCGAAGCATTCCCGACCAACGTGCGCTATTCCGGCTCCGCCCTGGCCTATACCGGCGCCAACCTGCTGACAGGCGGCCCCATGCCACTCGTGGCCGTCTACCTGGTGAGCGCGTTCAACGGCTCGCCGTGGGGCGTCGTGGCGCTGTGCGTCGCGCTGAACGCGGTCTCGCTCATCATGATCCTGACCGGCCCTGAAACCCGCGGTATCGACATGAACCGCGTGGACCCGGCCGCCAGGGTCTCACACCACTGAAACCGCAACGAGGCCCGACTGCCGAAGGTGGCTTGTCGGGCCCGCAAGGAAGACATCGCCATGACACAAACCGTCTTCGTCCTCAACGGATCGAACCTCAACATGCTCGGCAAGCGCGAGCCGCACCTCTATGGCACCACGACGCTGGCCGAAGTCAAGACGCGCTGCGAAAGCCTCGCCGCCGAACTCGGCCTGCGCGTGGACTTCCGACAGACCAATCACGAAGGCGTGATGGTCGACTGGCTGCAAGAGGCTTTCGAGAAGGACGCCGCAGTCATCATCAACCCGGCCGGCTTCTCATTCGGGTCCATTCCCGTGCTGGATGCCGTCAAGCTGATCCAGAAGCCCCTGGTCGAAGTGCACATCACGAACATCCACAAGCGCAGCGTGCAATACCAGCATTCGTTGATCTCGCTGGCGGCCACAGGAGTGATCTGCGGATTGGGGGTCAGCGGATATTTGTTGGCGATGCGCTCCGTTGCCGAGGCGTTGACCGTGGACGCTTGAGTCTGCGGCTTGCACAGGGCCCATCAAGGGGCCCCGGCGGTCGCTTTCGGCATTGCCGCCAGGCCTCCCGGCCGTGGCGTGCGGATCCGGGCCTGCATCTCTTGCGGCGCCGAGCGGCGCCTGTTGCCAGCGAAGTGAGGGTTAACAAATATATCGGTGACCGACCGGGAGTAGTCGGTAGACTTGTTCACATTCGTTGACTATTGCACTCGTTGGTGCCTGATGTCATGTATGAGCTTTTCATGCGTCCCGCTCCCGCCCCCGCCCCCGTCGGCGAGCGTTTTTCGTCACCGCGTCCGAGTCGCCTCGGCTACGCCCTTGTCGCGGGCGCGACGCTCGCGTTGACTGCCTGCGGCGGAGGAGGGGGCGGCGGGTTTTTCCCGGCGCTCTCGCCATCGGCGGCGTCCCCGGCGGCAACACCTGTAGAACCGCCAGCACCGGCAACGGCTGCAGAACCGGCAGCAGCGCCAGTGTCCGTAGAACCGCCAGCATCCGTACCGCCGGCGCCGCCGGCACCTGCCGTGTCGCCTGTATCGCCAGCACCTGCCGTGTCGCCTGTACCGCCGACGCCCGTACCACCAGCACCCCCCACCCCCCCCCCCCCGCCACCCCCCCCCCCCCCCCCCCCCCCCCCCCCCCCCCCCCCCCCCCCCCCCCCCCCCCCCCCCCCCCCCCCCCCCCCCCCCCCCCCCCCCCC